>JAZUJK010000017.1:0-5014 GCA_045642705.1 Acutalibacteraceae bacterium
CCCCTACCTGATTATTTCGAAAAATTTTTAAGGAAATTGAGGGATAAACAATGAATGCAGAACTCAAGGCAAAACTCCAAAAAGATGCAACTAGAGTTCGCATGAGTGTTATCGAAGGCACTTTCAATGCGAAGTCTGGCCATCCAGGTGGATCACTCTCTGTTTCAGATTTGATGACATATCTCTATATGTACAAATTGAACGTTGATCCACAGAACCCACAGTGGGAGGACAGGGACCGTTTCGTTCTCTCTAAGGGTCACACAGCACCTGCACTTTACGGTGCACTTGCACTCCGTGGTTTCTTTGATGAAGAAGAAATCAAGACACTCAGAAAGCCTGGCTCACGCCTTCAGGGTCACCCATCTATGCATATGACTCCTGGCGTTGATATGAGCACAGGTTCACTTGGTCAGGGTATATCTGTAGCAGTAGGTATGGCTCTTGGCGCAAAGATTAAGAATAAGTCATATCGTGTTTACACAATCCTTGGCGACGGTGAAATCGAAGAAGGTCAGGTTTGGGAAGCAGCTATGTTTGCTGGTGCCAAGAAACTTGACAACCTTGTTGTTGTAGTTGATAACAACAACCTTCAGATCGATGGTACTATCGAAGAAGTAAATTCACCATATCCAATTGATGAGAAGTTCAAGGCTTTCGGTTTCAATGTAATCAATATCGATGGTCATGACTTTGATCAGATTGATGATGCTTTCACAGCAGCAGAGAACTTCAAGGGCGCTCCAACAGCCATTATTGCTAAGACAGTAAAGGGCAAGGGCGTATCATTCATGGAAAATCAAGTTGGCTGGCATGGTAAGGCTCCTGACGCAGATCAGTATGCACAGGCTATGGCAGAATTAAAGGAGGCACTCTAATATGGCAGACGTAATTAAGAAGGCCACAAGAGATGGCTATGGCGACGGACTCCTTGCTCTCGGTGAGAAAAACCCTAACGTTATCGTAATGGACGCTGACCTTGCAGGCGCTACTAAGACAGGCGTTTTCAAGAAGGCTTATCCAGATAGATTCTACAATGCTGGTATCGCAGAAGGTAACTTGATTGGCGTTGCTGCTGGTCTCTCACTTTCTGGTATCACAGTATTCGCAAGCTCATTTGCAATGTTCGCAGCAGGACGTGCATTCGAGCAGATTAGAAATACAATCGGATATCCTCATCTCAATGTTAAAATCTGCGCAACACATGCTGGTATCTCAGTAGGTGAAGATGGTGCATCACACCAGTGCAACGAGGATATCGCTCTCATGCGTACAATCCCAGGCATGACAATTATCAACCCAGCAGATGCAGTTGAGGCTAAGGCCGCTGTACTTGCAGCTGCTGACTATGTTGGTCCTGTATATATGAGATTTGGTCGTCTCGCAGTTCCACAGATTTTCGATGAGGCTACTTATAAGTTTGAGTGGGGCAAGGGCTGTGAACTCGTTTCTGGTAACGATGTAGCAATCATTGCAACAGGTCTCATGGTAAATGAAGCACTTATCGCTGCCGAGACACTTAAGGCTGAGGGCATCTCTGCTCGTGTTATCAACATCCACACAATCAAGCCTCTCGACGAGGAAATCGTTCTCAAGGCTGCAAAAGAGTGCGGTTGCGTTGTAACAGCAGAGGAGCACAGCATTATCGGCGGTCTCGGCGGAGCAGTTGCTGAGGTACTCAGCGAGCAGGCTCCTACACCACTTGTACGTGTTGGCGTAAATGACACATTTGGTGGTTCAGGTCCAGCAGTTGAAATGCTCAAGATCTATGGCCTCGATGCAGAACATATCGTAGAGTCTGCTAAGAAGGCAATATCTCTCAAAAAGTAAGAGGTTTTCTAATGGATACAAGGCTTAGTTATACACTCGATTCATTAAAATGTGTTGAGAATAGCGATGGCAGAGTATATATGCTCAACTATCGTAATCCATATCATCTAGACAAGATGCTGGAAGGTCCAGGCACCAAGAATACTTTTGAATTGCTCTATAAGGCAAGCAAAAATATCGGTGTGCCACTTATCATGATTCCAGGTCGTTTCGCTTGCTCAACATTCAATGCCAAGACACCTGATGGCAAGTTGCTCCTTGCTCGTAATTTCGATTACAAGGATGCTCCTGTCACAGTTGTATGGTGTTCTCCTGAGAACGGCTACAAGTCAATTGGATTCTGCGACAATACAATGATGACATATGGCTTTAAACGTACTCCACAGGACCGCAAGAAGCGCTATGTGGAACTTCTTGCTCCATATACAGTAATGGATGGTATGAATGAGACAGGACTCGTTATTGCGGTCCTGGAGCAAAAGGGAAAAGCAACACATCAGTCCACTAATTTGCCAGATATCACAACGACACTTGCAATCCGTACAGCGCTCGATACATGCGCTACAGTGGATGAGGTAATCGCTCTATTCAAGGGATATGATATGCATGATGCAATCTATGCAAACTATCACTTCCATGTAACTGACAAGAGTGGCGCATCAGTTATCATCGAGTATGTAAGTAACAGAATGCAACTCGTATATCCAGAGGAAAATAAATTCTATCAATATTCAACCAACTTCTTGCAGTCGAACCCGCTTGGCGATGTTAAGGGTAACTTTGGTTACAACCGTTACTACGTCATCCGTGATCGATTGGAGCCTAAGAAGGGTATCGTAACAGAGGATGAGGCTATGGATATTCTTCATGGCGTAACTCTCGAGTACAGACACCATCTCTTAAAGCACCGCGTTACCAGTCTCTGGTCAGCTGTTTATAACATAGATGACCTCACAATAGACCTATGTGCTGGTGCTGATTATTCCAAGAAATATAAGTTCAGTTTGCAAGAACCTGGAAAGAATCTCTAAATTTAAAGGGCACCAGTTTCTGGTGCCCTATTATCGGGGTGTAGCGCAGTTGGTAGCGCGCCTGCTTCGGGAGCAGGAGGCCGTGGGTTCAACTCCCGCCACTCCGACCAGAAAAAATTTGGAGGAAGTATTATGAAAATGATTTGGTGGCTTGTTATTTTAACAGCCATAGCCGGAGTGGGCGGTACAGGCCTCGGTGGTCTAGTCGGTGCAATACTTCGCCGTGATTCACACAAGATAGTAAGCCTTTTGCTTTCTTTCGCTGGTGGCGTCATGATGGCGGTTGTATGCTTTGACCTTATCCCAAGTTCACTCATGCCGGAGGGAGCAACGGATAGGACATCTATATGGGTTGTCCTAATCGGCGTTCTGGTAGGATATGTAATTATCTATATCCTCAATGCCTTGATTGACCGTGCAACCAACCATGAGGTTGAGCATATCGATGAGAACCACCCAAGGACAGCGGATGACCTCGATGAGCTCATTCACTCCGACCATCTCAATGAACACAAGAAGACAGGTCAATTCCGAGATCTGTTTATAGCAGGCGTAGTTATGGCCTGCGCAATTGCACTTCATAACCTGCCAGAGGGTATGGTAATCGGTGCATCATATGCTGGCCAGTCAGCAACAGAGTTCGCTGGCTCAGGTCTCATTCTTGCAATTGTAATCGGTCTTCACAACATACCAGAGGGTATGGCTGTTGCAGTTCCACTTATCACTGGCGGAACATCTAAGGCTCGTGCCGTACTTATTACTGCACTCTCTGGTGCACCAACAATTATTGGTGCAATTATCGGTTACTCACTTGGACTTCTCAGTCCAATCTGGCTTGCAATCTCACTCTCATTTGCATCGGGCGCTATGCTCTATGTTGTATTTGGTGAGTTGCTCCCAGAAGCAATCCTTATGTGGCGCTCCAAGATGCCGGCGCTATTCACTTTGATTGGTACACTTGTAGGACTTCTACTTGTTGAGATATAGAAAGGAAGACTTATGAAACTCGGAATCGTAGGTTTGCCAAACGTAGGCAAAAGTACACTTTTTAATGCTATTACTAATGCGGGAGCTGGCGCTGCCAACTATCCATTCTGCACAATTGAGCCAAATGTTGGTGTTGTTGCAGTACCAGATGACAGACTTGATAAACTCGTTGAACTCTATCATCCGAAATCAGTAGTTCCTGCATCAGTTGAATTCGTTGATATCGCAGGACTCGTTAAGGGCGCATCCCAGGGCGAGGGACTTGGAAATAAGTTCCTCTCACATATCCGCGAGGTGGATGCAATACTTCACGTTGTCCGTTGCTTTGACAACGATGACATAGTTCATGTCGAGGGCTCCGTAGATCCAGCTCGCGATATTGAAACTATCAACTTGGAACTTATTCTCGCTGATATGGAAGTTCTCGATAAGAGAATTGTTCGAGTAGAGAAGGCTATGAAGGGAGACAAGTCCCTCGCCAAGGAACTCGAAGTACTAAATAGATTTAAAGAGGCACTCGGTGCAGGCAAATGCGCGCGCACAGTAGAACTCACCGAGGACGAGGAGGATATACTCGTCGATTTCAATCTCCTCACATACAAGCCAGTTATCTACGCTTGTAATATGAGCGAGGATGATTTCGCTGGCGGCATCGAGTCCAATGCCCGCTACCAGGCAGTCAAGAAGATTGCTGATGAAGAGGGCTCAGAGACACTACCTATCTGTGCAGAGATGGAGGCACAGATTGCAGACCTCAGCCCTGAGGAGAAGGAGATGTTCCTTTTAGACCTTGGAATAGAGAAGAGCGGTCTTGATCTTCTCATCCAGCGCTCATACGACCTTCTTGGTCTTATGTCTTTCCTTACAGCAGGAGAACCAGAGGTTCGCGCTTGGACAATCAAGAAGGGAACCAAGGCACCAAAAGCAGCTGGTAAGATTCATTCAGACATCGAGCGTGGATTTATCCGTGCCGAGGTAATTAACTATCAGACACTGCTTGATTGTGGCTCACTTGCAGCAGCAAGAGATAAGGGCCTTATTCGTTCAGAAGGAAAGGAGTACGTCATGCAAGATGGTGACGTAGTACTCTTTAGGTTTAATGTATAAGAGGAGGCATGCAAATGTCAGAAAAACTCACTCTTGATGAAAAACAGAAAATAAAAATG
>JAZUJK010000018.1:0-34721 GCA_045642705.1 Acutalibacteraceae bacterium
GTTTTGACCGTGCAAAATCCGGATATGTCAATTTGCTTATGCGGCAAAGCCGCCGTCAGCGCGGAGATGATGCTGAAATGGCGAAGGCGCGTCAGACGTTCCTCAATGCAGGATACTATAAAATATTGCTTGACCGCCTATGCGAGATCATTGCGCAGCAGCAGCCGGCAGCGATCATGGATGTCGGCTGCGGAGAGGGCTGGTATTCCTGTGCCGTCACGGCGATGCTGCGTCAAAACGGTATGCAGGCGGCATTATGCGGAATTGATATTTCACCGGATATTCTGCGGTTTGCGGCGGTTCGTGCAAAACAGCAGGGGATTCCGGATGCACACTGGGCGGTTGCATCAGTCAATCATATTCCGGTTGCCGATCAATCCTGTGATTGTATTCTGAATTTATTTGCGCCCTGTGAACCGCAGGAGTTTCGGCGTATACTCAAACCGGATGGAATGCTTTTGCGCGTGATTCCGCTTGAAAAGCATCTCTGGGAACTGAAACAGGCAGTTTATGAAGTTCCTTATGAGAACAAACCTGTCGAAACTGCGCCTGACGGCTTCGTATTGACGAATTTTGAACGGGTAACAGCTTCGATCACTGTTCCTGCTGAACACCTGAAAGCATTATTTGCAATGACTCCGTATATCCATAAGACTTCAGAGCGCGATATCGCAAAGCTCGACAGTCTTTCTTCTCTGACCACGACAGTATCATTCGGCATTTTGCAATGCAAACCGAAAGAATAAGGGCAATAAAAAAATCCGGAACGAAAAGTTCCGGATTTTTTACACGATAAGGATATTTCCAAACCGCGATAAGCGGATTACGGGGCTCGAACCCGCTACCTCCACCTTGGCAAGGTGGCGCTCTACCAGATGAGCTAAATCCGCATTTCGAATGCTTGTATATAATACCCCATCAATTTTTTCATGTCAAGATACGAAATTCTGCATAAATATATATTGACATTATAATGTGCATGGTGTAATATCTTCGTACAACAAAGAAGGACATACCCGTTCTCACCTATGTCTTATGGCTCATAGGTCAATACGATTTGATTTGTATTGCGTGGACGAGTGTATCAGTCCGCGCATTTATTTTACCCGGAGGTGTATGAACATTAGCACGAACACTAAAAAGGCAGAAACTCAAATCAACGAGGAAATCAGAGACAAGGAAGTAAGAGTTGTAACTGATGACGGCGAACAGCTTGGTATCATGTCTGCAAAGGACGCATTAAAGATAGCTGTTGAGCGTGACCTCGACTTGGTTAAGATTGCTCCAAATGCCCAGCCACCAGTTTGTAAGATTATGGACTATGGCAAGTATCGCTTTGAGCAGTCAAAACGTGAAAAAGAAGCTAAGAAAAATCAGAAGGTTGTTGAAATTAAGGAAATTAGACTTTCCCTTAAGATCGACACACATGACTTTGAGACCAAGGCTAATCAGGCTATGAAGTTCTTGAAGTCTGGAAATAAGGTTAAGGTTTCTATCCGTTTCCGTGGCCGTGAAATGGCTCACCCAGAGAACGGACTCGTTACCATGGAAGAATTTGCAGAAGCTTGTTCGGAATTTGGCACTGTAGAAAAGGCTGCGAAGCTTGAAGGTCGCCAGATGCTTATGTTCCTAGCTCCAGTAAAAACATCTAAGTAAATAATTTCAAGGAGGAAATATATCATGCCAAAAATTAAGACACATTCAGGCGCTAAAAAGCGTTTCAAGGTATCCAAGAATGGTAAGCCAATGATTGCTCATGCAAACAAATCACACATCCTTACTAAGAAGTCTACTAAGAGAAAAAGAAATCTTCGTCAGCAGGTTGTTGCAGATAAGACAAACCAGAAGCAGATTAAGAGACTTGTTCCTTACAAGTATTAATTAGAGGAGGATAACATACAATGGCTAGAGTTAAGGGCGCTATGATGACAAGAAAGCGCAGAAATAAAACACTTAAGATGGCTAAGGGCTACTATGGCTCAAAGCACGCACTCTTTAAGACAGCTAAAGAAGCTGTAATGAAGTCAGGCAACTATGCATATATCGGCAGAAAGCAGAAGAAGAGAGATTTCCGTCGTCTCTGGATTACAAGAATCTCAGCTGCTTGTAAGATGAATGGCATGAATTACTCAACATTCATCAATGGCCTCAAGAAGGCTGGCATTGACCTCAACAGAAAGATGCTCTCAGAAATCGCTATTTCTGATCCAGCAGCATTCACAGAACTTTGCGACAAGGCTCGTGCAGCACTCGCAAAATAATTAAAGACTACACGCCCGTACGCTCCTGCGTACGCGGGCGTGTCTTTTGCTTTTTAGAGGTATTTTATGGAACGCATTACCAGTGTGCAAAATAAAAAAGTTAAGGCATATACTGAACTCGTTTCTTCTGCCAAGAGCAGAAAGGAACAGGGTCTTTTTGTCCTTGAGGGACTTCGCCTTGTACTTGATGTTCTGCGCAGTGGAAGAGATATTTGCGAGCTATATTTTACTGATAATATCTATGAGAATAACAAGGCTGATATAGATGCGCTTATCGCTGCTGCGAATTGCAGCTTTGAGATAAGCGAAGCTGTCAGCGAGAGAATGTCAGACACCAAGAATCCTCAGGGAATCTTTTGCGTAGTAGCAGAGGATAAGGGTGTGGCTGACATCGACAAGGATGGCAAGTATATCTTGCTTGAGAACGTACAGGACCCTGCTAATCTTGGTGCAATCAGCAGAACAGCTGAAGCGCTTGGAATAACAGGTCTTATTGTCTCCGGTGGTTGCGGTGTCTATAGCCCAAAAGCATTACGCGCATCAATGGGTGCATTACTCAGGTTGCCAGTAATCGAAGTGGCAGACGTTGCAAAAACAATTAGAGATGCTCAAGAACAGGGTATGAAGACATATGCATCAACACCTAGAGCAGATGCTAAAAGTATCACTGACGCTGATTTTAGCGGCGGTGTTATCTGCGTTATAGGCAACGAGGCAAATGGTGTAACCCAGAGCACTATGGAGAATTGTAAGGATAGCATTACGATTAAAATGACAGGCAGAGCGGAGTCACTTAATGCGGGAGCAGCAGCTTCCATTATTATGTGGGAAATGGTGAAGCCTATTTATGAGGAATGTTAATTACTATCTATGGTTACAGAAGGCTCTCGGTCCAGGAGCCAATAATACTGGACTAATTTTCAGCACCTTCTCTTCTGCGGAGGAGATTTATAATATGTCTCCTTATGAGAGGCGTATTTCTGGAGTGTTCACACCACTTCAAATTGACCGAATGGAAAAGAATGATATCGAGGACACCTATAAAATTGTTGAAGAGTGTTCTAAGCGTTCAGTAGATATTATCACTTTTCCTGAGCCTGATTTTCCAGATTTACTTCGGGAGATACAGGATCCACCAGTTCTACTTTTCGTACGCGGTTCACTTGAAAGTTATTATGACAAGGTACCGATTGCGATTGTTGGAACAAGAAATGATACAGACGCCTGTCGCGCGGCGGCGCAGGAACTATCTAAAATCGCATCACAATGCGGGTTCTGCGTGGTGAGCGGAGGTGCCATTGGCATCGACACTGCGGCTCACCTCGGTGCGCTTCGTGCCGGCGCGGATACAATCGCCGTACTCGGCGGTGCAATAGGCGACAATTATCTCAAGGCCAATGAGATACTTAGGAGCGTCATCGAGAGACAAGGGGCGCTCGTGTCTGAATATCCGCCATTTACAGAGGTATATAAAGCAACTTTTCCAATCCGAAATCGCCTAATATCAGGCATGACAGTTGGAACAATAGTGGTGGAGGCCAAAAATGTGAGCGGGTCACTTATAACTGCTCATCATGCACTCGAACAGGGCCGTGATGTTATGGCAATAGAGTGGGAGTCGAAAGATCTTCCACCAGAAAAGCGCCACTCGTCCAAGGCCGGAAACTTCTCATTGCTTGATGGCGGTGCAAAAGCAATTAAGATGCCAATGGATCTAATTACTGAATATATCGGAAGATTTCCTGAAACCATTAAAATATGTGAGGATGTTGATCTATCAATTGACCTTACGAAACTTGGGCTTCCGAGGAGAGTTCAGGACAATCAGATACAAAAGATTTATGAGAAAAGCGAGAAAGAACGCATCGCGTGGCGAGACAGACATAAGCCACTAAAACGCGATATCGTAGATCCGCTTAGTGAAGAGGCAAAACGTGTTTACAAAGTGATGCCTCGCGATCCAATTTCAACTTGGGAATTATCAGAATCTCTATGTATGCCAGCAAGTTCATTGCTCGGTGCATTGACCGAGCTGGAACTCTATGGATATGTTGAGCTTCTGCCAAATACAAAATACGTAATAAAATAATAAGGATGGGTTCTTTATGTCAAAACTTATTATCGTGGAGTCACCTACAAAGACTAAAACAATCAAGGAGTACCTTGGCAAGGACTACACAGTCGTTGCTTCAATGGGTCACGTACGTGACCTTCCTGCAGCTAAACTCAACGTTGATGTTAAAAACAACTTTGAGCCTAAGTATGCAGTAATAAAGGGAAAGGAAAATCTCGTTCGTGATCTAAAGCGCGAAGTTGCCAAGGCAGACGAAGTCTTTCTCGCAACCGACCCGGACCGCGAGGGAGAGGCAATTTCATGGCATCTTGCAACACTTCTTGACCTTGATATGAACAAGGCAAATCGTGTTACATTCAATGAGATTACGAAGACAGGTATCATGGCTGGTATTGCAAGCCCTCACAAGATCGATATGGATCTTGTAAATGCTCAGCAGGCTCGCCGTATCCTTGACCGTCTCGTAGGTTATAGATTATCTCCATTTGTATCTCAGAAAATCAGACGTGGTCTCTCGGCAGGACGTGTACAGAGCGTAGCTGTAAGACTTATTGTTGACCGCGAGGAGGAAATCCGCGCATTCCAGCCTGAGGAGTATTGGACACTCGATGCAAAGTTCATCCCACAGGCTCAGAGAAAGGCTTTCTCAGCTAGTTTCATAGGTGACGAAACTGGCAAGGTAAAAATTGCGACAAAAGAACAATCAGATAAATTTTTAAGCAGACTTGATGGTGCAACATACACAGTAGACAGTGTAAAGAAGGGCATTAGAAAGAAACAGCCAGCACCACCATTCATCACATCTACACTTCAACAGGATGCATCTCGTAGACTTGGCTTCCAGGCAAAGCGCACAATGAAGGTTGCTCAGGAACTATATGAAGGTATCAATGTTGTTGGTCGTGGACAGGTAGGTCTTATCACATACATGAGAACTGACTCCCTCCGTATTTCTGAGGAAGCTCGTGCTATGACTAAGGACTTTATCACAGCAACTTATGGTGAGAAATATCTCCCAGAGAAGCCACGTTATTTCAAGTCAAGAAATAACGCTCAGGATGCTCATGAAGCTATCCGTCCAACAGATGTTACTTTGACACCAGAACTTGCAAAACCATCACTTTCTTCTGATCAGTACAAGCTCTATAAGCTTATCTGGCAGCGCTTTATTGCAAGCCTTATGGCTGTTTGTGTTCAGAACACTGTTAAGGTTGAGATCAAGGGATCTACACCTGGCGACAAGGGATATCTTCTCTTTGGCGCAAATGGATATAGCGTTAAATTTGATGGTTATACAGTACTCTATGACAACGATGCAGAGGACGGTGAGGAAGCAATTCTTCCTGACCTCACAGAAGGCATGCCATTAAAGCTCAAGGAGCTCAGTGGTAACCAGCACTTCACACAGGCACCTTCTCGTTTCACAGAAGCTGCTCTTGTAAAGGCTCTTGAAGAGAACGGTGTTGGTCGTCCTTCAACTTATGCATCTATTATCACAACAATTCTCTCTCGTGAATATGTTGTAAGAGAGGGTAAACTCTTAAAGCCAACAGAACTCGGTGAAGCAACAACCGGTCTTCTCCGTGATAAATTCCCTAAGTTTGTAAATACTAAGTTTACAGCTCAGATGGAAACAAGCCTTGATGATATCGCAGAAGGTAAGATGGAATATGTCGGACTTATCAGCGATTTCTATGATGATCTCGAGGCTACACTTTCCAAGGCCAAGGTTGAGATGGATGGTGTTAAAATCCAGCTCGAGGAAGACAAGACAGATATTCCTTGTGAAAAATGTGGCCGTATGATGGTTGTCAAGAGCGGTAGATTTGGTAAGTTCCTTGCTTGTCCTGGTTATCCAGAGTGCAAGAATACAAGACCTCTTATCCAGGATACTGGTGCTAAGTGCCCAGTATGCGGTGGCGATGTAATTCAGAGAAAGTCCAAGAAGGGCTATACATTCTATGGTTGTAGCAATTATCCAAATTGTAATTTCAGCACATGGGATGCACCTGTTGCAGGAGAGACATGTCCAGAATGTGGAAGCAGCCTCTTCAAGCACAGAATGAATTATGTATGTCTCAAGGAAGGCTGCGGATATACAGGCGCAGCACCTAGAAAGAGGAGCACTAAGAATGGCTAAAAGCGCAATTGTAGTAGGAGCGGGTTTCGCTGGAGTTGAGGCTGCAATGCAGCTCGCTCGCAGAGGAATTACGGTTCATCTCTATGAGATGAAACCTGTCCGTTTTTCTCCTGCACATAAAAATGTAAATTTTGCAGAGCTTGTATGTTCTAACTCTTTTAAAGCTATGCGTATCGATTCGGCAGCAGGCCTTATGAAAGAGGAGATGACCAAGTTCGATTCCGTCTGCGTTGACTGTGCAAAGCAGTGCAGCGTACCCGCAGGTGGTTCACTTTCAGTTGACCGCGAAAAGTTCGCAGCAATGGTAACTGAGAGAGTTGAAGCACAGGAAAATATCATAATTCACAGAGAGGAAATCACATCAATTCCAGAGATAGGAAAAGATGCTGATGCTGTAATTATTGCTGCGGGCCCACTTGTATCAGAGGCCCTGACAGCAGAGATTGAAAAACTCTGTGGAACATCACTTCATTTCTTTGATGCGGCAGCTCCAATTGTTGCTGGTGATAGCATTGATATGGATCTCGCATTTTGCGCATCACGTTATGACCATGGTGATGATGACTATATTAATTGTCCTATGAATAAGGAGGAGTATGAGGCATTTTATGAAGCTCTCATAAATGCAGAAGGTGCTCCTCAGCATGATTTTGATAAACGCAAGACAGGTTATGAAGGCTGTATGCCAATTGAGGTTATGGCAAATCGTGGTATTGATACGATGCGCTTTGGCCCGCTCAAGCCGGTCGGTTTGCGCGACCCTCGTACAGGCCATAGGCCATGGGCCTGTTTACAGCTCCGTCGCGAGACCAAGGACGGCGAGATGTTCAATCTCGTCGGCTTCCAGACCAACTTGAAGTTTGGCGAGCAAAAGCGCGTATTTTCAATGATCCCTGCGCTACATGACGCAGAGTTCTTGCGCTATGGTGTAATGCATAGAAATACATTTATCAATTCACCAAAACTCCTCGGTCCAGACTATCAATTCAAGACTGTACCAGGTCTCTTCTTTGCTGGTCAGATCACTGGCGTAGAGGGATATATGGAGTCAGCAGAGAGCGGAATTCTTGCTGGAATTAATGCCGCAAGATTTATAAATGGTGAGGAGAAATTTATTCTTCCAAATATCACTATGATGGGCGCTCTCGCAAGATATATTAGTGATGAAAGTGTGGAAAACTTCCAGCCAATGGGAGCAAATTTTGGAGTACTTCCTCCAATTGAACCACATATCAGAGATAAGAAGGAGAGATATCAAGCTCTTGCTGATAGATCTCTCGCATATTTTGAACAAGAGGTAATTTAAATGAAAATTATTGTAGATGCTTTCGGTGGAGATAATGCCCCACTTGAAATTATTAAAGGTTCAATCGATGCAAAACGTGAATATGGTTGTGAGATACTTCTCGTAGGTGACGAGGCCAAGATAAATGCTTGTGCCAAGGAGAACAATCTTGATATCTCAGATATGGAGATTGCTCATACAGAGGATGTTATCCTCGTTGAAGAGAATCCTCTTTCAATCCGTAATGAACATAAAGATTCTTCTATGGGACTCGGTCTTCGTCTTCTCGCAGAGGGCAAGGGCGACGCATTTGTAACAGCAGGCTCAACAGGCGCTGTTGTTGTAGGTGCAAACCTTTTTGTCAAGAGAATTAAGGGCGTTAAGCGTGCTGCTATCGCATCTCTTATGCCATCTGACGAAGGTAAATTCATGATGATGGACTGTGGCGCTAATCTTGCTGTTACACCAGAGACACTCAATGAATTTGCAATTATGGCCAAGACATATATGGAGAAGGTCGAGGGCGTTGAAAATCCACGCGTCGGCCTTGCCAATATTGGTGTAGAGGAGAACAAGGGTACAGAGACACTTGTTGAAGCATATAAACTCATGAGCAATGCAAATTACAACTTTGTTGGTAATATCGAGGTTCGCGATATTCCAGCAGGTGGAGCAGATGTTGTTGTATGTGAGGGCTTCACAGGTAATGTAATTCTCAAGATGTACGAGGGCGTTGCTGGCGTACTTCTCAAGAATATCAAGGATATTTTCAAGACCAATATCAAGACTAAGATTGGCTATCTTCTCATTTCTTCCAACATGAAGGACTTTAAAAAGAAGATGGATTATAAAGCATATGGCGGAGCACCACTTATGGGTATTGCCAAGCCTGTAATTAAGGGCCATGGCTCATCTGATGCCCGTGCATTTAAGAATGCAATTCGTCAGGCTATCGACTATGCTAAATCTGGCGCTATTGATGAGATAGCAAACTGCCTTGCTGGGGCTGCTTCCGAGGAGGAATAAACGTGGATTTTTCAGAGTTTGAAAAGGCGATAGATTACCAGTATAAGGACATTTCTCTTCTTGAAACTGCCCTTACTCATTCGTCTTATGCAAATGAAAAAGGGAATGGTCACAAGTACAACGAACGCCTTGAATTTCTTGGCGACTCTGTACTTGGATTTGTTACAGCTGAATATTTCTTTACTCACAAGAAGGACCTTCCAGAGGGACAGCTTACTAAGCTTCGCGCAGCAACTGTATGTGAGGATGCGAACTACGACTATGCGAAAGAACTCGATCTCGGCAAGTATCTTCTCCTTGGAAAAGGTGAGGAGAAAACAGGAGGCCGAGAGCGAGTATCTATACTTGCAGATGCCTTTGAAGCAGTAATTGCATCAATCTATCTCGACGGTGGAATTGAGCCTGCAAGAAAGTTCATTTTGAGATTTATTATTCCTGCAATTGAGAAGCATCAGATCTCATTTAAGGACTATAAAACTGTGCTCCAGGAGGTAATTCAAAAGAATCCTGAGGAGACACTTACATATGTGCTTGTTGGTGAATCTGGACCAGATCACAACAAGGAATTTGAAGTAGAACTTCATCTCAACTCCAATGTTATAGGACATGGAGTTGGCAAGACCAAGAAACATGCTGAACAGGAAGCAGCACGAGAAGCATTGGAGTTAATGGGATTATGAGTCACAAGAACATAGCACTCTTTGTGGCTCATATCGGATGCCCGAGGCAGTGCAGCTTTTGTAATCAACACATAATATCTGGAAAACAAGAGACCGCCACACCAGCCGATGTCGACGAGGCAGTTAAAACTGCGCTCGACTCCGGTTGCTGTGACGGCCAACTTGCGTTTTTTGGGGGAAGTTTTACCGCTATTCCAAGGGATTATATGTTAGAACTTCTTGGTGCAGCCAAGCCTTATGTGGACAATGGAAGTATCACAGGAATCCGCATATCTACGAGGCCTGATTGTATTGACGAGGAGATACTTGGCATTCTAAAAGAGTATGGTGTTGAGGCCATAGAACTCGGTGCGCAATCGATGGATGACCGCGTACTCGAGATGAATAGGCGTGGCCATACATCAGACGATGTAAGGCATGCATCGGAACTTATCAAAAGTTTTGGCTTTGAGCTTGGCCTACAGATGATGACGGGTCTATATGGCGACACGGATGAGGGTGCGGTCTATACGGCAAATGAACTTATAAAGCTTGCTCCGGCAACAGTTCGCATCTATCCGACTGTTGTCCTCGAGCATACAGAACTCGCTGAACTTATGGCGGCCGGCAAGTATCAGCCGGAGTCTCTGGACAGCGCAGTTGCCTTATGCGCCCGCCTGCTACCAATGTTTTTGGATGCAGGCATCAAGGTCATAAGGCTCGGCCTTCACTCCGGCGGAAATGTCGAAGACGGCTACCTTGCCGGCGCATATCACCCAGCCTTCCGTGAGCTTGTTGAAGGTCGCATTTACTTCGAAAAAGCTCGCGAAATGCTTAGCAAATATAAAGACCCTGAGGGGCACACATATAAAATTTTCGTAAATCCAAAAGAAATTTCAAAAATGACGGGACAGAATAAGCAAAATATAGTACAATTAAAAGATATTAATTACATCTGTAATGTGTTTTCTAATGAAAGTTTAAATCGATACGAAATTTTGATAGAGGAAGATTAACGCATGATTTTAAAATCACTTGAAATGCAAGGATTTAAGTCCTTCCCTGACAAGACCATTTTGAGTTTTGACAAGGGAATGACAGCTGTTGTCGGACCAAATGGTTCCGGCAAGAGTAATATCTCCGATGCAGTGCGCTGGGTTCTCGGTGAGCAATCAACCAAGAATCTCCGTGGCGCTAAGATGGAGGATGTAATCTTTGGCGGAACGAGCATCAGAAAAGCTCTTGGTTACGCCGAAGTTACTTTGCGTCTCGACAACAGAGACAGAAGCCTCCAAAACGACAATGATGAAGTTGCTATCACAAGACGTTATTATCGCTCAGGTGAAAGTGAATATAGAATCAACGATGAGACAGTTCGTTTGCGTGATGTAAATGAACTCTTCATGGATACAGGTCTTGGCAGAGATGGCTATTCAATTGTCAGCCAGGGTAAGGTTGCCGACATGGTATCAGCGAAGTCCAAGGAACGTCGTGATATGCTCGAAGAAGCAGCTGGAATTTCACATTTCCGCTACAGAAGAACGGATGCTCTCCGCCGTCTTGATCAGACTGAGGAGAATCTCATCCGTCTCCGCGATATTCTTGCAGAACTTGAGAGCCGTGTAGGCCCATTGAAAATTCAGAGCGAGAAGGCAGAGAAGTTCCTTGTGCTTGCAGAGGAAAAGAAGTCACTCGAGATTAGTTTGTGGCTGTATACAATCGACTCCCTCAAGGATAAGCTCCGTGATCAAGAACACAAGATTGAGATTTCTAATGCGCAATATACAGCAGCTGTTGAGGAGCTCGAAAAAATTGAGGCCAAGACAGATGAGATTATCAAGCGCACACAAGATATCACTTGCGAAATAGATAATATTCGTACAGGAATGTCCGAGTCAGAGGAACAGATTGCAGATATATCTTCTAAGATTGCTGTTGATGAGAACTCAATCGAGCATAACAACCAGTCAATTGAACGTATCAAGAAGGATATGGAGACAGCAACTGGTGAGCGTGCAGCAACAGAGGAGAAAATTCACGAGACAGAAGAAAAGATTGCTGAACTGGAACGTCAGATCGGAATTAAGCAAGAGGAACTTGGCAATCTCAAAGTTGATGCTGAGAGTCTTGCGAAGTCAGATAGTGAAAATTCAGATAAGACAGTTGAACTCTCAGAAAAGCTTGCTGATTTATCATCTCAGGTTGCAGATATCAGAGTTAAGAAATCTGCTGCTATGTCCGGTAAGGAAGAAATTCTGACACGAAATGAAAATGTTGATCAAAACCGTGCCGAGAGACAGGAGATTATCGATAAGTTTAAAGCAGAGAAAGAAAAGGCAGAAAAGGATCTCGATGATTGTATGGATACAATCACCAGCCTTTCCAACTCAATAGATGGTTATCGTTTGCGCTGCGAAAAGCGTGAAGAGAAATATAATTCACAAAAGGCTGAGGTAGAAGAAAAGCGTCTTGCTGTTTCAACTCTTGAAGACAAGATTTTAATGCTCGAAGAACTTGAGAAGAACATGGAAGGTTATTCCGGAAGTGTTAAATCTGTAATCAAGGAAGCAAAGCGTGGAACACTTCGTGGTATCCACGGAACAATTTCTCAACTTATCAGTGTTAAGGATAAGTATTCAACTGCTATTGAAACTGCTCTTGGCGCATCAATTCAGCATGTTGTTGTAGATACAGATGCTGATGCTAAGAAAGCAGTTAAATTCCTAAAAGAGAGCAAGGGCGGTCGTGCTACTTTCCTTCCTATCTCTACAATTAAGTCCAAGCCACTTGATGAGGATAATCTCGACGATTGCTACGGGTATATTGATATCGCTAGCAATCTTGTCAGCGTAGATAAGAAATATGATGAGGTTATCAAGGCACAACTTTGCCGTACTGTAGTTGTTGATGATATCGATTGTGCAATTGCAATCGGTAAGAAATACAAAAACAGATTTAAGATTGTTACCCTCGATGGACAGGTTATTAATGCCGGTGGTTCAATCACTGGTGGTTCTAAAGTTCAGAATGCAGGAATACTTTCTCGCTCTGGCAATATTGATGACCAAAAGAAGAAACTCGAGTCTATGAAGGCTGAACTCATACAGCTTGATGAGACATTCAAGGCAACAACAGAGGAACTTTCAAAATGCAGAGCTGACCTCCTTGGTGCAGAGGCTGATCTCACAACAGCTAATGAGGAAAAGGTTAGAGCAGAGGGCGCATTGAAACTTGTAAGCGGCCAACTTGAAAGTGTTCTTGAAGCAGTTCGTGATCTCGATGAGGAACAGGCAAATGCACAGACTCGTATAGACGAGTTCGATAAGATCATCAAGGCTGCTGACACAGAAGAGAAGAAACTTTCAGAAGAGATGAAAGCTGTTGAGGATGAGATAGCATCCCTTACAGGAAATAAAGAAGAACTTCGTCAAAAGCGCGAGGAGATGGATGCTGCATCCAAGCAGATTGATCTCGACATACTTGCTCTATCCAAGGATGTTCAAGCGAACCGCGATATCATTGCTGCCTTCGAGGAGGCAAATCAATCAGAGTCATCACGTGAAGATGAACTTCGCGCAGAGATCAAAGTATTTGAAGACCTCAATGCGACTGCGACTGCTGAGATAGAAGAACTAAGAGCAAAAGCAGAAGAGATTAAGGGCAAGAATATCAGTTCTGAGCAGCGCATCGCTGACCTCACTGAAGAGCGTCAACAGGCTGAGGCGGATTCAGTTGGTCTTCGCCAGCTTGAGCGTGAGAAGACAACAATGCGTGAGCACTTATCAGGCGACCTCGCTCGTCTCGAGGAGCAGAAAGCAAATATGCTTCGCGAGTATGAGGAGACTGAGAACCGTCTCTATGAGGAATATCAATTGACACGCCGTGAAGCATCAGAGATTGCTGATCCTGCAGAGAATCCTCGCGAGGCCAAGGCATCACTCTCTGAGATTAAGAATAAGATTAAGGCTCTTGGCTCCGTAAATGTTGGAGCAATAGAGGAATACAAGGAAGTATCCGAGCGCTATGAATTTATGAGCACTCAGATTTCCGATATAGAAGTATCCAAGGTTGAACTTATAAAACTTATTGATGAGCTTACATCCAATATGTCACTTCAGTTCCGTGAGCAGTTTGCAAGAATCAACAAGGCGTTTGGCGAGACATTCGTTGAACTCTTTGATGGTGGTAAGGCAGAACTTCTTCTCGAGGATGAGCTTGATATCTTGGAGTCACCAATTGAGATTAAGGTTCAGCCACCAGGAAAGAACGTACAAAATATCGATCTTCTATCCGGTGGTGAGAAGGGACTTTCTGCTATTGCACTTCTCTTTGCAATACTGAAAGTTACTCCAGCTCCATTCTGTATTTTCGATGAGGTTGAAGCAGCACTTGACGATGTAAATGTTACTCGTTATGCACAGTATGTTCGTCGTATGACTAATAATACACAGTTTATCCTCATCACACACCGTCGTGGCACAATGGAGGAATCTGATATCCTCTATGGTGTAACAATGCAGGAGGAAGGCGTATCTAAGTTGCTTGAACTCAAGACAGCTGAGATGGCTAAAAAACTTGGTCTTAACTAAAGGAGAATAAAAGAGTGGGACTATTTAACAGAAAGATAAGTAAAGGCATGAAAAAAACCAGAGATCAATTTTCTGGCAACATTGATAATGTACTCGATGCCTTTGATGAAATAGGCGACGATTTATATGATGAGTTGACTGAGGTTCTCATCATGGGTGATGTTGGTGTATCAACAGCAGCATTTATCGTTGACGAAGTAAAAGACCGTGTTGGTAGCAAAGGAATAAAGCATCCAACAGAGGTCCGCACAGTAATTAAAGAGGTCGTTGCCGATATGCTCGGCGAGGACCAAAAGATAGACTTCGTTACAACACCTGCCATCATATTGGTAGTAGGTGTAAACGGTGTTGGTAAGACAACAACAATCGGCAAGATGTCTCATTATTTTAAGGAGCAAGGCAAGAAGGTTATTGTTGGCGCTGCAGATACTTTCCGCGCTGCTGCAATCGACCAGCTCGAAATCTGGACAGAGCGTGCCGGTGTTGAAATCGTAAAGCATAAAGAGGGCGCAGACCCAGCTGCTGTAGTATTTGATACTATCGGAGCGGGTATCGCAAGAAATGCTGATGTAATCATTATTGATACAGCAGGCCGTCTTCATAATAAGAAGAATCTCATGGAAGAGCTCAATAAAATCTATCGTGTAATCGATAGAGAACTTCCATATTCTGACCGTGAAATATTCCTTGTTCTTGATGCAACAACAGGACAGAATGCAATTTCACAGGCCAAGGAGTTTATGAGTGTTACTGAAGTATCAGGTATCGTTCTTACAAAACTTGATGGTACTGCACGAGGCGGTGTAGTTCTCTCAATCAAGAACGACTTAAAACTTCCAGTTAAATTTATCGGTGTTGGTGAAGGTCTCGATGATCTACAGCCATTCTCCGCTACAACATTTGCAGAATCACTCTTTGATATTGAGGAGCCAGAGGACGCATCTAACTATGAGCCTATTATTACTGTTAACGAGGAACGTCTTGCTCGCGATAAGGCAGAAGCTGCTGCTCGTGAAGTAGAACGTCAGCGTCTCGAGGCAGAGGAAAAGGCTCGCCTCGAAGCAGAGGAGAAGGCTCGTCTTGAAGCAGAGGCTGAGGCAGCTGCTGCCGCAGAAGTGGAAGAAGTAGCAGAAGAAGAGCCAGAACCAGAGCCAGAGATAATCGAAGAGGAACCAGAGATCGAGGAAGAGCCAGAGATAATCGAAGAGGAACCAGAGATCGAAGAGGAACCAGAGATCGAAGAGGAACCAGAGATCGAAGAGGAGCCAGAGATTGAAGAGGAACCAGAGATCGAGGAAGAGCCAGAGATCGAAGAAGAACCTGAGATTGAGGAAGAACCTGAGATTGAGGAAGAACCTGAGATTGAGGAAGAACCAGTTGAGAAGAAAACTAAGGAACCAAAACCAGAGAAGAAGTCCTTCTGGAGCAATCTCTTTGGTGGTTCTGGGGAGTATATGGGATGATTTTCTTAATTGCAACATCCAACAAGGATAAGATGATTGAGTTCAGTCGAATTCTGGACCCGCTCGGCATTGAGATTAAGATGCCTTATGAATTGGGCCTCACTCTACCAGAGGTTGAAGAGACTGGAACTACATTTATAGAGAACGCCTTGCTAAAAGCAGAGAGTGGCGCAGAATTTTCTGGCTTGCCAACTCTTGCTGATGATTCCGGCATAAGCATTGACGCCTTGGATGGCGCGCCAGGAATTTATTCCGCGCGCTACAGCGGCGATGAGGCTGATGCCAGAATTGACAAGAACAAGGCAAACAATATGAAAGTTCTGCGCGAACTTGGCGACACGCCACTCCCTCTACGCACCGCGCACTATACATGTGCAATTGCGTGTGTTATGCCTGACGGTCGCAAGTTCACTGTAGAGGGCTATTGCCATGGACATATTGGATTTGAGGAGAAGGGCAATAACGGATTTGGTTATGACCCACTCGTTCTAATTAATGTTGATGCAATGGCTATGCCTGGAGCAGAACCTGGTGATAAGACATTTGGCGAAATAAGCCCAGAGGTCAAGGATAGCATGAGCCACAGAAGTCGCGCACTTCGTGAAATGTGCGATGTTTTGAAAAAAGAGGTTTTATGATGACAAGTAAGGAAAGAGCAAAGTGGAGAGCTGAGGCTCACAATTTGGATCCAGTATTTCAAATAGGTAAATATGGTGTTACAGAGGCAGTTGTAGCTCAGACAGAAGAAGTCCTTGATGCCAAGGAACTTATCAAGGTAAAAATTCTTCTTGATACTTGCCCAGAGACACCTCGTGAAGTTGCTGACAAATTAGCTGCTAAAACAGGAGCAGACATAATTGGTGTAATCGGTGGAGTTGTAATTCTCTATCGCTATAGCGAGCCACTTCATGAGAAGCAAATGAAGAAGGCCGCCAATATCAAGCGTGCCAAGAAAGTTGCCGCAAGCAATAATTATGGCGGCAGATATGATAAGGAAAAGAAGTTCTATAAATAAGAGGAATATAAGTGGAAAAGATAGGAATTTTCGGAGGCACATATAACCCTCCTCATGTTGGACATCTTAATATTGTTTCCAAATTTGTTGAGGATTATGAGCTTGACCGTGTCCTTATAATTCCAACATTTGTACCTCCTCATAAGAGCGCGCCGGACCTCGCTTCGTCAGAGGATCGCATTGAGATGTGTAAACGCACATTTCGTGATCCTATTTATGAAGTGAGCGCGGTTGAAATAGATAGGCAAGGCAAGAGTTATACATATGACACCTTGAGAGAACTTAAGGGTATGTATAAGAAAGCTGAGTTTTTCTTCCTATGTGGGGATGACATGTTGATGTCGCTTCACACATGGTATAAACCGGCAAGGATACTTGACCTCACTACAATTGTCGCAGCAGTAAGATCCAATGCATATACCAATGAGGATTTAGAGGCATATGCGATAAAGCATTTTCCTGCAGAATTCCAAGAGGGTAAAATTAAACTTATGCCGATAGAACCGCTTGAACTCTCTTCTTCATCTATTAGAGAAAAGAGAAAAAATGGTGAATCTATAGAAGGTCTCGTAACAGATGAGACTTTGGAATTTATAAATGATGGGGGTTTATATCTATGATTGAACGTGAAGCAGAATTCGTAGAACTTATGAAATCAAAATTACAAGAGAAACGATTTCTACATTCGCTCAACGTTGCCAAGGCGGCCAAAGAATTGGCGGAGCGCTATGGCGAGGACGTTGAGAGAGCTTACATATGTGGACTGCTTCATGATATAGAGAAGAATTCTCCAGAAGAAGAACAGAAGGAATATATGCTTCGTTTTTCAGATATACCAGAGGTTGTTATCAAGACACCTAAGCTCTGGCATGCACCAGCAGGAGCTGCATTTGTGCGTGACGAGCTTCATATAACAGACGAAGAGATGATATCTGCTCTAAAGTATCACACAACAGCTAAGGCTAATATGACAATGCTTGAGAAGATAATTTATATTGCGGACTTTATTTCCGATGAGAGAGATTATCCAGGAGTAGATGAAGTGCGTGAGGCCGCTTTCCGCGATATAAACGAAGCAGTGCTAATAGGCACACGATTTACTTTGCAGGATCTACTTCGTCAGGACAGAGTAATTAATCAGGACACAATTGATGCATACAATGAAGTGTGCAAATTATTTAATAAATAGAGGCATATTTATGACAGCAGAAGAAAAAGTAAAGAATATTTTCAAATTTTTAGACGATAAGAAAGCAATAGATGTAAAAGTATTGAAGGTTTCTGAACTCACAGCACTTGCTGAGTATTTTGTAATCGCAAACGGTACATCTACTACTCATATTAAGTCCCTTGCAGACGAGGTTGATTTCCAGATGGGCGAACTCGGCGAGAAGGGCAGACTCGAGGGCAAGGCATCCGATTGGTTGCTTCTTGATTTCGGCGATGTTATCACACATATCTTTATCAGTGATGCGCGCGAGCATTATAACCTTGAGAAACTCTGGGCAGACGCAGAAGAAATTTCCATAGAGGAGTTGGCATAAATGAAAGCATATGATTTTAAGGCTGTCGAAGCAAAGTGGCAGCAGAAATGGGAAGACACAGGTGTTTTCCACGCAGAGGATGGTTCTAGCAAGCCTAAGTTTTATGGACTTGTAGAATTTCCTTATCCATCAGGCGCAGGTATGCACGTTGGACATATCAAGGCATACTCAGGCCTTGAAGTAGTATCAAGAAAGAGACGTATGCAAGGATACAATGTATTGTTCCCAATTGGTTTTGATGCATATGGTCTTCCAACAGAGAACTACGCCATCAAGACAGGTATACATCCAAGAAAAGTAACTGACATGAATATTGAGCATTTCTCAGATCAGCTCAGATCAGTTGGTTTCTCGTTTGATTGGACAAGAGTAATCGATACAACAGAAGAAGGATATTACAAGTGGACACAGTGGATCTTCCTCAAGATGTTTGAGAACGGTCTTGTATTCCGTGATAAGGCTCTTGTAAACTATTGCCCATCATGTAAAGTTGTATTATCAAACGAGGATTCACAAGGCGGAAAGTGCGACGTCTGCCATTCCGATATAGTTCAAAAGTCTAAGGACGTTTGGTATCTTAGAATTACAGAATATGCTGACAAACTCCTAGAAGGTCTCGAGACAGTCGATTACCTTCCAAATATCAAGCTCCAGCAGGTTAACTGGATAGGCAAATCAACTGGTGCTTTTGTAAACTTTGATGTTAAGGGCTCAGACAATGAGCAGCTCAGAATTTATACAACACGTCCTGATACACTTTTCGGTGTAACATTTATGGTTATGGCACCGGAGCATCCTATGATTGATAAGTATGCTGATAGAATTTCTAATATGGATGCTATCAAGGCATATAGAGCAGAGTGCGCAAAGAAGACAGAGTTTGAGCGTACTCAGCTTGTAAAGGACAAGACAGGTGTAAAAATCGAAGGACTTTCAGGCATCAATCCTGTTGATGGTCGTGAGATTCCAATTTTCGTTGCTGACTATGTAATGATGGGATATGGTACAGGAGCTATCATGGCCGTACCTGCACATGACCAGCGTGACTATGACTTCGCTAAGAAGTTTGGCATTGATATCATTGAAGTTATCAAGGGTGGAGACATCGAGAAGGAAGCCTATACAGGCGACGGCGAGATGATAAATTCTGGTTTCCTCAATGGTACAGATAATAAGAAAGACTCAATTGAGAAGATGGCTGCTTTCTTAGAAGAAAAGGGCTATGGCGAGAAAGGTGTTCAGTATAAGATGAAAGACTGGGCATTCAACCGTCAGCGTTATTGGGGCGAGCCTATTCCAATTGTTCATTGTCCAAATTGTGGTATGGTTGGCGTACCATATGAGGAACTTCCATTGAAGCTTCCTGTAGTTGAACAATTCGAGCCAGGCACAGACGGCGAGAGCCCTCTTGCTAAGATTGACTCATATGTAAACTGCAAGTGCCCAAAGTGCGGTGGCGATGCGAAGCGTGAGACAGATACAATGCCACAGTGGGCAGGTTCTTCTTGGTATTATCTCCGTTATATGGATCCTCATAATAGTGAGGCTCTCGCTGCTCGTGACAAGCTCGAGTATTGGGGCCAGGTTGACTGGTATAACGGTGGTATGGAACACGTAACCCGTCATATGATCTATTCACGTTTCTGGCATAGATTCCTCTATGATATCGGTGTTGTTCCAACTAAGGAGCCATATGCTAAGCGTACAGCTCAGGGCCTTATTCTTGGTCCTGACGGTGATAAGATGTCCAAGTCTAAGGGCAATGTAATTGACCCTATGGATGTTGTAAATGAATATGGTGCAGACGTACTTCGTACTTATGTACTCTTCATGGGTGACTATGAGAAGGCAGCACCTTGGTCTGAGTCATCTGTTAAGGGTTGTAAGAGATTCCTTGATAGAATTTGGGGACTTCAAGATGTTCTTGTTCCAGGCGATTCATTCTCAGCAGAACTTGAAGTGCCAATGAACAAGGCAATCAAGAAGGTATCAGAAGATATTGAGAACATGAAGTACAACACAGCAATTGCTGCTCTTATGGCACTTCTCAATGATATCTATGACAACGGTAAGATTAATCATGCTGAATATAAAGCACTTCTTACTATCCTCAATCCATTTGCTCCTCATATCACAGAGGAAGCTTGGGCAGAATGCAACTTTGGTGGCATGCTTGCAAATGGCAATTGGGTAACATGGGATGAGAACAAGTGCGTTGATGATACAGTAGAAATCGTTGTTCAAATCAATGGCAAGATCCGCACTAAGATGAATGTTGCAACAAGCGCTGCAAACGATGAAGTAATCGCTGCAGCAAAGGCTGATGAGAAGATTGCAGCAGAAATTGCTGGCAAGACAATTGTGAAGGAGCTCTATGTTCCAGGCCGTCTTGTTAATATCGTTGTTAAATAATTATAGGGTGTTATAAATGGATGATTCAGCAGTAATGACAGCTGTATCTACAGCAGAAGAAAATATAGGATACATAGATGAGATAAAAGCAGCTGGACATACAATTGTAAATTTTGTTTCAACTAATCTTATCCAGATAATCATTGGTCTTATTGTGATTGCCCTTTTCCTATTATTTAGGAAGTGGCTCTCCAAGAATATTTCCAATATTTTTACTAAGATTTTTAAGAACAATGCAGTGATAGGAGCGGGTATTAGGACATCTGTTCAGGACCCACTCAAGAATTTCTTCCTAATCTTTGGTATCTATCTAGGCCTTATGATTATGGGATTTTCTGCAGGTGCAGTTGCGGTTATCAACAAGCTATTTAGAATTTCTATCATAATTTTAATCACTTGGGCGCTTGCCAACTTTACACCTTTTATCACTTCTATGGTGATAAAAGTTGAGGAGACAAACAAGCGCGCAAATGCCGTAGCTATCAAGTTTATAGCCAATATCTTAAAGTTGGTTATTATAGCTCTTTCTGTTGTAGTTGTTATCAGCGAACTGGGATATAACATCACAGGTCTTATCACTGGACTTGGTCTTGGAGGTCTCACATTCTCCTTGGCAGCACAGAGCACAGCATCTAATCTCTTTGCTGGATTCTCAATTGTTGCAGACAAGCCTTTTGATGTTGGTGATTATATTGTTACACCTTCCGTTGAGGGTACAGTTGAGGACATAACAATGCGTAGCACAAGGGTTAGAACCGTTGCTGATACAGTAATTGTCATGCCAAACTCCAAACTCGTTGATGAGCCAATTACAAATTATTCCAAGATGAATAAGCGTATATGTGATATGACAATTGGTCTCACATATGATACAGATGGAGATACAATAAAGAAGTGCGTTGATGATATAAAGGATATGCTCGAGCACACAGCAGGAATCAATGAAGAGCGCATAGTTGTAGCATTTAGCGGCTTTTCAGATAGTAGCCAGGATATACGCATTATCTATTTCACAAATGCGACAGCACATGATCCTGCACTCAAGATGCGTGAAGAGATAAACTTCAAAATCAAAGAGATTGTTGAGAACAATGGCGCATCATTTGCATTTCCAAGTGTTAGTGTATATAACGAGACAACTAAATAGTGTTTGACTTATATAGTGCCTTGTTGTATAATTTAGCAGTCTACACGGTAGACTGATATGAATTTAACCCTACATTTCGGAGGGAGGGACATAAATGAGCCAGGTAAAAGTTAAAGAGGGCGAGTCTCTTGATAATGCTCTTCGTCGTTTTAAGAGACAGACTTCTCGTGATGGTGTCATCCAGGAAGTTCGTAAAAGAGAGCATTATGAAAAGCCATCTGTAAAAAGAAAGAAAAAGTCAGAGGCAGCTCGTAAGAGAAAGTATAAATAAAAACGTAAGCCGGTTGTATGATATACAACCGGTTTTGTTTTTGCTATAATATAAATGTATTTATATATAAGTAGGAGGATTCTACTTTGACTAAAATAGGAAAGATGTTTAAAACCGATTTGAAAAAGGAGAGTTTGCTCCTTATATCGGCGGAAGAACTAAAAGAAATGGGCATAAAAGCGATAACACTTGATGCTGATAATACGAGCTCTTATGACCGGACAACCAATCCTATTCCTGGAGCAAAGGAGTGGGTGGACAGCATAAAAAATGCTGGCATTAAAGTGATTTTGCTCTCCAATGCCAAGAAAAAAAGAGCCATTATTTTGGCTGATCAATATGAGATTCCTGTTATTGGATTGTCCTGTAAACCACTACCTTTTGGATACATTAGAGCAGTGCTTAAATTGCGTGTAAAACCATCTGAAATTTGCATGATTGGAGACCAACTTTTCACTGATATTATGGGTGCAAATCTCATGGGATTTAAGTCAATTTATTGCTATCCAATTGCCAAGGAAAAACAGCAGGCAGTAGGCTTTGCAATCAAGAGATTTGGCGAGAAAATTGTCTTTTATTTAATGGATAAGGGAGTCCTATAATTGAACGTTGGTTTGTTGCAAAAAAGCCTTATAGACGGCGAAGTAGCGCTGATTTTAAGTGAGACAAACAGGCTCTATTTTACTGAGTTTTCGGCCTCCGATGGATACTTGATCGTGTCCAAATTTGGAGCAAAATTTATTACGGATTCACGCTATATTGAAGCCGCTGAAAACGAGGTAAAAGAGTGCACTGTCGAGCTGCAAAAAGGTGGCGCAGAATTTTATGCTCAGCTGATTAAAACTGTGGATGAATTTGGTGGTAAAAACATACTTTTTGAAGCCTCGAGACTCACAGTTTCAGATGAGATGAAATTTAAAGAAAAACTGGGTGCATACACCTGTGATTTTTCATCAAAATTGGATAATTTTATATCGAGTTTTAGAGAGATAAAAACTGATGTAGAAGTTGAAAAAATGAAGGTTGCACAGGGCATTGCAGAGAAGGCACTTCTCGATACAATGCCACTCATAAAACCGGGTGTTATGGAACGCGATATTGCGGCGGAACTCGATTATAGAATGAGAAAACTTGGGGCACCTTGTGTCTCCTTTGAGACAATAGTTGTAGCCGGCGAAAACTCGTCTAAGCCACATGGTGTACCAGGCGAAAATAGAATCAAAAATGGCGATTTTGTCACGATAGATTTTGGTGCGGTATATGAGGGATATCACTCTGATACAACACGCACTTTTGCTGTAGGCAGTATATCTGACGAGCAAAAGCGCGTATATGAAACCGTGCTGCGGGCCCAGAAGGCTGGCGTTGAAAATCTCAGACCAGGCATCTCGGCACGCGATGCGGATAAGGTCTGCCGAGATATAATTTCTGAGGCAGGCTTCGGTGAATTCTTTGGCCACAGCACGGGTCACGGCGTGGGCGTCGAGATCCACGAACTCCCGAACCTTAGCCCACGCGCAGATACAGAAATCCAGCTTGCCATCGGCAATGTTGTGACTGTTGAACCAGGCATATATTTGCCAGGAAAATTTGGCGTACGCATAGAGGATATGCTTCTTATCACCGCCGATGGAGCTCAAAATTTCTGTAATTTGCCAAAAGAGCTCATCACTTTATAATTAATACAATTACATTAGTAGTGTAAAAAAGTCTTGCAAGTTTTATATATATAATATAAAATAAGACGCGTAAACAATGAAAAATTTCCGGAGGTTTATTTATGATTTCAGCAGGTGATTTCAGAAATGGTGTAACATTTGAGGAAGAGGGCCAGGTTCTCCAGGTCGTAGAATTCCAGCATGTTAAGCCAGGTAAGGGCGCAGCTTTCGTTCGTACTAAGACTAAGAACGTTATCACAGGTGCTGTAGTTGAAAAGAGCTACAACCCAACAGCTAAGTTCCCAACAGCTTTCGTTGAGAGAAAGGATATGGAATATTCATATAGCGATGGCGATCTCTATTATTTCATGGATCCAGAGTCATATGAACTTATCCCTATCAACTCATCTGAGCTTTCTGACAACTTCAAGTTCGTAAAAGAGAACATGATTTGTAAGGTTCTCTCATATAAGGGTAAGGTATTTGGCGTTGAGCCACCAAACTTTGTAGAGCTTCAGGTTACACAGACTGATCCTGGTTTCAAGGGCGATACAGCAACTAATGCTACTAAGCCTGCAACACTTGAGACAGGTGCAGAAGTAAAAGTACCACTCTTCATTGATGAGGGAGAAATGATCCAGATCGACACAAGAACTGGCGAATATATGGGTCGTGCATAAAGACAATTGGAGGTAGCTTCAATGGATATTGTTGAAAAGGTAGCATACCTTAGAGGCCTTGCAGAAGGACTCAACTTAAATTCAGACAAACCAGAAACTAAAATGTTTTCTGCAATTATGGATGTACTCGAAGAACTCGCAGAGGGACAGGATGATCTCGCAGCAACAGTAGATCTTATGTCTCAGCAGCTCGACGAAGTAGATGAAGACCTTGGTGAAGTAGAAGAGCTTCTCTATGGCGGATGCGATTGCGGTTGTGAAGATGATGAGTGCGATTGTGATGATTGCAATCATGATCATGCAGCACCAGCAGATATGCCAGAGGAAGAAGAGGATGAGTTCTATGAAGTAGAATGTCCTGCTTGCCATGAAGTAATCTGTGTTGACGAGGGTATCCTCGAAGACGGTAGTGTTGAGTGTCCAAATTGTGGAGAAAAGCTCGAGTTTGAAATTGAATTTGACGACTCATCAGTAGAATAATCTTGTAGCAATGGAGGGCACGGACAGAATAGTCAGTGCCCTCAATTTACCTAAAAGGGAGGATGAAAAGTGAAACTCTATCTCGCTTCGGAATCCCCAAGACGCAAGAGCATTTTACATGACGTTGGATATGACTTTACTGTCACAAAGGCGCCTTTTGATGAGAGCACAATTGATCTGTCAAATGCTCCGGCAGAAAAGGTTCTTGATATCGCGATGGGAAAAGCCTCATCTGCATATGAGACAATGGCTGAATCGGCCAGGCAAGATGCAATAATTCTTGCGGCGGATACAATTGTTGTTTGTGATGGCAAAGTCATGCTCAAACCAAAAGATGAAAAAGAAGCAATAACTATGCTTCAGTCTCTCAGTGGAAGACAGCATGAGGTTTATACTGCAGTTGCAATAGTAAGTGCAGAAAAGAAAATATCTTTTTCAGTGGTGACTGATGTATATTTCAGAGAACTGAGTGAAAAAGAGATAACAGATTATGTCAATTCAAAAGAGCCACTTGATAAAGCTGGCGCTTATGGTATACAGGGCAAGGGATGTCTATTTGTTGAGAAAATCAATGGCGATTATTTCAATGTAGTTGGACTTCCAATTTCAAGAGTATCAGAAGAACTCTTAAAATTTGGCATCTCACCTGTAATATAAAGGAGATAGATTTATGTTGCTATTTACACAAGATATCGGTATCGATCTTGGCACAGCAAACACCCTTGTATTTGTTAAGGGAAAAGGAATAGTTATTCGCGAACCATCTGTTGTTGCAGTTGATGTTCGTTCAAATCCTAATAGAGTTGTAGCAGTAGGTTCAGAAGCTAAAGAGATGATTGGTAGAACACCAGGTTCTATCGTTGCAGTTCGTCCATTGAAAGACGGTGTTATCGCAGACTTTGATATCACGGCTGAGATGTTAAAAGAATTTATAAGACGTGCAATGAGTTCATCACCACTGACCAAGGCTCGCGTTATGATTTGTATCCCATCAGGTGTTACAGAAGTTGAGCGCCGTGCTGTTCATGATGCTGCAAGATCTGCTGGTGCAAAGCAGGTTTCTCTAATCGAGGAGCCAATGGCTGCAGCAATTGGTGCTGGACTTCCAGTATCAGAAGCAACAGGTTCTATGGTTGTTGATATCGGTGGTGGTACAGCAGAGGTTGCTGTAATTTCACTTGGCGATATCGTAACATCTTGTTCTGCAAGAGTTGCAGGCGATAGCTTTGACGAGGCAATTGTTGCTTATGTTAAGAGAAAGTACAACTTGCTCATTGGTGAGCGTACAGCCGAGGATATCAAGATTAAAATCGGTTCTGCTTATCCATATGAGGGCGAGGGTGCAATAGATATCAAGGGTAGAAACCTTGTAGATGGACTTCCTAAGAATGTTGAAATCACATCAGAAGAAGTTCGTGAGGCATTGTCAGATAATGTTAATATGATTCTCGACGCTGTAAGATCCAGTCTTGAAAAGACTCCACCAGAGCTTGCCGCTGATATTATTGATCAGGGCATTATGCTAACAGGTGGTGGCGCGCTCCTACGTGGTCTTGATAGACTTATTTCAGCTGAGACTGGAATGCCAGTACATGTTGCTGAGAACCCAATTGACTGTGTTGTAAACGGTACGGGTGCTTGTCTTGAAAACGACTTGCTTAGCGTAACAAGTACAAAAAGTTATGATTAATTTGTAGGGGCTTTTATCAAAAGCCCCTTTCAGCATTTTTAAGGAGTGTAATAGTCGAATGAATAGATTCGTTAAAAGCACATGGTTTAAAGCGATTGTTGCAATACTGATTGTTCTTTTGATTTTCGTTATTATTGCAGCTGCAACAGCCAAGAGCAGTTCACCACTGAGCACAGCAGTAGGCACAGTGGTTAAACCTATTGCTCGCGTTTCATCTTCAATTGGCCGTGGCGCATCGCACATTGGTGATTTCTTTAAATCTAAAAATGCATATCAAGCAGAGATAAAAGAATTGAATGAAAAAATTGCTGATTATCAATCTCAACTTGTTGACTATGAGCAGCTAAAACAGACTAACAAACTGTATGAAGATGCGCTCGGTGTTAAGGAGCAAAATGAGGATTTTGAATTTGTATCAGCAAGTGTAATCGGTCGAGATGCGGCTGATGTATATACAAGCTTTACTCTTAGTAAAGGTAGTTCTAGCGACATTGCGGTTAATGATCCTGTTATCTGTGGCAAGGGCCAACTCGTAGGACTTGTAACTAAGGTTGCTCCAACTTATTGCGTTGTATCTACAATTCTTGATCCTAATGTCTCTGTTTCTGCATATGAAGTTAGAACACGTGAGACTGGTTATATTTCAAATTCAACTACATTCTCAGTATCTGGCCTATGCAAACTTGCTGGTCTTAATAAATCTACATCTGTCGCAGCCGGTGGCGTTGTATGCACAAGCGGCGTAGGTGGTGTATATCCACGTGATCTCATTATCGGAACAGTAAGTGAGGTACGTGATGGTGATCATGATATTTCATCATATGCGGTTGTTGAACCAGGCATAGATATCAAGGATATTGAAAATGTTTTGATTATCACAAGCTTTAATGGACAGGGCGTGACTGGTTCATGAAGAGAGAATCTTGGTCTAAGAAAAAGCGCGCTCTTTACATTAGAAGAATCACTTTTGTAATTGCTATTCTAATTATTGCGCTTATACAGAATACGCCAAAGTTGTTCCCTACAATCTTGGGCTTTCGCGCATTTCTTCTTATTCCGCTTGTAATCTGTATTGCAATGTTTGAGAAGGATCTCGCTGCAGCCCTGATGGGAGCCCTTGCCGGCGCCTTATGGGATATCACCAGTGCAACTGGCGATGGTTTTAACGCATTAATCCTAATGCTGCTCGGCGCGGCAACAAGTCTTCTCATCAGTTATATTATGAGAAACAATCTTGCAACGGCATTGCTTCTCGGAGGAATGGCAATAGCAATTTATATCTTGCTACACTGGTTCTTCTTTGTTATATGCAGTGGAGCAGAAGGCGGTTTCGTAACACTGTTTACTTTCTATCTGCCGTCGCTCATATATTCATTTATATTTGTTCCAATTTTTTATATTATTCTGCGCTCGTTTATCAGAAAGATTAACGACTGATAGAGCGCCACATAGAGGAGGTGTCAACGATGAAGGTGCAAAAGAGACGTTCCATGATTCTTCTTGGAATAGTTATCTTTGTATTTGTTTTCTTTGTTGGCGCCCTTTTTAAAATTCAGATAATCGACAAGGACGAGAGTGCTAAGAATACGGTTTCATACTATACGACAACAGTGGATGCTGCCCGTGGTGAAATTCTCGATAGAAATGGCTCTCCTCTTGTTAGCAATAGACAGGGTAATTCGGTTGTATTTAATGCCGCTTATTTCCCTTCTGAAAAAGCTGAGAGAGACAAGATTATTTATGCTCTTATCAAGCTCTTTGAGAAGAATGGCCAGGAGTACTACGACACATTACCAATCACTCTTGATGAGAACGGAAAGCCAGTTTTCATAGAGGATATGGAATCTGATATTGCATGGCTCAAGTCATCCGAGATGCTTGATCTCAACAGTTATGCAACGGCAGAGAACTGTATGACCGCACTTATCAAGCGCTATGAACTTGAAGAATATTCTCTTTCTGATGCGCGCAAGATAGCATCAGTATGTGCTGCTATGAAGAGAGCAAGTTTTAGCACATCATATCCTTATACATTTGCAGAGGATGTGCCGACGGAACTTATTTCAATCATTTTGGAAAATGGCTCATTATATAAGGGCGTTGAAAACCAGATTGTTCCTTATCGTGAATATACAGATGGAACACTCGCTCCTCATATCTTGGGACGTGTCAGCAAAATATCTGCGGAGAAATATAAAGCAGAGAAAGAAAAGACAGACAAGGCTCTTGAAAAGGCGGAGGCTGAGGACGCCTCCGATGTTGAAATCGCTGCAATTAAGAGAAACTCTTATAGAATGAATGATGAGTACGGCAGCGGTGGACTCGAGAGTGCATTTGAGTCATATTTGCGTGGCACTCGTGGCGAAAAACTTGTAAGCACAGACTCTGATGGTAATGTAAAAGAGGAATATACAGTAGATCCAAAGCAAGGAAACATTGTAATCACAACAATCGATGCACCGCTTCAAAAGGTAACACAAAAGGCGCTTGCGAGATGTATTCGAGGTCTCAATGTTAATACTCAGTTGCCGGTTGCAGCAGGAGCAGTTGTAGTTGAAAATGTTAATACAGGCGAGATTCTAGCTTGTGCTACTTATCCATCATATGACAATGATACTTGGGCAGAGAATTATTCTGAATGGGCATCTGATGAGATAGGCTCACCGCTGTGGAACAGAGCGACTGTTAGTACATATGAGCCGGGCTCAACCTTCAAGCCATGTATGGCTGTTGCAGCGCTAGAGGAAGGCGTAATCACTAGAAACACAACATGGGATTGTAATGGTTACTACACATATTTCTCAGATATCGAATTCCACTGTGCGGGAAGAACAGCCCATGGTGTAGTAAATGTTGAGACCGCAATCCAGAAATCGTGTAACTGTTTCTTCTTTGACGCTGGTCGCCAACTTGGAATTGAAAAGATGAACAAGTGGGCAACAGCATTTGGATTTGGACAGAAGACTGGAGTTGAAATTCCAGAGGCACAGGGTATTCTCGCAGGTCGTGAGTATAGAGAAGCACAGGGTGGAGTATGGTTGCCAGGTGATACTGTTCAGGCAGCAATTGGACAGTCAGATAACCAGTTTACTTTGCTTCAGATGTGCAACTATTGTTCAACAATTGCCAATGGTGGCACACGTTACGTAGCACATTTGGTGCGTGCTGTTATGTCACCAGATTATAGCAAGACAATAATTGATAATGAGCCAAAGGTTGCGGCTCAACTTAATATTAGCCAGCCGACAATTGATATGGTTCAGAGAGGTATGTATCTCGTTGCAACACAGGGATCGGTAAAAGATGCATTTGTTGATCTACCTGTAAAAGTCGCAGCCAAGACAGGTACTTCTCAGGTTAAGAAGATCTATAATGGTCACAAGGTTGAAGGCAACAATGGTTTCCTTATCACCTATGCGCCGTTTGATAATCCAGAGATTGCAATTGCAGTTGTAATTGAGACAGCAAATGCTGGTTCTAAGACAGCATCAATTGCATCTGATATTTACAAATATTATTTCTCTGAGAAACCACTTGTTGAGACTCAGAAATACAACACACTTTTGAAGTAGGAGGACAGTATGAATAGCGATAATATGAGATCAAAGAGAATACTGTTCACCTCAGGAAAAGGTGGAGTAGGAAAATCAACTTTGGCAACTGTTTTCGCCAAGGTACAAGCAGCTAGAGGCAAAACAGTTCTTATGATAGATTGCGATGTCTGCCTCAGAACTCTTGATATTATGCTGTCTGTCAGCAGCCTTGTTCTCTATGATTGGTATGATGTTGTAGAGGAGAATTGCAATCCTGACGCAGCTCTTGTATATGCAGGAAATATTAAATTGCTTGCCGCACCGACAGGAGAGGTTCTTGTTGATGCAACAGATTTTGAGAAACTTATCAAGACGTATGAGCATGAATTTGATTATATTGTTCTTGATTGTCCTGCGGGTGTAGGCGATGTATTTGAAGCAGCAGTTGCTGTTGTTGATATTGCTTTCGTTGTATCTACGCCAGACGCAGTTTGTGCAAGGTCCGCAGGAGTTGCTGCGAAGCGTGCACAGCAGATGGGAACAGAGTGCAATCTTATAATTAACAGATTTAAGAAAGATATAGTAACAGGTGGACGAGGACTCAATCTTGACGAGGTCATTGATGCGACTGGCGCAAGACTTATAGGTGTTGTACCAGAGGATTCATCCCTTGCTCTATCCACATTAAATGGCGAACTTGTTGATCCAAGTTCTAAGAGTGCCAAGGCTATGAAACGTATTGTAAGACGACTTGATGGCGAATATGTGCCACTTAAAATATAGTCGAAGTTTACAAAAATCTATTGCCGAGGCAATGATTTTGTGTTAAAATTAACAGTACTGAACTTGGCGAAAGGAAGTAGTATTTTGAATATCGCAATCATAGCACACGATGTAAAAAAGGAACTTATGACACAATTCTGTATAGCATACTGTGGCATACTTTCTAAGCATAATTTGTGTGCGACAGGTACAACAGGAAAAATAGTTTCAGAGGCAACAGGCCTTGAAATTCATAGATTCCTCAGCGGTTCACAGGGAGGAGAGCAGCAGATCGCTTCTCGAATTGCATGCAATGAGATTGACTTACTACTTATGTTTGGCGATCCTCTTAATCCTAAGCCAAATGAGCCAAATGAAGCTAATCTTCTTAGACTATGCAACGTTCATAACATTCCAGTAGCAACAAATATTGCAACTGCCGAGGCACTTATCCACTCACTTGCTCGTGGAGACCTCGATTGGCGTGATATCGTTAATCCTAAGAATGACTAATATGTAAAATTAGAAGCCGTGCTTTTTATTGCAAAAGCACGGCTCTTGTATTATAATTTATCCGTTATTTTCTTATATTAAATGTATGTAATATATGGAGGCAAATTAATGGCACTTCTTACCAACGCAATTAAGGGTACCCAGGATACTCTTCCAAGCGATAGCTACAGAATTAAATTTGTAGAAGATACTATCGCAGAAATCGCTGGAAACTATGGATTTAAGGAGATTCGTACACCTGTATTTGAGCATACAGAACTCTTTAATCGTTCAGTTGGCGATACAACTGATGTAGTGCAGAAAGAGATGTACACCTTTGAGGACAAGGGTGGACGTTCTATCACTTTGCGCCCAGAGGGTACTGCTGGCGCTGTTCGTGCATTCTTGGAGCATGGACTTTTCAATGATGCTTTGCCTCAGAAAGTATATTATTTCACTTCATGTTATAGATATGAAAAGCCTCAGGCTGGACGTCTTCGTGAATTCCATCAATTTGGAATCGAATGTTTTGGCGCGGAGTCTGCTGCAGCTGATGCAGAGGTAATCTCTGTTGCAAATGAGATTTTTGGCTTCCTTGGAATAGAGGGACTTGAACTTCAGATAAATTCAATTGGTTGTCCAACTTGTAGAGCAGAGTTCCAAAAGGCTCTAAAAGAATATTTTGGACAGCATAAGGATGAACTCTGCGAGACATGTCTCTCTAGACTTGATAGAAATCCAATGCGTATTTTGGACTGCAAGAGTCCTGTATGCAGCAAGATTGCAGATGGAGCGCCAACAGTTCTTGACTATCTCTGTGATGATTGTAGAGAACATTTTGAGAACCTCAAGAAATATCTCGATGCAATGGCAATTCCATATAAAGTAAATCCAACAATTGTTCGTGGCCTCGATTATTATACAAGAACAGTATTTGAATTTGTGGCAACTGGTATTGGTGCTCAGGGCACTGTATGTGGAGGCGGCCGATATGACGGCCTCTGCGAGGAGCTGGGTGGCAATCACATTCCTGCACTTGGCTTTGGCCTTGGAATGGAGCGCCTGATGCTCGTACTCGAGCAGCAGGGAATTGAACTTCCAAGCGAGAACAAGTGCAATGTCTATATCGCCCCAGCTGGCGAGGCCGCATCACTGAAGGCCGCAGAAATTGCAACTCATTTACGTGAAGAGGGAATATTTGCTCTCTTCGATATATCAAATCGTGGAATCAAGGCTCAGATGAAATATGCCAATAAGATTGGAGCAGAATATGTTGTAGTAATAGGTGACAACGAGCTCGAGTCTGGCACTGTAGAACTCAAGAATATGGAGACAGGCGATGTTGTTCCAATGTCACTTGAAACATTTTCAGATGATTTTGCAGGAGTCGCAATTTCACAGTCTGTAGCAAAACTTGGCGATGATTTTGCTGCAGATTTTGACGGAGATTTTAATACAATACTTGGGGGCAAGTTTTAATGGATAGAATGAATGGTCTAAAGAGGACCAATTACTGTGGAGAATTTAATACTTCTTTCATTGGACAAGAAGTAGTTGTATGTGGCTGGGTTGCACGTCAGCGCGACCTCGGTTCACTCATATTCATTGATTTGCGTGACCGCACAGGAATTGTGCAGCTCGCATTTGATGATGCAACTGATAGGGAAATATTTGACAAGGCATTTACAACACGCTCAGAATTTGTGCTTATGGCCAAGGGTGTTGTACGTGAGCGTTCTTCTAAGAACTATGAAATTCCAACTGGTGAAATTGAGATTTTCGTAAATGATCTCAGAGTTCTCGGTAAGTCAGAGACTCCACCATTTGAGATTGTAGAGGATTCCAAGACAGACGAGCTTCTACGTCTTAAATACAGATATCTTGACCTCCGTCGCCCTGACCTTCAGAAGAATATTTTGATGCGTCATAAGATTACTAAAATTACTCGTGACTATTTCGATGAGAACGGCTTTATTGAGATAGAGACACCTATTCTTATTAAGTCAACACCTGAGGGTGCACGTGACTTCCTTGTACCAAGCCGTCTTCACAATGGCGACTTCTATGCACTTCCTCAGTCACCTCAGCTCTATAAGCAGCTCTCAATGGTAGCAGGTTTTGATCGCTACATGCAGATTGCTCGCTGCTTCCGTGATGAGGATCTCCGTGCTGACCGTCAGCCAGAGTTCACTCAGATTGACCTTGAGATGTCTTTCGTTGAGATGGAAGATGTCCTTTCAATCGGCGAAGGTTATATGAAGAGAATCTTTAAAGAGGCTCTTGATATTGATATTGAGCTTCCACTTCCAAGACTCACATATAAGGATGCTATGGAGCGTTTCGGTTCCGACAAGCCAGACACACGTTATGGCATGGAACTCTATGACCTCTCAGATATCGTTCGTGATTGCGGATTTGGCGTATTCGAATCAGCAATTTCCGGTGGCGGATCTGTCCGCGCTATAACTGCCAAGAATGCTGCATCAATCTACTCTCGTAAGGAGATAGATAAGATGACTGAGATGGCTAAGGGCATCGGCGCTAAGGGTATGGCTTGGATTAGATGGACAGACGAAGCAATGTCATCATCATTTGGCAAATTCATCACTGAGGACAAGATGAATGAGATCTTATCACTTGGCAAAGTAGAACAGGGTGACGTTGTATTCATCATCGGTGATACTAATAATACACACGTTATGAGCATTCTTGGCGCAATCCGTCAGGAGGCTGCCAAGAAACTCGATATTATTCCAGAGGATAAATACAATCTCCTCTGGATTACAGAGTTCCCATTCTTTGATTGGGATGATGAACTCCAGACCTTCGTTGCAATGCACCATCCGTTTACAGCACCTATGGATGAATGCCTCGATTATCTCGAGACAGATAAGGCTGCTGTTCGCGCTAAGGCATATGACCTTGTACTCAATGGTATCGAGTTGTCATCTGGTTCTATTAGAATTACAGATCCTGAGCTTCAGGGAAGAATTTTCGATCTTCTCGGTCTTACGAAGGAAGAGGCTTATCAGAAGTTTGGCTATCTGCTTGATGCATTCAAGTATGGACCTCCACCACACGGTGGCATGGGCATTGGCCTTGACCGTCTATGTATGCAGATGTTGAAGCTTGAGTCACTTCGTGATGTTATTGCATATCCTAAGAACAAGGATGCCATCGAGCCTATGACATCTTGTCCTTCACCTGCTGATGAAGTTCAACTTGCCGAGCTTGGCATCAAGCTTGATTTGAAAAAAGAATAAAAAAACAGACCCGCTCAAATGAGCGGGTCATTTTTTATGGTCTTAAATGAATAAGAAATTATTCACCCTTCATACCAAGGAGATTAGCAGTACCTTCAACAGCAGCTACTGAAAGCTTAATTGAATCGAAGATAGCAGCTTCGATGTCATCTGGTGTAGCACCAAGAGACTCAGCGATACCTGTGTCGATGAAGATATCATCGCCCATGAGATCAGCTGTTGTGAAGAGTGATGTACCAGACTCGATGTTGCGCTTCTTGTAATCTCTAAGGATACC
>JAZUJK010000019.1:0-37024 GCA_045642705.1 Acutalibacteraceae bacterium
AGTTGATGAAATTGTCGTATTATTAATTACGTTACCATTTGCACCATCGCCGCCTTTTACGACAATAGCATAACGTCCTGCTTTTGGAAGTTCAACAACTTGTGGCTTATTAGTAGATGTATTAAAGAAGAATTTAAATACAGGAGCTTTCGTTAAATGAAGTGTATATGTTTTAGAATCGATATATTTTGCGAAAGAAGCAGGAAGAGCCACAGCGAGAACTGTAACTAGTAATACTATAAGTATTCTTTTGATTTTAGCCGATTTAGTCATAGTATTATTCTCCTTCCCTCTAAAATTTTAACTTAATTGTTCAACCGTGAACTCAAGTGTCATATCATCATTTGCCTCTTCAACATCGAAAGCGTTTATATTCATCCAAACGCTTCCAGTGGAATGTGGCTGAATACTAATGCTGCCAACAGGCGTTGATGAATTTGATGGTTCTTCATCATAAAAAGAAACGGCAAAATTAAGATCTGATAGAATATCCTTTTTAGATGTTTTATCAATGATTGATGGTGCAGGAGTAACTTTTACTGCGACATCACTTTCATTAACAACATCAAAAACGAATAAAGCATCATCGCTTGCGTCAAATGATACAGTATTAGATACTCCATCTTTCCAATCGCTGTTCTGAATTATGACTTGATTGCCATATTGTCCATTGATTTTATACGAAAAACTAGCTACTGTTGCAGATGTGTTTGTTGAGAAAAAACTGATATATTTCGCAAAGCAAACACAGCATGAAAGCATTGTAAGTATTATGCCATAGATTAAGTAATTTCGCCATGGTATGGTATTCTCATGAGTCATTTTATATACCTTACCATGAGTTTCATTATAAGAATCTTGATTGGATTCAACCTTCATGGCAGGTTTATTAATACCATCTTTTGCAAAACTTATTCCAAGAGAATCTTCTGAAGGAGAATCTTCTCTTTCCACTATCTCAGTAATTTCATCTATGAGTTCTTTTTTGTTGTCTTCAATTGACTTTTTCATAAGAGAAGCCTCCTTTCATTGAATTATTTTACAGCCTGATCATATAGACATCTTACACGCATTATATATTGAGCAATTGCTTCTATGCCAAGTTTTGTATCCTCCGCATCTCTAGTATCATCATCTTCCCATTTCCAATCGAGTGAATAAACTATATTTTCACCCTGCTTAATTAGTTGCGGAGCAGATTTTAGTTCGTCAAGAGTTACCCATGTAGTTTTATTTCCTACTACATATTCGCTATTGGCCTTGAGCCTGTATACAATTGGTATTTTATAATCATCAACTGCCGTAAATGACAATGTGTAATAAAAATCAGTCGTCGAATCATTGGCAAGCAAGAATTCAAATGTGTCTTGATATCCAGGATAAATTACTTTTTCTTCATCACTTGCTATGAAATCAAGTTTGCCATCAGTTGGCTTAGGCTCTGGTTTAGGTTCATCTTCTTCGTCGTCTGTTATTGCGTCGATGATTTTATGGATAATATTTCCGTTGCCATTGTTATCTTTCTTATTACCATTTCCACCGTTGTTGTTATCATCCAGGATATCAATATCCTTCTTGGTTTCTCCTCCAGTATTATCCTCAATATGAATTGAGTTGTTCTCGGAGAACGGTGATGTCGTATTCATGATAGAAGAACCGCCGAGATATACTGCAATACCTGTTAGAAGAATCATTGCGCCTATAAATAGGATTATAAATAATATAAATTTACTTCTTATAAGAGAAGCAATGTAATTTCCTTCAAGGTCATAGATATCATTATGTTTATCGACATAAGCCGAATACTCGGTTTCATCTGCAAAATACAGGAAATACTTGCGACGGTCTGATCCCGTCTCTCCTGTCCTTTGCATACGCAACCAAGCTGTACCTTTTGTATTAGAGTCAGGAAGATATGTATAAATCATATCCTCTTGTGCAAAACCGAATTCATCGTCATGCACATCGACAACTCTATATGCAAATAATTCTCTATTCACTTTTCTGGTATCAATTGTATTCTCCATAAAGTGACCTCTAAATTTTAGATAGCCCCGCCACCCCTTAGGGTGACGGGGCATCCCGTTATGACTTTAGTTTGTTAAGCATTGTGTTTAAATTCGTACTGAATTTAAATGTTATTAACTATACCAAATTAAAATTAGTCAGCTGCCTGATCAACATTGATTGTAGCTGCAAGCTTGTATGTGCTAGCTGCCATACCAAGTGCTGTATCTGTAGGGTTCTTGCCTGTCTGCTCAAATGGCCATTCCCAAGTAACTGTAACTGTCTTTTCGCCACCCTTGTCGAGTGTGCCAGTCAAAGTGTTGTTATCTGTGAATGTAATAACATCAGCAAGACCTGCAAGACCTGTCTTATCAAGAGTAATAGTATAGTCAGCCTTTACCTCTGAGTCATTCTTAAGATAGAATGAGAACTCACCCTGTGTGCCTGGGCAAATGAGATCAGATGCCTGTGCATCAGCTGCATTTGTGTCTGTGATAGTGTTTAAGATTTCGAATGTTGCATCGTTCTTGCCAGCGATTTCTACAGCATTAGCAGAATCCTTACCAGCAACGATTGACCACTTAGCAACCTTTAATGTTGTTTCACCAGTAGCTGCTGCTGTGTACTTAGCGAATGTTGATGATGCGAAGCAAGCTGTTACAAGTGAAAGCATAAGAACAACTGCTGCGATTCTTAATACGATATTCTTTTTCATAATATAAACCCTCCTATGGTCGTTGGTTATATTTCATTTATGCCATTGTGTCTGTGCATAAACAATTTACAAATTGATTTACTATTTTTTCTTAGGAACTTTTACCTTTACAGCTGTGCCCTTTTGGACTGTAGCCTTCTTAGGTGCTCCTACTTTGACTTTAGCTGTTTGAGGCTCAGAAGGCTCGTTACACCTTTTTGGTGCCTCGGCATTGTTATAATTATCTTGGATAATGATAGGTTTTTGTTCAAAAGTGATTGTTTCGGCCATTCTTTCAGGCGCAGGCTCAAACTGAGGTTTAACCTCTGGTACCACTGGAACCTGTGGTTGCTCAACTTGGGCCTCTTCCTGTGGTTTTTTGAGCACCTCCCGAGGCAAATCAACTTGATTTGGATTTTGCTTAAGCTCTTCAAGTTCTTGCTTGAGCTGATCCTGTTTGATTTTTTCCTTCTTGAGAAGGATTTGCCTACGGATTATGTCATATATAACAAACAGTAAGAGTGGTATTCCCACACATACAAGCATTCCCTTAGTACTCTGAATGAAGATTACTGCATCTCCAACACCTGGGAATCTGTAAAAATACTTACCGATGACATGCTCTGGTGTTACAGGAGTTGAATCCTGTACGTTGTTGGCATCACCCTGTGTGGTGTAAGTGCCATCATCGTTTACTGCAATGATTCTATGGGTTACGGCGTAGTCACCTTCCATAAATGCAATTACGTCATTTACTTTAAGGTTCTTAGCGTCGCACTCTTTTACCAAGATGAGGTCACCGACTAGAATAGCGTCTGGTGAACCATCGTCCATAGAACCTGAGAGAACTACTAGCGGAGCAACACCAAATGCATTTGGTGGTTTGCTGTCATCCAGCGCGCCCTTGACGATAAGTATCGTGTTGAGTACGAGAATTGGAATAAAGATGATACACAAAAGTATTCCAAGTATCGTAAACACTATATGCGCCACATTACGTGTCGGTTTTTCCTTTCTTGTTTTTTCAGCCATAAAATTACTCCTTAAAAGTAATAAATATATATGTCCACATACACTATACGACATCCATTTGTTATTGTCAACAAATTTTTAAAAATTTTTTCGATTTTTTTGTTAAAAATGTTAAACCTTTAGCTGCCATTCCTTTACATTTTCAACTTCTTGATACAATTTTATGTAATTATTATACCTGCTGATTGATATTTCTTTATCTTCTTCTGCAAGTTCACGGATTCTACATCCCTTATCCTTGACATGTGAACAATGTGGATAAAACTTGCATTCAGGTAAGAAGTCTTCAAATTCTGGGAAATACAGATCAAGATCATCCTTGAGAATAATCTGGTCTGCGAGGGCCTCGATAGAGGCAAAGCCAGGAGTGTCGGCAACGTATGTGTTGTCGTCAAGCTTGATGAGAGTGCTCTCACGCGTGGTGTGCTTGCCCCTACCAAGTTTTTGGCTAATCTCGGATGTTTCGAGATTGAGTTCAGGATTGATCCAGTTGAGAAGAGTTGACTTGCCGACACCCGTATTGCCGGTGAAAGCAGAAATATGTCCCTTTAATTCATTTCTGATTTCATCGACGCCCTCGCCTGTCTTGCCGCAGGCACGAATAAGGGTGAACTTGGTCTTGCTATAGATATCCACAAGTTCGTCTACATTCTCAAGATCTGTCTTATTGAGAACAATAATTGGTTCAATATTATTCTTGACCGCAATGGCCGTTAGTCTGTCGACAAGCAAGGTATTAGGTCTCGGCTGTGTAGCAGAGATTACAATAAACAATCTGTCGATATTGGCCACTGGCGGTCTCTGCAAGGCGCTTGTGCGTGGCAATATTTCGTCAATGGTATGTTCCACCTCGTTCACTAGAACGCGGTCGCCTGCCATTGGCGTTATTTTTTCCTTGCGGAAAGCACCACGCGCCTTACATTCTAAGAGACCATTGGCGGTCTCTACATAATAGAAACCGCCTATGCCTTTAATTATTAATCCTTGAATTAAACTATTTATCATACTAATTTACACTGACAGATTCTCCCTCATTGAGAGCTGTGCCCTTGGATGGAGAAACCTTGACAATCTTAGCTGAGTCATCGCTTTTGGTATCCACACTGATACCTGCCTCTGCACAGAGTTCCTTATACTCGCCAACAGTTGTGCTGTATGAATAATCTGGAACGATTACGAGTGCATTGGATGTCTCGTCGCCAATTACTGGTGTCTTCTTAGTAAAGTCAATTGTGCATGAGTAGAGCTGCTTCTCATTGGTACCAATTGTAACGATAAGTTTACACTTACCAGAGCCCTCAATACCCTTGATTGTATGCTCACCTGTGCACTTGATTGTTGTGCTCTTAGCAGAGAGAAGTTCGTTGTCGAGATATACACGAATCTTGGCAGAGCCAGCAGATGGTGTTTCAAATGTTACATCGATTGAGCCACCCTTAACTTTACCACTTGAGATTGTGATATCTACAGACTTGCCTGCTGCAAGTGTGTCGCCTGCCTTAGGATCCTGTGAAATGATCGTACCAGCTGGCTTGTCGCTATCCTCTTCTTTTACTGTACCGAGTCTTAAATGTCTTGCATCAACAGACTCATCGAGATAAGCGAGAACTGTGTCTTTCTCAGACTTGTAATTGAGACCGATAAGTGATGGAACTGTAAGGTCGTTCTCATCAACTGCAGTCGCATAATAAACTGTGATTGTTGTAGTTGTATCTACCTGAGTGCCCTCAGCTGGTTCAGTTCTAAGAACTGTATACTCTGGAACATCAGGATTGTATTCCTTCTGCCAAATAATCTTGTCCTTGGAGAAACCTGCTGCTGACAGGATGCTTGTCGCATCAGCCTTATCCTGGTTGGATACTGCTGGTATTGGAACGAGAGTTCCGCCAGATACAACTTCGAGCTTGATTGTTGAGCCCTTCTTGGCCTTGGAGCCCTCACGTGGATTCTGGTTACATACCTGGCCCGCTGTGTACTTGGTAGAAGCTACATAATTAACTTCAAATTCCCAATTGTCCACATACTTTCTGTTGCCCTCAATCTCAGCGGCATAATCCATGCCAACGAAATTAGGTACTTCTATCTTGTCTGACTTGAATACGTCAGTGAAGATTGCAAGGAAGATGATGATGAGAATGATTACTGCAAGAATTGCAGAGAATACACCGACAAGAATTGGAAGTGTCTTGTTGTTCTCTTCGTCATCGTCGTCATCATAATCATCATACTCGTCGTTTATAATTACAGCCTTGTTAGCTGCAGCTACTGCTGCGCCCTTTACTGTTGCTGGCTGCTCGATAAACTTAGTAGGCTCTCTGTCTACAAAATATGAATAGTCAAATTTAACAGCTGGATTGCGCTTGAACTCATCGAGGTCAAGAAGCATCTCAGCAGCTGACTGATATCTGTCCTTAGTGCTCTTTTGCATTGCACGAAGAGTAATCTGCTCAAGACCTACTGGAACCTGTGGATTGAGGTCACGAGGATGAACAGCCTCATTCTGGAGTTGCATGATTGCAACTGATACAGCGCTGTCAGACTCAAATGGAAGCTTGCCTGTGATCATCTCATAGAGAACAACACCTACAGAATAGATATCTGCTTTGTCATCTGTGATTTCACCGCGAGCCTGCTCTGGGCTGATGTAATGTACAGAGCCGATTGCGCTCTCTGTCATTGTACGAGTCTCACCACGTGAGAAACGAGCGATACCGAAATCTGTTACCTTGATATTGCCATTCTGGAGAAGCATGATGTTCTGTGGCTTAACATCACGGTGAACGATTCCCTTATCATGTGCGTGCTGAAGCGCACGTAAGATCTGAGTTGTGAAATGAACAGCCTCTTTCCAATTAATTACTTTCTGCTGCTCAATATATTCTTTGAGTGTGATGCCCTCAATGTACTCCATTACGATGTACTGAAGTCTATCACCGAAAGATACGTCATATACCTTGACGATATTAGGATGAGAAAGAACTGCAATAGCCTTGGACTCATTCTTAAATCTACGACGGAACTCCTCGTTTGCAAGGAACTCCTCTTTCAAAATTTTAATTGCAACGATGCGGTCGTCAATATTGTCGTATGCCTTATATACGACAGCCATGCCGCCTACACCGATAATTTCTCTTATTTCATATCGACCATCAAGTCGTTTTCCTACATAACTATCCATACTCACATCTCCTATCTTGTAACTACTACGACGGTGATATTGTCTCCGCCGCCATTACTGTTAGCCATATCTACAAGGATGTCTGCCAAATTATCATTTGAGTTATCCACTACTGTTCTGTAAATATCAGTAGGCTCTACGAAATTGGAAAGACCATCTGTACATATCAGCAAGTTGTCCTCTTGGCCGATATCCTCGACTGTAAAGTCAACATTCAGTGTCTCTCCTACTCCGAGTGCCCTAGTTATCAAGTTTTTCTGTGGGTGATTCTGAGCTTCCTCAGGAGTAATCTCGCCTTTCTCGACCATGTCCTGTACAAGAGAATGGTCCTTGGTCAGCTGTCTTATCTCGTCCGGTGAGATGAGATAAGCTCTACTGTCACCTGCATGCGCAATATACGCAGCATTCTTGGTTACAATTGCGGCAACGACTGTTGTGCCCATACCGAGAAGGTCAGGGTTGTCAGCGGCCATGTCGAAAATTTCGAAGTTCGCATTTGTAATCGCTGTGACTAGTAGATTCTTGATTGAAGAAGAAGTCATACTGTCTCTATATCCAGATGTGATACGTTCAGAGATTGATTTTACGGCTGTTGAACTTGCGACATTGCCGCCAGCGTTGCCGCCCATGCCATCACATACAACAACCCAGGCAACACCATTTTGGAATTCGCCTGCTGCATATGAGTCCTGGTTGCTAGCTCTCACTTGACCTACATCTGTTTTAGCAAATATATTCATGCTTCTCCTCCTTTCGTAGAGTTTCGTCTTAGTTGTCCACAAGAGGCATCAATGTCGCCACCGAGGCTACGCCTGATGGTGGTGGTGATTCCACCTGCTTCCAATATCTTAGAGAAGGCATTGAGCCTCTCAATTGAGCTACGTTTGTAATCGTTCTCTCGAACCTCATTTGCCGGAATCAAATTAACGTGACAGAGTGTGCCGCGGAGTCTGTTTCTAAGCTCAATTGCACATTCATCTGTATCATTAATTCCATCCATCATCGCATACTCAAAAGATATGCGTCTGCTTGTCGCATCCGTATAGGCCTTGCAAGCCTCTAGCAATTCAGCCGTTCCCCATTTCTTGTTGACCGGCATTATCCTGCTTCTAATCTCATCATTTGGAGCGTGAAGTGAAACGGATAAAGTGAACTGCGGATGATGCTCTATGAGATCATAGATTCTCGGCACGATACCACAAGTTGAAATGCTGATATGTCGTGCACTGATATTCTGACCATCCTCATTGGAGATAATCTCAAGGAATTTCAGAACATTGTCATAGTTGTCGAGTGGCTCGCCCATTCCCATGAGGACGATGTGAGACACTCGGATGTTCTCATCTCGTGAGATGGCATAGACCTGGCTCAGTATCTCTGATGGATAGAGATCCCTAACACAGCCATCAATTGTAGATGCACAGAAAGAACATTTCATATTGCATCCGACCTGAGATGAAACACATACTGTATAGCCGTACTTATATTTCATAAGCACCGACTCGATAAACTCACCGTCATTTAGACGGAAGAGATATTTCTTGGTGTCATCTATCTGGGATTCCAGCTTCCTCTCTATCTCGCAATTCTTGATTTCATATTGCTCATCAAGTTTCGCTCTGAGATCCAGAGACAGGTTGGTCATCTCATCAAAGCTTGTTGCGCATTGCTTATGTAGCCATGAATATATCTGACCAGCGCGGAACTTCGGAAGTCCCAAGTCTATTATTTGAGTTGTCAGCTCTTGTAGGTTAAGTGACTTAATATCTATTTTCATTCGACCTTACCAAGTACTGCATAGAAGAAACCGTCACAGTTAAATTCTTGTGGCAAAATTGTCTTCATTTCTCTAAGTTCAAATGCGGGGTTATTGGATAGGAACTTCTCAACAACCTCCTCGTTCTCACGAGGGTTGAGGGAACAAGTCGAGTAGACGATTGTTCCGCCCTTCTCTATATAACGCGCGCTATTAATTAATATATTATATTGCAAGAGTGGTAGATTTTCAATATCTGTTACTGATTTGTAACGTATTTCGGGCTTTCTACCGATTACTCCGAGGCCAGCGCAAGGCACGTCGCAGAGGACTCTGTCTGCATGGCCGAGATCTGGGTTGTACTCCTCTGCGTTGCCGACTCTGGCCTCGATGATGGAGAGGCCCAGGCGCTCGGCGCCGTCACGGATCAGCTTTACACGGTGCGGATGTAAGTCGAAGGAAAGAATCTTTCCTTCGTTTTTCATTATCTCCGCAATAGTAAAGCTCTTGCCGCCAGGGGCAGCACACATATCAAATATTGTCTCCCCTGGCAATGCGCCAAGCGCTTCACAGCACTTCTGGGATGACAAATCCTGGATATGATAAAGTTCTGGATTTAGCGGGTTAACTCGTTTGTAAACCGGCTTGCCACCAAGTGATGCTTCCAGTATGCCAATGGTATTGTCATATCCATAAGCATCCTTCCACATATTTATCAGCCAAGTTGGACAGCTATACTTAATCTCGAGATAATTCTCACTGTCCTCACTTGGAAGTTTAAGACCTTCATTGCTAATCTTTCTTAGCACTGCATTAGTAAGGCCAGATGCATAATTTACATACTTCTTGGCAAGGTTTACAGACTCATTGATTGCAGCATGGTCTGGTACCTTGTCCATAAAGAGAATCTGGTATGCGCCAAGTCTCAAAATCGTTCTAACAGTAGGCTTGATTTTAGGATTCTTGAGGTAGTTATCAATGTTGTAATCAAGGGTCAATTTACGCTCAATTACGCCATATACAAGCGCTGTAAAAAACGCCTTGTCGGCGCCCTCGAGAATACCATTCTCTAGGACACCGGCAATCGATAAATTCGAATACGAATTCTCCTGTTCGATTTTAAGTAGGCACTCATATGCCAATTGTCGAGCAGTCATATACTTATCTCCTATTTCTACCACCAAGGAATATTGATGCGAAACGAAGAAGGTTGACAAGTGCAGTTGCAAGTGCAACTACATAAGTCATAGCGGCTGCTGTAAGTACCTTCTTGGCACCAACTCTCTCATCTTCTTCGAGGAGTCTCTCATCCTCGATAACCTTGAGAGCGCGACGCGATGCATCGAGTTCTACAGGCAAAGTAATGAGTTGGAAAAGTGCAATAAATGAATACAAAATAATTCCGACATAAACCAGATTATAAGATTGAAGAATAACACCTAAAATAGCAATTGGAATAGCAAGAGTAGAACCAATATTACAAACTGGAACAATAGAATTGCGCAGTTTGATAGGTGCATATCCAGTAGCATGCTGTACAGCATGTCCTGCCTCATGGCAAGCAACACCAATTGCAGCAATTGATGAACTGCCATATACGGCATCTGAGAGGCTGATAATCTTGGTCTTAGGATTGAAATTATCAGTGAGATCTCCACCTATATGCTGAATATCTACGTCATGAATATCATAGTGGTTAAGGACGATTGCCACAGCGCGTTCAGCGGTAAGGCCTCTGCTTGCTGCAACCTGTGCATACTTGTTATAAGTTGATTTAACCTTGCCCTGTGCAACAAGTGCAAGTCCAAACATTATGAGGACAAGGAAATATAGTGGATCCATCAGTCAAACACCCCTTCCAATTTGTGTCCGAGAAGATAATCGTGTATGTTCATTCGCTTGGCACCAGTTGCTTGAATCTCAACAAGTTCCAAGAGCTTGCCATCACCACATACAACATACTTGCTATCAATTATGGTGCCTGGCGCTTTATCACTAGTCCTATCAGTAATATGGGACATATGAATCTTAAATAAGTTTTCTCCCTGTTCTGCCGTTGCGGATGGCCAAGGATTGAGACCGCAAATCTGCTTGTGAATCTGGAAAGCACTGCGTTTCCAGTCAATTGGGCATTCCGCCTTGCTGAGCATTTTAGCATAGGTCGACAGGCTGTCGTCCTGTGCCTCCGGCTGCAGACTGTCGATATTATCGAGGGTCTCCTCTATGACGTCTGCAGCAAGTAATGCAAGGCGGTCAAAGAGTTCGCCGGCTGTCTCATTCTCGCCAATCTCCACGGATTTTGCGAGAAGCATGTCGCCTGTGTCCAGGCCGACATCCATCTGCATCGCAGTGACGCCGGCGTACTTCTCACCATCGAGCACTGCTCGCTGTATTGGGGCCGCGCCCCTATACTTTGGCAAGAGTGAGCCATGTGCATTTATACAGCCATACTTTGGATATTTCAGCACATCCTCTTTTAATATCTGGCCATATGCTGCGACTACTATCACATCAGGTTTTAATTCATCGAGTATAGGCATAGCCTCGCCATGCTTTAACGACTCTGGTTGATATACAGGAATACCATTTTGGAGCGCACAAACCTTGACATCTGACGGTGTGAGCGTCATATGTCTACCACGTGGTTTATCAGGTTGTGTAAATACACCGAGAACTTCATGCTTGTCAATTAGACGCTGAAGCGTTGGGACAGCGAAGTCTGGTGTTCCCATAAATACTATTCTCATATTATTCCTCTGGTGCTACATCAGCATCGTGATTTGTTGGATTTGGATTGAGTTTATCAATAAAGAGAACTCCATCGAGATGGTCTATCTCATGGCAGAAACAACGTGCTTTTAGGTCCTCTCCCTTGTAGACGAACCATTTACCTGTTCTATCCTGAGCCTTGACCTTAACTGTTGCCGGACGGATTGTCTCATAGTACTCACCTGGTATAGAGAGACAGCCCTCCTCGGCAAACTGCTCACCTTCCTCCTCGACAATCTCTGGATTGACGAGTTCAAGGAAACCATCACCGACATCCATTACAACTACACGGCGGAGCATACCTACCTGAGGCGCAGCAAGGCCTATGCCCTCTGCGTGGTACATTGTCTCCTTCATGTCGTCGATGAGCATAGCAAGCTTGTCATCAAACTTCTCAACAGGACGAGCATGCTTCCTAAGGATAGGATCTTCTTTTGTTACGACTTTTCTTAAAGCCACTTCTGTCACCTCTAAGTAATATCTGGAATTGCGGAAACTCCCGCATTTTTCTTGTCACGAGCAAAGTCCATAAGCAAACGAGATAGCATAAGCCTAAATCTCGTATTGTTCTTGCACTTGATAATAATTCTATGCCTGTACTTGCCTGCAACTTTTACAACGCGTTCTGGCATAGGGCCGAGCACGATGAGTTTTACATCGGAAAACTCCCCGCTTGCGGCAGCCTTCAGCTGGTTCAGGAAGCTTAGGCTGGACGCCATAACGCGTTCCTCCTTAACACCCTGAAAACTGATGGAACAAATATTGCAATATGGTGGGAAAACGCAAGCTTTTCTCATGCCAATTTCCACATCATAGAACTTTTCAAAATCCTGCTTTGCAGCAAGAGTGATTACATCATTTGTAGGTTGGATGGTCTGGATAATTGCTTTGCCCTTGTACTTGCCTCTACCAGCACGTCCGATAACCTGAGTTAAGAGATCAAATGTAGATTCCATACTTCTGTAGTCATCGTTATATAACTGCTGGTCCGCAGACAAGACGCCGACCAAGGTTACATTTTCAAAATCAAGTCCCTTGGCAACCATCTGTGTACCTATCATTATATCATATTTTCCATCTCGGAAAGCAGAAAGCTTTTCCTCGTATGAAAATTTCTGCATTGTTGTGTCGGCGTCCATACGGAGAATACGCGCATTTGGGAATAGATTTTCAATCTCCTCCTCAAATCTCTGCGTACCAGCACCGGTATAATGGACGTCATTTTCGCCACATTCTGGGCATACCGTAGTCATCGGTATGCTGTATCCACAATAGTGGCACATAAGTCTGTTGTTATGCCTGTGATATGTGAGGCTGATGCTGCAATTTGGACACATCAGAACCTCACCACATGAATCACATGCGGCATATGTATTATATCCACGTCTATTAATTAGAATAATCGATTGATGTCCCGCATCTAGATTTTCCTGCAATGCATCTCGGAGTTCGCGGCTTATATCCGTTCTATTGCCGTCAAATCTCTCTTTACACATATCAACGCAGCGAACATCTGGGAGCTCTGCTGTGCCAAATCTGTCTTTTAAAACCGACAATGTATATTTACCATTTCGGGCAGCAGTATAAGTCTCAAACGAAGGTGTCGCTGATGCAAGAACAAGCAGAGCGCCATTTTGTGCGCAGCGATATTTTGCTATATCGCGTGCATGATAGCGAGGACTCTGGTCTGATTTATAAGTGTGTTCCTGCTCCTCATCCATAATGATGAGACCGAGGTCAGAAAAAGGTGCAAATACAGCAGATCTCGTTCCAACAACAATTGTTGCGAGACCTTGCTTTACCCTCTTCCACTCATCTAGGCGCTCCCCATCTGAGAGACCAGAGTGAAATACAGCAACGCGGTCGCCATATCTCGCATGAAAGAGTCTGAGCGTCTGTGGTGTAAGAGATATTTCTGGCACCATAACAATAATGCCACGACCTGTCTTTTCCACCTCATCAATCAGGCGCAGATAGACCTGTGTCTTACCACTTCCTGTGACACCGAAAAGTAGGCTTGTGCCACCACCATTTTGGAACTGTTGCTTGAGATTTTGATAGGCATTGTCCTGACTTTCAGTGAGGACAATCTCACTCCTATCTGTCACCTCTTCCTGGTATGGGCGACGGAATACTGCCTTGTCATAGAACTCAACAAGACCTTTTTTCTCCAGTGTCTTGATGACACCCGCGCCAACGCCTGCAAAATAGCAGAGCTCCTTGACTGATGGGTCACCTGTCATAGAGGCAAGAATTTCCATAGCTGTCGCTTGTTTCTCTGTCAGTTTTGGTGCGGTGGCGCCTGTTCTTCTGACCATTTTAATGGTCAGGTCAGCAGGCTTGTGTGACAGGCCTGGGAGCATTGTACGTAGCGCGTCATAGATGGTGCAAAATGTGCGCTCTTTCATAAAGTGCGCAAGTGCAATCATCTGTTCATTGAAAAGTGGAGCGTCATCCAAGACAGCGCCGAGGTGCTTTAGGCCCTCCGCTTCACTGTCTTCAACTTCCTCCACTTTTATTATGACGCCCTGCCTTGCAGCGTCTCCCTTACCAAATGGGACCATAGCACGACAGCCGACGATGTCTCTCGACTCGTCAGCGACAATATAACTGTAGAGTTCATCAAAGTGATAAACCGCATTTTGCACCGCTACACGCGCTACAGTTTTCATGCACTAGGTCCTCCTAAAAGTATAGGTGGCAGTAGTACCAATGATACTACTGCCAATCAATTAAAGTTCTTTTATCTCAAGTGGCTCCTCGATAGTATATTCACCATCGATAAGCTTATTAAGCGCAGTTGTAACTGGCTTCTCAGTCATGTTCTTGCGCTCATCAGCAGGTTTCTCATTAATTTCATCTGAAATTTGTCTTGCAAGCTTAGCAGTTGCAGTAACAAGAGAGTAACGGCTAATCTGATTGCCTTCCTCATCCTCTAAAAGATCGCGGAGATCTGGATTAAATTTTCTCTCTTCCATTATTTTAAACCTCTTTCTGAATAATCTTCGCAAGGCGGCATAACACGCGCCTCTTCCTTTATAAACTCAGCTACGTCATGTCCCTTGAACTGGTGACCGTAGTAGAATTCTTCTCCATTCATATCCACTTCACGTAGATGTCTTCTGTGACGGAAAATAATCTCAAGCGCATCCTCTACAGCATCCTCGAGTCGATTGTTGACAATGATATAGTCATAATCATTGGCCCTGCCAATCTCCTCTTTTGCCACTGCGAGACGTCGCTCAATATCCGCCTCCGTATTGGTCTTTCTCGCTCTCAGTCTGTCCTCAAGCACTCTAAGTGACGGAGGCATAAGGAACATTGAGCGGACATCAGGATACTTCTGTCTAATCTTGTCAGCACCCTGAACTTCTATTTCCAAAATAACTGTCTTGCCCTCGGCAATCCAATTATCAACTGGTGCTTTTGGTGTGCCATAGTAGTTCTCACCATATTGAGCCCACTCAAGCATCTCATCATTTGCAATATGTGATTCAAATTCTTCTTTGGTGACAAAGTAATAGTCTTTTCCATCAATCTCGCCCACGCGAGGTGCACGGGTTGTCATCGAAATCGATACAACCGTTTTATCATCATGTGACAAGATTTCTTGGATTACTGTATCCTTGCCAGAACCGGAAGGGCCTGAAAATACGAGAAGGAAACCAGATGGATTCATCATTCATCATCCTCCTCTTCTGAGACACGTCCTGTCAGTGTTTCAAGGGTTAAGTAAGAGAGTACAACCTCGTCATTATCCATAATGATAACAGTACGGGTCTTGCGTCCCTGTGACGCATCAATCAATGTACCCTTTTCCTTGCAATCACCAATTATTCTCTTGATTGGGGCGGAATCCGGACTAACCATCGCAATGATTCTGTCCGCATTTACGCAATTACCAAAACCAATATTAATAAGTTTCATGTGGCACGACCTTATTCGATATTCTGAACCTGTTCTCTAATTTTCTCTACTTCTGCCTTGAGTTCTACAACAACCTTGTTGATGTCATAATCGGCAGCCTTAGAACCTATCGTATTGCACTCGCGGTTAATTTCCTGTACAAGGAAATCCATCTTGCGTCCAATTGCATCAGGCTCATCGAACATTGCCTTGAGTTGCTCTATGTGGCTGCGAAGTCTTACTGTCTCCTCATCCACAGCAACCTTGTCGGCATATATAGCAGCCTCCTGGAGGAGACGCTGCTCATCTACATCTGCACCGTCGAGGAGTTCACGTATACGGTTACGCAATTTCTCATTGTACTCCTTGACTGTCTCTGGGGATCTTGCCTCAACAAAAGCAACTTTTTCAAGAACTGTATCAGCTCTACCTACAATATCATCGCGAAGTTTCTCGCCCTCGCGCTCGCGCATTGCGATAAAGTTGTTGGTTGCTTCTTCTAGAACGTCCTTTACAACTGCCCAGATTTCATCCTCATCAGCCTCTTCCTTGTGGACTGATAGGATGTCACCAAATCTTGCAAGATTTATAGCGGACATATCATCGCGAAGCTCATATTTTTCCTCAAGTTCCTTGAGTGCATCGATATATGCTTTTGCGAGTGAATGATTTACTTTTACAACTACATCATCTGTGTCGAGTGCCTCGATTGTTACGCTGCATTCAACCTTACCACGTGCAATTCTACCCTGTAGATAGCTCTTGATTTTCTCATCAAGAAAACCATATGAACGTGGAACCTTGGAATATAGTTCAAAGTATCTATGGTTAACGCTTCTCAGTTCTACTGAGACGAAGAGTGTCTCCGTGTCACGCTGAGCGCGTCCAAAACCTGTCATGCTTTTAACCATAACAAACTCCCTTATTTCATAGCCTTCTTGAGGCCTTTCAGTTCCTGAGGTGTCAGCTCACGCCACTTGCCCTGAGCAAGCATACCGAGCCTGACAGGCCCAATCTGGACGCGCTTCAAACGTGCCACGGTGAGCCCACATTCCTCACACATCTTTCTAATCTGTCGATTGCGTCCCTCTACGAGCACAATCTCCATAACAACTCTGTTAGGCTCCTCAGATATAACACGGATATCTGCAGGCAGAGTCATCTTACCGTCAATCATGATACCAGTGGTCAAACGATTGAGAATCTCCTCGTTTATTGCTGGACGGACAGTTACTCTATATGTTTTCGGCACATGCTTTGATGGATGTGTCATGTTATTAGCAAATTCACCATCGTTTGTCAGGAGAAGAAGTCCTTCTGAATCCTTGTCCAAACGACCTACTGGGTATACACGTACACCCACGTCAGATACGAGGTCCGCAACACATTTGCGTCCCTGTTCATCATTCATTGTTGTAACGAATCCGCGAGGCTTGTAGAGCATAATATACTTGAGCTCAGACTCAGTCTGAACTTTCTCTCCTGCGACCGTCACCTTGTCTGTTACCGGGTCAACCTTATCGCCTATCTTGGCCACTTTTCCGTTGATACGTACCTTGCCTGCGGCGATTAGTTCCTCTGATTTTCTGCGGCTTGCAATACCGCATTCAGACATATATTTCTGCAGTCTGATTTTCTCTTCTGCCATTGCCAAAAGTCCCTTCTGTCAATACCCTTTAAATACGACTAATGCGGGGCCGACATCGTCAGCCCCGCTATTATAGCCCTTAAAATTAGTCCTTCTTGATAAGACCTGTTACCTTGTCGAACATCTCTGGTACAAGGTTAACCATTCTCTCAGCAGCATTATCATATGCTGTGATATGCTTGAGTGTTACCTGACCATTCTGGATGAGAAGGAAAGCTACAGGTGTGATTGTAACGCCAGCTCCGCCTGCGCCACCGAAGAGCTCCTTAGAACCCTTAGTTGGGAAGTCTGTGCCACCGCTAGCAAAGCCATAAGTAACCTTAGATACAGGGATGATTGTAAGACCAGACTCTGTATAAACTGGATCACCAATGATTGTGCTAACATCGATCATTTCTTTAACTTTTTCGATTGTTGTACCGAGCATTCCTGCTGCTGCTGTTTCTTTCATTTTAAGCACCTCTATAAATTTAATCTTAAAATATTAACTATTTTTCTTCTGCTTCTTAGTTGACTTATAGTCCTTGTAGAACTTGAATCCTGCTTTACCAACCTTAGGAAGATATCCTATGAATGGTGTTACAAGAGTAAGTGGTCTAAGAGCAATTATTGTGTGGATTTCTCCACTGTCTTTTTTAGCAAGATAGTCAGGTGTCATATCAAGTGCTATGTCACCGACTGTTAGGTTGTTTGCTAGTCTGCCAAGTGCAGGATAAGCAATTGCACCTATGCGTCCATACTTTAGAGCTGTTTTAGCGGCGTCATCGCCAGATACAACAAGCCCAACTCTGAACTGTTTGATATTGATTTTTCTTACTACTTTACCCATTGTCTTGCCCGTTTCAGAACCGATTGCTGCAAGTAAAGCAATAATTGAATCGAACGAGAATCCTGATAAGAAATCACGAGCCTTATCATATGTTCCCGGAATATCCATTGCCTTAATTGATGTAATGATACCATCAATCTTAGAAGCTTCCTTTTTGTTGACAACATTTGGCCAAGGATTACCTGCTTCCTCAGCGGCAACTGCGTCTTCCAGCTTCTTTTCAGCTGCTGGAATCTCAACATTCAAGCGTGCCTCTTCCTCGATTATGCGAGCTGTTTCTTCCTTGATTTCAACCGCAGTATTGAAGTCCTTTTCAGCAGACTTCTTTTCCTTGGTCTCCTCTACCTTCTCAGTGGCAACAGCCTTAGCCTTATTAGTAAGTTTTCTAGCTGTTGGTCCAAACCAAGATCTCAGGATGCCCATGATCTTCGCACGACGAGCTTTCTTCTTTTCGGAGAACATTTCAGGGTAAATTTTCAATTTGAAGATACCGTATTTAATCCAGAATTTCTTAACATCTGGTGCATACTCAAAACCAACTTGGAACTTGACGAGAAGAGCAAATACAATTGTACCAACAATCAAGATTACAAGAGCGAGAGTAACAACGATAACCCAAAAGAGAATCTTAAGAAATGCCAATAATCAACACCTCCCCCTAGTATATTTAATTTTGAATAATTAACATCATTATGATTCCTCTTCCTGACCTGGAAGTGCAGGAAGTTCATCTAGTGACTCTATACAAAAGCAGCGTAAAAACGCTGGCGTTGTACCATAGGTAATTGGTTTGCCAGGTAGATCCAATCTACCCTTTTCCTCAATCAAGCCCTTGGCTGATAGAGAAGCAATAACACCGGAGCAATCAACTCCACGTACTTGCTCAACGAATGATTTCGTTACAGGCTGGTTATATGCAACCACTGCAAGCACCTCGAATGCAGCCTCTGAGAGAGGTACATTTCTTCTCATTTCAAGAACACGGCGGACATCCTCTGAGAATTCAGTTCTAGTACACATCTGGAACTTGTCTCCGAGATGGAGGATACATATGCCTCCCTGTCGTTCGTCATATTCTGCCTTTAAATTAAGCAAGAGTTGCTCTGCCAGTTCTGGCTCAATCTCAAGAGCTGTTGCGAGACGAGTTACAGGTACTGGGTCTCCAGCGGCAAATAGTATTGCCTCTGCTGATGCCTGTAAAGTGTTGGCGTTCAAGTGATTCAACTCCTACTGATATTTTCTCGATTAAGTGTAAACTTCATATCGCTACCCTCGCCCTCGGCGGTCATGCGTTTAGCCTTGAGGAGCTCGAGCACTGCGAGGAAGGTTGCGACCATATCCGAGCGTGACTCGGACGCCTCAATCAGGGATGAGAAACGAAGGTCACCACCCTTTAGTGCGCGACGAAGTATGAAAACAATTTTAGAAGATACAGAAACAATCTTCCTTGTAACAATAGCAGAGAATGACTCGGCTGGTGGTGGGAGTTTTCTCATTCCCTTGCCGAGGGCGCTGATATAAGCTTGGAATAGCTCGTCAGGCTCATGGAGCAATCTATATGTCTCATCTCTGTCTATCTTGTCTGGCTTGCGACTGAGGTAGTCAAATCCATTTGCTTCCTCTGCAAGCTTGCCAGCCATTATCTGGCAATCGCGATATTCAAGAAGTTCTCCTTGAAGTTCCGCTTTCAATTCATCTGCTTCCTCGTGCTTTGGAAGAAGTGAGATTGTCTTGATATATACAAGTCTCGCTGCCATCTCAAGGAACTCAGATGCGATTTCCATATCCGCCTCTTGCATCTGACGGACATAGTCAGTATATTGATCAACCAATGTGACAATTGGTATGTCCATAATATCAAGTTTATGTTTGGTAATGAGGCTGAGGAGGAGATCCATAGGTCCCTCGAAAACCTCAAGCTTGTAATTTATCTTGTCCATATTCCACCTCTAAAACCAAGAAAATGGAAGGAAAGAAATATAATTGAGAAATGCTATTACAAAATCAGCAAGAAAAGCAACAGGCTTGGTTAATATCCCTGTGAACAATAGCAGGATAATCACTATTGAAATCACGCCTTGATTCTGCATGATTTTGTATTCAGTCTCAGGTGGCAAGAATGCACTGAGAATTGTAAATCCATCAAACATTGGAATTGGGAGTAAATTGAGTACTCCGAGCCAAATGCTAATCTGGGATGTTGTAACAAGGAATATCGATACTGCCTGTCCGATAAACATTGTCATAAATCCTGGTGCAAATGTTACAAGAATCGCACGGATGAAGAGGAGCAACCAACCAACGAGCAAGTTGGAAAGAGGTCCTGCGAAAGCAACGAGTGCCATATCCTTCTTAGGATTCTTGAAGTCACGGGAATTGACTGGTGTAGGTCTACCCCATCCAAAACCGATAAGCACAATCATAATTGCACCAATTGGATCTATATGTACTAGCGGATTGAGTGTAAGTCTGCCCTGCGCCTTGATTGACTTGTCACCAAGTTTATATGCGGCATATGCATGTGCAGCCTCGTGAACTGGAATGGATACCAAAACGAGAAAGATTGCAGCTACAATTGTCACTACTATTGTCAAGAGACTTCCGCTTGTCAAAGCAGATAACAACATAAGTTACACCTCTTATACACAGAATACTACTAATAATTAAAAAGATACAAATAAAAGCATACTAAAAATATAGCAAATCGTCAAGATTTTTCACAAATTTCTACACCTACTACCCTAAATAAGCTGTTAAAATCTGTTTTTTTGTATACTTTTCCACAATATGTTGGGGCTATACGTTCAAATATTTCGATAATGTCGTCCGCCTGGTCCTCCCCACATTCCATGAGTAGGAGTCCGCCTGGACGCAAAAGTGGTATCCAGCGCTCTGCAATAGCACGATAAAAGATGAGTCCATCCTCTCCTCCATCAAGTGCCATTTTAGGTTCAAAATGCACCTCATCTTGGAGGCCTTCCATCTCTCCTGTACGAACATAAGGTGGATTGGAAACAATCACGTCAAATTTACCACGTGTCAGGTCAACAAGATTGTTGCAACCGGTCAATATATCATCATTTAGTGGGATGACATTTTTAACGCGATTTAGAGCAATATTTTGCTTTAAGAACTCATATGCAAGAGGGCTCTTTTCAACCGCCATAACCTTACAACTAGGGAAATTCTTGGCAATTGATATTCCAATGCATCCAGAGCCGCTACAGAGGTCGAGAACCATAGGCTGAGCCTTGTTCTCGAGAACATATTCGCCGCGTACTCTCTGGCCATAAATGACCTTATAAATCATGCTGGTAGGATCATCAGAATCCGCAGGAAAACATGAGTTTAAAAATTCCAATGTATCCTCAACTAGCATCTCTGTTTCAGGGCGTGGAATCAGCACTCCCTCACCCAGTCTAAAAGTGCAATTATAGAAGTCCCACTCCCCAATAATATACTGGAGTGGCATACCGCTGATGCGGGCATCTATTGCGTCTTGCAGTGCGGCAGGATTGCCAGCGGCGAACCGCACGAGCTCACGCGCGTCCACCCTCGCATCAGCCTCGTCATAGGTAGCGCTTGTGACGCCACTTATTAGTTTCTCGAAAACTTCATTCTCGGTCACAAGTGCACCTCCATTATTTTATATCGAGATTGTCGTCGTGATCGAGGACATATTGGAAGCTTGCTATACCGACCTCTATCATGCTGTCATCCGGCTCAACTGTAGAGATTCTCTGCATCCAGAGACCTGGTGCTGAGCAGATTTTAGTGAATAGATTATCATGGAATCCTGCATACTTGATGAACTCATATCCTATGCCCATGATAAGTGGCAAAATAAGAAGTTTTACAAGTACCCAGATTGCTCTGCTAGCGCGTAGTCCTGGGAACAAAACATTTACAAGAGTTGATACGAAAATACTGAGTATCAACATAACAAACATAAAACTTGTACCGCAACGAGGATGGAATCTTGATTGTGCTCTTACGTTTTCAACTGTAAGAGGAAGTCCATTCTCATAGCAGAAAATTGTCTTATGCTCAGCGCCGTGATACATAAACACACGTCTTATGTCCTTGAGTCTTGCGACAGCGGCCATATAAGCTACGAAAATGATTATCTTGAGAATGCCCTCAAGAAGTGGTTTTAAATTATGGTCACCAAGTGACTGATGAAAGGCATGATTGTCAAGAGCATCAGTGATAAGTGCTGGTAGATACATAAAGAGTACAAGTGACAATCCAACACCGAGGATGGCCGATATGACGCCTATTATTGTCATCATCTTGTCACCGAGGTGCTCCTCTATCCACTTGTCAACTTTGGACTCAGCCTCAACATCCTCAAAACCGGATTTCTCTGCCGACTCCATGAGACAGTCGTAACCGAAAACAATTGACTCGATAAAATTGACTACGCCACGGATAACTGGTACACCAGCAATTTTATATTTTTCACGAATTGGGCTGAGCTTTTTCTCAGTCATTTCTATTTCGCCATTTGGGAGACGAATGCCCATGGCAGCTACATGTCTGCCACGCATTACGATACCCTCAATCAGGGCCTGTCCTCCAATTGCTGTTTTACGAATTTCTGCCATTATTCTTCCTCTGATTCTGTATTTTCAACGTTTTCAATACTCTCTGTTACTTCTTCCACTACCTCTTTTGGTAGGGCTTTCTCGTCACCCACTTCAACATAGTCAATCTTGAAAGTAATTGTGACTGTTGTACCGACAGAGAGTTCGGACTGAATATCAAATGTTCCGCCATGGAGTGCGACAATCTCGTCGCATACGGCAAGGCCTATGCCACTGCCCTTGACGGAGATATTGGATTTATAGAACTTTCTCTTAACCTTAGGTAAATCCTCTTCAGAGATTCCGCAACCAGTATCAGCAACAACGATAACGAGTGTCGCACTGTTTGCATCATCACCCTCTGCATCAGCATCTGGTGGAACAATCTCTGCAGATACATTAACCTTTCCGCCCTGCTCGTTATATTTAAAAGCATTGTCGAGAATGTTTACAAATACTTGCTTCATTCTATCCGCATCGCCAACCATTGGCGCTGGGTTATGTGGAGCATTATATATGAGTTCTATGCCCTCACGCATAGACCTATCCTTGAAAACAAATATTGTCTCATCAAGTTCTGCAAGAACGTCTATCTTGTCCGTTCTAAGCGTCATACGACCATTTACTATACGGGAGAGGTCAAGCAAATCGTTTACAACAGATGTCAGTCGTCCCGACTCATTGATGATTACTTCCAGACCACGCCTTGTAAGTTCTGGGTCTGAGTCTCCCATGTCAAGCATGGTCTCGCCCCATCCCTTGATAGCTGTAAGCGGTGTCTTCATCTCATGTGATACTGTCGAGATGAAGTCATTTTTCATCTTATCAGATGAGCTGATTTCCTCAGCCATATGATTGATATTCTCAGCAAGTTCAGAGAGCTCATCATTGTATTCCTGAGGAGGAGCTCGTGCCGAGAGATCTCCAGCCGCAATACTATTTGCGATGGAATTTATCTCATTTACTGGCCTTACAATTGACTGGATAAAGTAGAGTCCAGACAGTGTGATAAGGATAATAATGAGAATAAAGAATGCGAAAATAAGCAGGAACAACTTTACCATCTGTGCCTTGATATTGGCAGTGGATACGATATAGCGAACTGCTCCTGTCTCATTGCCATCAACAGTTGGCAAGAGATATGTCTGAGACCTTATCGACTCACCATCAGGATTCTTGCCCGAGAATGTAGCCGAGCGTGTCTTAGAAGACAATGCCAAATTAAAATCTGGTATATCCTGGTCCTCGATATCAAATCCCGAGGATGAGATAACAACATGACCACTGGAATCGATTACCCAGACTTCCATAACATCTTTCTGAGCAAACTTGTCGACATACTCACGTGCGCCAACTTCAAATCTATCAGCAGTGCTACCTGTATAGTTTGAGAAAAATACTCCGACTGAGTTGGAATACTGTGATGACAGTTTTACATCAACTGTCGAGTAATAATAATCCCTGAGGATCACATAGAACATGATTGTGAAAAAGAAGAGAATAACAGCAATAACTGATAATGTGTTCTTGAGCCAACGTGACGTAATACCAGACATTGCTTTCCCTCCCTTCTCAGAATTTACGAAATTATACTATCCACTTATAGCCCATGCCCCATACAGTTGTCAGATGACGAGGGCTAGATGGTGTCTCCTCTATCTTCATACGGAGACGGCGGATATTAACATCAACGATTTTCTCTTCGCCGTAATAAGATGCACCCCAGACCTCTTTTAGAATGTCATTACGAGAGAGTGCAGCAGATGGATTCTTGAAAAAATATTCCATAATCTGGAACTCAACCTGTGTGAGGTCAATCAGTTCACCATTCTTAGTGAGAGTGCGGGCGCGGATGTCGAGTACGAACTCACCGAGTTCGATTACTGACTGGGCGTCACCGCCTGATGCTGCGCTCATTACAACGCGGCGATGAACTGAATCGACGCGGGCCATGAGCTCTGCTGGTGAGAATGGCTTGGTGACATAGTCATCCGCGCCAACGAGGAGGCCGGTAACCTTGTCCATCTCCTCTGCCTTGGCAGTCAGCATTATGATGCCGAGTCCTGATGACTTTTCACGCAATCTCTTGCAGACTTCGATACCATCCATCTCCGGCATCATAATATCGAGCAGCACAACGTCAAAATCGCCGTTTGCTGCATCGTACGCCTGCAAGGCCTCGAGACCGTTACCGGCCTCCGTTACTATATATCCACCTCTTTTGAGGTTAATAACTATAAAATCGCGGATAGCAACTTCGTCTTCCACTACTAGAATTTTTTTCATTGATATTCCCCTTTATTTCAGATCATCGAAAAATACAATGCTGTTCTCAATATCAGGATTTTTAAAACCTGCTGATGTTGCGCCACCTGTCAGCGAGCCATAAACTACAATATCCTTATGGCGAACACTGAATGTGTGCGATGCAGAATTATCAAAATCCTTATAATCCTTAACGGCAAGTGAGAAATATGGATTTTCAAACTTGTTATCATATGCAGAATAAATTGTGATAACTGAATCATCTACAACAGATGTTGCAGCAAGATGTTTTTCCTTGCCCTTTGGAATCATATAAGCATAACCATACTTGCTGTTGACAAATGAATATGCATTTGGAGTAAGTTTTCCTTTTTCAACAGACGACCAAGAGATAAGGCTCATCATCTTGGAATCATTATCTGCCTTGCGTGCAATTGGGATTTCAATCTTGCCATCACCATCAATATCAAGCGATGGGATTGCTGGTGTGCGTAGTGTCTTGATATTGGTGAAAGAATTCTCATCGATAAATGGAGCAACAAGAGTCTTCTTCTCGCTGTCCCACCAGATAATCTCCGTTATCATTGAATTCTCGCCCTTATAAGCATCAAGGAATGCAACAGCTACACCGTCAACATTCTGTATCTTGATAGAGGCATATGAAGAGATAGTAGCATCAAGCGCAACATTCTGGCCGATTTGAGAAATCGTGCCATCCTCTTTGCACTTGAACAGACTTGCATATGCCTTAGGCATATCTGTATCTGTAAGATCAAGCCATGCTACAAATACTTCATTCTTGCTATCTCCATCCGCATCACCGATTGATGCAAATGAGTAAGGCTGATTGAGAAGAGGCACTAAGCCCTCCACTTTATCATCAGTTTTCTTGATAGAATGCACTGACATAACCTTGGACGCGTCTGAGCCATAGAGGCTCCAGCAGCATACAAGTTCCATAGAACCATCAAGATTGAGGTCCTGGAATTCTACACTTAGGATGTTTCCACCATATCCGACATCATCATAGACAGATGTCCATTCATCGTCGATAAAGTCGAGGATATTCATCCTTGCTGTTGTCTCATCGCTCTTTCTGGAATAGAAAACGATAGCTTCGTTTTCCTCATCACCATCTAGGTCATATAGAACAAATGCAGAACGATACTCACCTTGGTTTGGATATTGAAGAGATATATCTGTGTCTCCTACAACATCTTCAAATGCGGATTGAATCTCAGCATTCTGTCCATATAGGCTCGGTGGAGAGATTATCTCAGATGGCGAATCAAGTCGCGTCGCCAAGATAAGCAAAGCAAGAAGTATAAGCAGAGTAACTATATATGAAATTACCCATTTTCTGTTGCCACGCATTTTTATCCCTCTGGAACGTTAATTGTGATACTAAACTTCTGATTCTTATCAAGTGGGATACCATCCTTGATGCCACTGACATCAAGAGTTATTGTATTCTGTCCCACCTTGAGAGTTGTCCAATCAATAGTGCCTACACTGATTTCCTTAAGTGTATCGAGCTTGTTGGTATCAACAGCAAGTTTAAGTTTTGCTGGAGATATCGAAATCTCTTTTGGACTCTCGAGATATGAAGCTGGTACATTTACAAGATCAACTGTTGTTGGAAGTTCAGTTGTCTTGTAAATAGGAATTGTGATAGTGATATCGTCACCTAAGTAAGTGAGATACTTAATCTCAGCACCATATGCATCAGCAATCATGAGAGTTGTCTCAAGTGTCTCAGTCTCACGGAGATTGCCCTTAGTTGACGCTGTTGCGATTACGCTCTGAATCTTGTTAATCTCTGTCTCTGGTCCTGTGATTGTAATCTTCTCAGATGAGAGGAATGGCTCGCCTGCCATATATTCATCCGATGCGGTAAATCCAGACTCAGGCATATCGAGTTGCTTATCGATAAGGAACTCAGCGGTCTTAGGTGTATCGAAATATACTTCAATATTGTCCATAGACTTGGATACTATCTCAAATTGAGCATCCGCATTCTTAGGAGTTGCTTTGAGTTGAAGTGAATATATACCCGGTGCGTCAACGTGTGTCGTAACAGCAACAACCTTGATATCGTCGGCTGACAATACATTGTCACCGACCATATATCTCTTGCCCTTGACTGTTACGTCAACATATACGTCACCGACACCAAAGACATCGTAACCGAGCTGAGCTGGTACGCTGTCATCAATAGTTACTTTTACATCCTCTACTACGCGCTCAACCTCAGGAGCCTCATTAATTGCAATTGAGATCCATACAAGGAATGCAAGCAGGAAAGATATAACAGCTAATGCCTTTTCGTTGGCGAGAATATTATTTAAAGAAAACTTCTTATTATTTTCCATGCTTGTCACCTCCTGGAAGTGGCATTGAGAGGAATGAGAGAAGCATCTCTCTTGCATCGCCATCAGATAGGTTCTGATGGAGCTTTCCACCCTCTACGATTGTGATGCCACCTGTCTCCTCAGAGATTACGAGTACCATAGCATCACTTTGCTCTGACATACCGATAGCTGCTCTATGGCGTGTGCCGAGCTGAGATGAGATATCAGTCTTAGTTGTGAGTGGAAGTATACAGCCTGCAGCATAGAGCTTGCAGTTTCTAATAATTGCTGCACCATCATGGAGTGGTGACTTAGGATAGAAGATATTTCCAATCATCTCAGAAGAGATTGTTGCGTCAACAACTGTACCCGTCTGAACTATTTCACCGAGCGGTGTGTTCTTCTCAAATACCATGAGCGCACCAATCTTCTTGTCGCTCATGTCTGCTGCTGCGCGGCATATCTCGTTAACTACTGTATTTACATTCTCGTTATAAGCAATAACCTTTTGGCTAGATGAACTAGCAAAGAGTGTCCTAATCGATGTAAACGCCTTGGTCGTACCCATGTTCTCGAGAAGTTTTCTAATCTCTGGAGCGAAGATTACGATAAGGATAAGAAGGATATTATCGAACAGTCTAGAGAAGAGATAAGCTGATGCCTGCATGTTAAGGAGCAATACTACACCATATACAAGACCGAGGACGATAAGTCCCTTGGCAAATGTCAGTGCTCTTGAATCTCTAATCATTTTGAGAACAGAGAAGAATATAAATGTGATAAGAAGGATATCGAGTGTATCAGATATCCAAGAATATGTTGAAAAGATACTTACAAGTTTTTCAAAAAATCCTGCGAAATTAATCATTTATCTTCCTCCTTCCCATAAAGTAAGCAAACAGCATGCGCTGCAATGCCCTCGCCTGTTCCTGTGAAGCCCAATCCCTCTTCTGTTGTGGCTTTCACATTGATATCACCGAGAGACACATTGCAAGCGCTTGCAATATTCTCTCGCATATCGTCTATATAGCTTGCCATACGTGGACGCTGTGCTATTACGGTTGCATCAACATTGCCAACCGTATATCCAGCCTCTTCAACGCGTCTTACTACCTCTCGCAGTAGCACCATACTGTCGGCTCCGAGGAAAGCATCATCCGTATCCGGAAATAGCTTTCCGATGTCGCCCAGTGCCGCTGCCCCCAGCAGCGCATCCGCTACTGCGTGTAGCAGTACGTCCGCGTCAGAATGTCCCAGTAGGCCTTTTTCATATGGAATTGTTACGCCGCCGATAATCAGTGATCTGTCTTCCACCAATTTATGGACGTCATATCCATGACCAATTCTCATTACTAAACCTCGCTTAAATTATTCGAAATTATATGATCCGAAAACATCAATTGAGAGGATCTTGATATCCTCAACTGGCTTGTCCTGGAAACCAACCTTGGCACAAGCAATTTTATCTACAACATCCATGCCCTCGTAAACCTGACCAAATACTGTATGATGGTAATCGAGCCAAGGTGTACCACCGAGCTTCTCATACTGCTCTACGCACTGAGGAGGGAACTCCTCTGGCATTTCCTTCATCTGAGAGAGAAGGCTGCTATCCACTGATGCGAGCTGTACGATAAAGAACTGTGAACCATTAGTTCTAGGACCAGCGTTTGCCATAGAGAGAGCACCACGGAGATTGTGGAGTTCTGGTGAGAACTCATCCTCAAATGGAGCGCCCCAGATTGACTCACCACCGATTCCCTTACCGAGTGGGTCACCGCCCTGGATCATAAAGTCTCTAATTACTCTGTGGAAGATGATTCCGTCATAGTAGCCATTCTTGGCATGTGTTGTGAAATTCTCAACTGCCTTAGGAGCTACCTCTGGGAAAAACTTAACCTTGATTGCTCCGTAAGTTGTATTAATAGTCGCTGTAAGATCGCCATCTTTTGGCATTGCAATTTGATCAATCATTTTAAAATCCTCACTTTTCTTAATCTACGATATCAGTTTCAATATTCTTGTACTCACCGTCGTGTTTTGCAGCGAGTCCGAGCAAATAGTTGTCTACCATTTCAAGCAAATCCAGATTAAATGGAATTGTCTTAACAAGAGTTAATTTATATCTTGGGAGAACCATGCCCTCTTCTGCAGGGATCTGAACGAGATCCTTATACTCAAATCCCTTAGCCATACTGTCAGAATAGAAAGCAAGCGCCATATTCTTAGAAGCGAAAATGAAATCAAATCTAACCGGGCGTGGCTTGCTACCGTCATCGCCATATGTCTTGAGTTGCTTTAGGATTCTTGCATTGTTGCTCTCCTTTAGTTGCAACTCGTTAGGATAGAGATATTTCTTGTACTGTTTTCCCTCTGGGTCAGGCACAACATCAGTCTCAACATGTCTAAATGAGCCCATGAATACCTCAGTCAACATTTTCTTGGCATACTGAGCTGAGCGCTCTGGAATGTAATACATGAGAAAAGCTGTGCTAGATGAACCGATTACGCCCTGTCCGACAAATCTACCGCCTATATGCTCAGAGATTGTTGAGCGTACCATCGCAATGTATGACGCCTCCGACTCAGATATGAGCGTCGGCAGTTCTGGCTGTACGAAGACGTCCATCTGAACCTTGAGACAGCAGGAGTAAATTGGACTTGGAAGCATCTCCATAAACTTCAAGTCACAAGATACAAGAGCAGGACTCTTACCGAATATTTCGCTATACTCGCAGAAGTTAGGCTCAACATCAGAAGGTCCCGTATAGCTGTTGTTGTTTACAAAATTTTTAAGAATTCCCATTAATTATCCCTCTAATAGATATAATAACTCATAATATAATCAAGATATTTTACCATAGATTACGTAAAATTTCAATAAAAAAAGGCTCCCCTCACGGGGAGCCTTTTGGTGCTGGTGACCGGACTTGAACCGGTACGGTATTGCTACCGAGGGATTTTAAGTCCCTTGCGTCTGCCGATTTCGCCACACCAGCATTTAATCAACTTGGATATTTTACCACACTTATGGTAGCTTTTCAACCAAATTTAAGTTGTATTTAATGACAAGATTCATCATGTCATCAAAGGCATAAGTCAGTGTCTCTTTTGAGTGAGAATCAGATGCAAAAATAACCGGTGTTTTATGCTCAGATAGATACTGCAAAACACGCTGTGATGGATATGGAACTGTGGCATATCCGCGTGACATAGCACCAGTGTTAATTTCAAAGATAACTGGCGTAGCTACGAGCTTTTCGAGCGCGCGACGCTCGGCGTTTATATAGCGTGGATCCTCATCATCAACGAACAATTCACCTGTCTCTTTCAGGTGCTTTTCGTTGAGTTTGGTGATGAGATCAAAATGTGCAATTATGTCACATTTTGTACGCTTATATAAGTCACCGACGAGCTCAAAATAGCGCTCGACAGCGGCCATTCTGTCACCACCAAAATAGTGGTCAACAGCATAGTCAAAATTGGCATAATCCATGTCCACTGAGGACCATTCTGTATCCTCTTCCCAGATAGAATGAACAGCACCGATTACATACTCATAATCAGTCAAATTATCTGTTTTAGACCAATAATCCTGCTCTATTCCGAGGCGTACTTTTATCTGATCTTTATACCTAGATTTTAGCTCTAAAATGGTCTTTTTATACTCTTTTTCACCCTCAGTACTGAGTGTCCAAGAAGGCTCAGAATCGAGATGTGAATGAGATGAAAAGCCTATCTCACCCATGCCATTTTCAATAGCAGCAAGTACGATTTCTTCAGCCGAACTACCGCCATCACAGAATGTGGAATGAGTGTGATAATTGTTGTAACTGCGTTGTTTTTCGTCATCGATTTGAATGGCAGAAGTTCCTCCTGCCATAAATCTTTTGGTACGACGAAATGCGAGTATAAAGAGCGCAATTGCATATATTATAAATATACCTATTAATATATACTTCAATGTCTGCATAATATCACCAGGCTTATTATAAAATAAATCAGGCCCGCTGTAAAGCGGGCCTTTTTTATGAGAGAAATAAACTATTATGCTTCTTTCTCACTGTAATGATGAGCCTCTTCAAGCATCATATCCTTAACCTTCATGAGACGTGTTGTTGTAGCACGGTCATTCTCGTCAAGTTTCATACGAATATACTTGATTGTCTCTTCATACTGAGGAATAAGAACGTGTTCAAGTGCATTTACACGACGACGTGTCTTCTCAATCTCAGCAGCCATGAGCTGGCAAGATTTCTCAACCTCAGCAAGTCTGAGCATTAAAGGCATAATGTCTGACAATGCTTTTACAGCATCATCAAGATCACTTGATGTGAATGCATAACCGTATGAGTAAATGTCGTTAGCATCCGCTGTCTTGAATTTAGCATCATAAACAGGGATCATAACGCTCATGACATTCTTTTCAGTTATCTCAAGGCTCATCTCCTGCATTGGGAGCATAAGAGCAACATTAAGGGCCTCGTCTGACATTACGGAACGAGCAACTGCCATATGAGCATTAGCTGCCTCTATTCCCTTTTCAACCTCACGACGAAGTTCTTTGTTCTCACGAACAAGTTCAATAAACTGACGCATCAATTCGTCACGTTTATCCTTGAGAAGCTTATGACCTTTTTTAGCAGTCTTAAGCTTGTTCTTAATGTTGGTGAGCTCCATGCGGGTAGGGTTTACATTGAGTCTAGCCACAAGGCTTCACCTACTTTACTTTTTGTCATAATACTCATCGAGGAGTGCATCAGAAATACGCTTAAGTTCGTTACGAGGAAGCAAACGAAGGAGTTCCCAACCGAGGTCGAGTGTCTCTTCGATTGATCTGTTTGTTGTATAGCCCTGAGAAACATAGCGCTTCTCGAACTCATCTGCGAACTTAGCATAGAGAAGGTCGATATCTGTAAGAGCAGCTTCACCAAGGATTGTCATAAGTTCCTTAGCGTCCTTACCACGTGAATAAGCAGCGAAGAGCTGGTTCATTGTGTTGGAGTGGTCCTTACGTGTCTTACCTTCACCTGTACCCTTATCCTTCAAACGTGAAAGAGAAGGAAGTACGTCTACTGGTGGCTGAATGCCACGTCTATCAAGATCACGAGAAAGCATGATCTGACCCTCAGTAATGTAACCTGTAAGGTCAGGGATTGGGTGAGTCTTGTCGTCCTCAGGCATTGAAAGGATAGGAATCATTGTGATTGAACCATCCTTACCCTTCTGACGACCAGCGCGCTCGTACATAGTTGCAAGGTCAGTGTAGAGATAACCAGGATAGCCACGACGACCTGGAACTTCCTTACGAGCAGCAGATACTTCACGAAGAGCATCTGCATAGTTTGTGATATCAGTCATAATAACGAGAACGTGCATGCCCTTGTCAAATGCGAGATACTCAGCAGCAGTAAGTGCCATCTTAGGAGTAGCAATACGCTCAACAGCTGGGTCATTTGCAAGGTTAGAGAACATGACTGTTCTGTCAAGAGCGCCTGTCTCACGGAATGATTCTACGAAGAAGTTCTGTTCCTCGAATGTGATACCGAGAGCTGCGAATACAACGGCGAACTGTTCGTCCTTACCGCGTACCTTAGCCTGACGAGCGATCTGAGCAGCAAGTTCTGCGTGTGGAAGACCTGAACCTGAGAAAATAGGAAGCTTCTGTCCACGAACAAGGGTGTTAAGTCCGTCGATAGCAGAAACGCCTGTCTGAATGAACTCAGATGGGAATGCACGTGCTGCTGGGTTCATAGGAGCACCGTTAACATCGAGTCTCTTCTCAGGGATAATTTCTGGACCGCCATCAATAGGATTGCCGAGACCGTCAAATACACGGCCAAGCATATCTGTAGAAACGCCGAGTTCCATCTGGCGACCAGAGAAACGAACCTTAGAATCAGAAAGGTTGATACCTGTTGAGCTCTCGAAGAGCTGTACAACAGCGTTTGTACCATCAACCTCAAGTACCTTACAACGACGAACTTCGCCGTTTGCAAGCTCGATTTCACCAAGTTCGTTATATGTAACGTCTTTTACGTCACGTACGATCATAAGAGGACCAGCAACCTCTTGTATAGTTCTATACTCTTTTGGCATTAGTAGTCCTCCTCCTTATTGAGAGCATCAGCAAGCTCTGAGTTGAGTCTTGCATCAATCTTCTCGTATTCTGCATCAATATCCTCTTCCTTGATGTACTTGAAACGTCCAATAGCTTCACGTACTGGAAGGTCAATGATGTCCTTAATTGAAGCGCCCTTAGAAAGTGCATCAGCTGAACGATCGTAGAATTCACATACGAGTGTCATCATATAATGCATCTTCTTAGGAGAAGAATATGTATCAACTGGGTCGAAAGCAACCTGATGGAGGAAGTCCTCACGGATTGAACGAGCAGCTTCCATCTTAAGACGGTCAGCCTCTGACAAAGCATCCATACCTACCATCTTAACGATTTCATCAAGCTCTGCCTCTTCTGAGAGAAGAGTCATCATCTTAGTACGAAGAGTTGTCCAATCTTCAGCTACTTCGCCATTGAACCACTTACCAAGCTTATCAGCATAAAGTGAGTAAGATGTAAGCCAGTTAATAGCTGGGAAGTGTCTCTTATAAGCAAGAGCAGCATCAAGTCCCCAGTATACCTTAACGATACGAAGTGTTGCCTGAGATACAGGCTCTGAAATATCACCACCTGGAGGTGATACAGCACCGATTGCTGAAAGAGCGCCTTCGCGTCCGTCAGAACCGAGTGAGATTACACGACCAGCACGCTCATAGAACTGAGCAATACGAGAACCGAGGTAAGCAGGGTAACCTTCCTCACCTGGCATTTCCTCAAGACGACCAGACATTTCACGAAGAGCCTCAGCCCAACGAGATGTAGAGTCAGCCATGAGAGCTACTGAGTAACCCATATCACGGAAGTACTCAGCGATTGTGATACCTGTGTATACAGATGCTTCACGAGCAGCAACAGGCATATCAGATGTGTTAGCGATAAGAACTGTACGTTCCATGAGTGACTTACCTGTATGTGGGTCGATAAGTTCTGGGAACTCAAGAAGTACGTCTGTCATCTCGTTTCCACGCTCGCCGCAACCGATATAAATAACGATTTCAGCGTCTGCCCATTTAGCAAGCTGGTGCTGTGTAACTGTCTTACCTGAACCGAATGGTCCTGGGATAGCAGCACAACCACCCTTTGCAAGTGGGAAGAGTGCGTCAACTACACGCTGACCTGTTACAAGAGGAATATCAGGATCAAGTTTCTTAGCATAAGGACGACCTACACGTACAGGCCACTTCTGCATAAGAGCGATTTCCTCACCATTATCAAGAGTACAAACAACTTCCTCAACTGTGAAGTCGCCTTCCTTGATGTCTTTAACAACGCCACCCTTAAGTTTAGGTGACACCATAATTCTGTGTTCAACAACTTCTGTTTCCTGAACAGTACCGATAATATCGCCAGGAACAACTTTGTCGCCTACAGCAACCTTTGGTACGAAGTGCCATTTCTTCTCACGATCAAGTGATGGAACTTCAATACCTCTCTTAAGGTTGTTACCAGTCTGACCCATGATCTTCTCAAGAGGTCTCTGGATACCATCATAAATGGTAGTAATAAGACCAGGTCCGAGTTCTACTGAAAGAGGCTCACCTGTTGATTCAACAGCTGTACCTGTTCCGAGACCAGATGTCTCCTCATAAACCTGGATAGAAGCACGATCTTCGTGCATTTCGATAATTTCACCAATAAGTCTCTCATCACTTACACGAACAACGTCGTACATGTTCGCGTCACGCATGCCATCGGCAATTACAAGTGGTCCGGAGACTTTGGTAATAGTACCTTTACTCATTCTATCTATCACTTGCCTTTCTGTTTACGGCTAAAATTTAAAATTAATGCGCAATTACGCGTCTGAAAGTATATCTGAGCCAACTGCCTGTTCTACAGACTTGCTGACGTTTCTCATACCAAGACCTGTATTTCCTTGAATTCCTGGAATAGGAATTATAGCCGGTGTAGGTAATTCACGATAGCGGTCGAGTTCGCTTTCGATTTGAGTTGCAAGCTGTTCTGTGATGAAGATAACTGCATATCCACCTTCTACCATATTACGGATCTGGTGTACAGCTGTGCTTGCATCGTCAATTGGGAATATCTCGAGACCTATGGAAGCGAAACCATAAATGCTGTCTCTATCGCCCATTGCTGCAATCTTATACATAAAGCGCTCTCACCCTCTCTCTAATTACATCTGCAGGAAGATTGTTAATCTTGGCAGAAAGAATTATACGAACGGTCTTAATCTCTGCATCGCGTGCTACGTAATAAGCAATGATTGGATCAATACCAAATGCTGTGTAACGAGCTTCATTAACACAGTCCATGAGAATGTCGTCGCACCATTTCTCAAAGATTGATGTGCTCTCCTTGAACTTAACACCTGCTTCTGAGTAGAGTGTGTCGTCAATGATATAGCTGAGAACTGCCTCAATATTAGTTGAAGCTGCCTCAACGAGCTTAGCTTTAGAAATAGAGTCGCATTCACAAAGTGAACGGTTAATAAAGTCACGTGACTTACCTGTGTTAGCGCAACGTAAAGCTGTCTTTATGTTAGCAGTAACACACATACGCTCTGCGAGTTCAGCGAGAACTGAACTTCCTGATTCTTTACCGAGGAACTTGATTCTCTCAAGTGTAGCCTTATCAATAATTGCATCAGCGAGCTGACCATTAGCTGTCTCAGTAAGTACCTGATAAGCTTCTTCAGCAGGCTCCTGCATGAAATCTGGCAAATCCTTGAAGCGTCTCTCATCGACTGCCTTTAAGATTTCCTCTGTATCATAAACCGTAGATTTAACATATAAATCTTTCGCGTCATGCTGAGATACGATACTCTTAAGTGCTGCTTTGAGGTTCTGCATATCATTCTTAACGAGGAGTAAATCAAGCTCGTGAATGTCAGACATGATCTCTACAAGGAAATCCCATGTCTTAGCAAAATAATTCTCGAGATATGATGCATAATCATATACATCTTTAATCTCGCCCCATCCAGCATCCTGAAGCTTGTGCATAGCAGCAACATAATCTGGTGCTGTTATAAGCTGTTCGATGCTTGATGCACTTAAAAGAGTAAGCTCATTTGCCCTCACACGCGCTACTGCATAAGTATAATCTAATTCGCGATTCATATTACTCGCGCCTCCTTATGAAAATAGTGTTGTTTAGGCAAAAATAATACTATATAATTCGTCCTTTATAGCATCACGAGAATCCTCGATGAGTGCTGCAAAGGTACAGTTAATTTCAATATCTCCGTAAACGAGAATAAAGCCTTCAGAGATATCAGCTGGGTCCTTAGCAACGCTAATCTTAGCGCCCTTTGCAAGGCCCTCATTAATCTTTTTGTCGAAGTCCTTAGGCAAACGACCCAAGTCCTTCTTTGAAAGTAGCATTGTTCCCTCTCCGTCCTGTGCAAATTTCTTTACAAGAGCGTAGAGTGCTGCAAAATACTCATCATCAGGCATAATGCCTAACTTTTGGGAAGCAACCTCAATAGCCTTATCGATGATTTCAACTCTTGTAGCAAGAAGAAGTTTTCTGCCGTCGAGTTCTGCTCCTGATTCAGCCATGTCAACAAGAGACTTTGCCTCTTTGTTGGCAGCTTCAACAATAGCAGCTTTATCATCTTCAGCCTGTTGTGTAGCAGCGTCCTTGATCTTCTGAGCCTCATTCTGAGCCTCAAAGATGATGCTGTCACATTTTGCAGCAGAGTCCTGAGCTATTCTTTCAATAATCTTTTCTAACCCTGCCATTGATATACCTCCTAATCAACGTTCAATAATGTTTAATTATGCCATTACCTTGTTGATGAGAAGGATAGAGATAAGAAGTGCAAGGATAGCGTATGTCTCAACCATAGCTGCGAAGATGATACCCTTACCGTTCTGATCAGGCTTCTTTGCTACGAGTGAGCAACCAGCAGCTGCA
>JAZUJK010000020.1:0-45249 GCA_045642705.1 Acutalibacteraceae bacterium
CGCCGGTTTCATTGACCTTCAATCCGGGTTTTACGCGTTTGGAAATAAACGTAAACACCTCAAATATTGCCGGAAGAACAAACGAAACGATACAAGGATAAAACAGCGTAAATATATCCGTTTTGTCGGCAAACAAATTAATCTCACCGTTTGGACCGAAATGCACCCCGAGCGTTTCCGGAAACGACGGATAAGCTAAAAGCATTCTTGCAAAGCCAACCGCAAACATTCCCCACGTGAGGGCAGTGAAGCTGATATGAAGTATTTTTGACAAGTTTCTCGCCTCTTTTCTTTTCGCATACATCCTCATCTTTGCAAACTGGGATTTTCTATTTTCCTATCATTTCAAGTATTCAATTACATCTAGAAGTGATGGTAGAATTATTTCTGCCTTTTCTTCCATCTCTGCATCAGGTGGGAGCATATCTGGAACCATGATTGAGCGAATATTAGCATTATGCGCTGCACGAATGCCATTATAAGAATCCTCGATAACATAGGCATCATCAGTGGTGATTCCTAGTTTTTCACAAGCTTGCAAGAATATGTCTGGGGCAGGCTTGCTGTTCTTTATCATGTCACCACAAACAAGGAGGTCGAAGTAGTCGAGGACTCCTGCCCAGCCGAGTTCTTTGGTGACTGTTTCTTCTCTAGTTGAAGATGCGAGGGCTATTGTTTTACCTTCCGCCTTGAGGAAGTCAAGAAGTTCAAAAACACCTGGTTTCATTGGGAGATTTCCACCATCATACTTGCTGTGAAAAAGGACAGATGCAGCTTTGTAGAATTCTTCAAATGCGAATTCTTCACCATATGCTTCAATAAAAATCTCTTTGTTTTTTGAAGTGTTAGTTCCTACGCACTTGTAGTATTGCTCTTCAATATTTTCAATGCCGCGCTCTTTTGCAAGTTCGAGCCAGCATTCCATGACGGCCCGCTCCGAGTCAAAGATTACGCCATCCATATCAAAGATAACTGCGCTATAATTCATAGAGATCTCCTTTTATAAGTTCACAGAACATTGTATCATGAAGCAATTAGGTTGTCCACAAACTGAAGAGTTGGATATATTTATCTTGTTCCTTTTTTATTTTCTTTTGTTATAATAAAAGTGTATCTATATTAAAGAGTGTCTATAAGAGAAGGCAAAATTTATCGAATCAAGCACAGCTGCATTTGATGTGTTTAATTTTGGATCAAAAAAATACATAACATATAGTTGTGAAAGTGCTATTGAAAATTAAAGAATGTTGTGGTGAATAGTTATGAAATATAGCAACGCTTGTGGTGAAAAGATTTCTATGCTTGCTTTTGGTACGATGCGAATGCCTATGAAAGGCAATGAACTGGACCAAGAGCAAATTCAAAAGATGACAGATTATGCCATTGAAAATGGCGTGAACTACTTTGACACCGCTTGGCCTTATCATGATGGTATGTCTGAAATCTCAATTGGAAAAGCTCTTTCTAAATATCCAAGAGAGTCCTATTTCCTTGCGGATAAATATCCTGGTCACCAGGTTATGACCGATTATGATCCTGCCACTATTTTCGAACAACAGCTCAAAAAGTGTGGCGTTGAATATTTTGATTTTTATCTGCTACACAATATCAATGAAATGTGCCTTGATGTATATAGAGATCCTAAATGGGATATTCTAAATTACTTTGTAGAGCAAAAGAGACTTGGTAGAATAAAGCATCTCGGCCTTTCCACACACGCTCGTGCTAAGAATCTTACAGAAGTCCTCGACTATATGGGAGACAATGTGGAATTCTGCCAGATTCAGCTGAACTATATCGACTGGACATTACAGGATGCAAAAGATAAAGTTGAAGAACTGAACAAGAGAAACATCCCTATCTGGGTTATGGAACCTGTTCGCGGCGGTAAACTCGCCAATTTGGGCGATGCTAATAATGCCAAGTTGAAGGAATTGAGACCGGATGATTCAATTGCCTCATGGGCATTCAGATGGCTTATGAAGGTCAATGGTGTTGCAACTATATTGAGCGGTATGTCAAACTTCGATCAGATGGTTGATAATATTAAAACTTTCTCATCTGGTGATGACTTGTCTCAGGAAGAGTTTGCTATGCTCCTTGATATGGCTGAGGGACTAAAAGTTGGTGTCCCTTGTACCGCTTGTGGTTATTGTATGAGTGGTTGTCCAATGGAACTCGACATACCAATGCTTCTTGCTGGTTATAATGATCAGAAATATCAAGCCGGCGTTATTGTTGGAATTCAGATGGACGGAACCCCACATGACAAATGGCCAGATAAATGTATCGGCTGTGGCGCTTGTACTCAAGTATGCCCACAAAAGATCAACATTCCAGAAGTCATGGAAGAATTTTATCAGATGCTAACATCCACCAAAAGTTGGGCGGATATTTGCATAGAACGTGAAGAAGCTGCAAAAGCTCTTTCTATGGAGGAATAATATGGAACTAAACAAAGTTACAACTACAGCTGGCAAGTTTGCCAAAATCAAAACAGCAATAGGTTTTATTATCGTAGGCATTATTTTCGTTGTTTTAGGAATTCTAGTTATTATTAAATCTTCCGGAACAGAAACAACTTATGTTCCAGTAGAGGCAACAGTAGTTGATCTCTACTCAGCTACAAGCGACGAAGAACAAGCAGTAGCTAATTTAAAGTATGTTGTTGATGGTACAGAGTATGTTGCCGAAAATTTTTATGTTGATAAAGCAACAGAACTTGGCGACATTATGACAATTTACTATGACGCCAACAACCCAGCCAATGCATCAACTGATGCAACTGCCGGTAAGATTTTACCTTATGTAATTCTCGTTGCTGGTGTTCTTGCTCTTGCATTCGGTGCATATACACTTGTTAAAAGTCTAAAAACATCAAGAGAAGACATGGATCAGCTCAATAGAGTTGATAAGGCTTCCATCACACAGGAGATGGTTGATGAAGTGACAAACAATGATGAGATACCTCATGATTTTTATTTCCACTTCTGTGGCACAGCAAATCAGTCATATGTTTTAGAGACAACATCTAGAGAGCCTGTTATTACAATGGACTGTGTTAAATTTAGACCTCTCTCTGCTCATGATTACACCTTCACCAATAAGTTAAATGGTAAATCAAACGACTATAAAATTAGTCATACAATTACAGAGTCTTATGGTGATGGAAATGGTTGGAACATTCCAGTAAAATCAGTATTTAAAGTTGACGATACCAATGTCTTTGATATGATTGGCAGCATGGGATATTCCATAACATCCAAGCTAGAAGGTATAAGACTCAACTTTGACATCTATAAGTATGGAGTAAAAGTTGCCACACTCGTTGCTGGCGGAAATAACATTTTGAAAGACGATAAGAACTATGGCAAACTCGGTAATATTCCTACAACAGGAATCTTTGCTGTTAATGCAAAAGAGTCTGATCTCGATGCAGTTGCACTTATTGCATTTGCCGTATCACGCGTTGAATTCTTTTAATTAGAATATGAAAAGAGCAGCCGTTTGGCTGCTCTTTTTTTATCTTCTTATTTTTTCTGTTACTTTGAGCACTTATTAATCCATTCTACTGTTGCTGCAACAGCCTTCTTGCCTTCCTTAGATGGAGAAAGAAGGAAGTCATGGAAACTATTGAGAGGATTTCTACCTACATAATACTCTGTTGGTACGCCTTCTGCTCTAAGTTTCTTAACCATCCAGCCTGACTGGAAGATTGTAAGAATATCTGTCATGCCCTTAACAACAAATGCGTTCTGGATATTGTTGTTTACGAATGGAATTGGGTTATGATATGCCCAAAGTGGATTCTTATGAGGAGCCTTGTCACCCATAAACTTAACCCACATTACTCTACCTACAGGAATGTACTTGTATATGTTCATGTTGTAGAGACCACAGTTCATGATAAATCCACGTGGGTTAAAACCAGGAAGTTCAACACCGAGTGCATCTGCATAATTCTTATCTGCGAAGCAAGCCATTACAATACCTGTCATCTCAGAACCTGCTGAGTCACCTGATACGAATACATTATTCATGTCGATGTTATATTCCTCTGCATGTGCTGCAACATAGCGAAGTGCATCCATATGAGTTCTAATCTGAAGTGGGAAGAGATACTCATCACTGTGTGATGCACGTGGATCTACGTTTTCGAACATAAAAGGAACTTCTTTGCTTGGCATACCATAGTTGATATTGAATACAACTACATCTGATTCACCAGCTACTTCATAACAATAGCAAGTTGAATTTTTCTTGTCGCCAATGATAAGTCCGCCGCCGTGGATATTTACAAGTGCTGGTCTCTTCTTTTCTGGCTTCTTCTCTTGATAATGAATATCAAGCTTACAAGCTGGGCACTTGTCAGAATAAGGGATATCCCATTCGTCCTTGACATTGGTATATGCCTTTCTTGACTTGTCCTGTCCTGGGAGAATTACCCAGTTGCAAATGTTAAAGATAAAGCTAAGGATTACATTTTCAACATTCATTTTAATTCCTCCTAATTCCGTACCGGAATATATTCGCATATATTATAGCACAAAAACTAAGACGAGTTAATTACAGTTTGGCAAACAAAAACGAACGAATTGAGACGTGTTATTTTGCTAAAATATCTATGTATTATTTTTTCTGGAGGAGTTATATGAAAAACGTTGTAATACTCGGCGCCGGTTATTCTGGTGTCTGGACTGCTGAACATCTTGCAAAGAAGTTAAGAGATGAGCGCGATGTTAAAATTACAGTGATTGATAAAAAGCCTTATCATCTTATGAAAACTGAAATACATGAAGTGGCAACCGGTCGTGCCAAGGCTAAAAATATTAGTTTTGATCTCAAGAAGATTCTTGGCAGATATGGCATAACCGTTGTAACGGATGAAGCAACTGATGTAAATCTTGAAAAAAGAGAAGTTATATGTAAATCCGGTAAGTATCCTTACGATTATCTTGTTGTAAGCGCTGGTTCCAAACCAACATACTTTGGCATCCCTGGCGCTGCGGAATATACTATGCCTTTCTGGACACTTGATGATGCCCTTGCTATAAAAGAAAAGTTACACAAAACCTTTAAAGTCGCTGGCAAATCTAAGAAGCCTATCTCAATCTATGTGATTGGTGCAGGTCTCACGGGCGTTGAGATTGCTGGAGAACTCGGTGAATATGCAAGCAAGATGTGCAAGAGATATGGCATATCAAGAGAGGATGTCAAAATTGTTGACATCGATGCACTATCACATGCGCTTCCTAATTTCCCTGAAAAGGTATCAGTTAAAACAGAAAGCATTCTTGCAAGTCAAGGTGTTGAAATGCGTTTTAATACCAAAGTGCTAAATGTTAAACCCGGTTCAATGGAACTTGATACAGCAGGAAATGTTGAAACAGTAAATGCAGATATTATAATTTGGTCTGCTGGAATCACAGCAAATTGCATAACAGAGAAACTCGGAAAAACTTTATCAACAGGAAAAGCTGGACGTCTAGAAGAAAACAAATATCTTCAGTCCGTATCAGACAAACATGTCTATATTGTTGGCGATAACATGTGGTACATCCCAAAGCATAAGACATCTTCGGTTCTCCAGATGGTAGAAAACTGTGAGCAATCTGGTGCAACTTGTGCCAATAATATTGCCTATGAAATAACTGGCAAGGGCAAGAAGAAAGCTTATATTCCTCATCTCCATGGTGCGCTTGTAAGCCTCGGAAACACAAAAGGAATTGCATACGCAGGTGTAGATGCATTCAAGTTTATTCTCCCATCCCCACTTGCAGTTCTAGCAAAACGTGGAATTTTCACTTTCTATCTTGCACAAGTAGTTCCACTTCCAATGCTTCCTAAAGTTATAATTAATGAGTTCCTCACACCACGTATACATATGTAAAGAAAAGGTCCGTAGCACTTGCTACGGACGTTAATTTTATAATTCGTCTTTACCTCTTAGTACATGTTTAATTGTTATATCAGAAAAGGTTGGATATCCTTCAAGCGCCTGAAGTTTTTCTCCCCATATACGATGTACTATACAAAAGATGACGTTTAATAAAGTTAAAATTATATAAAGCGGACTTGCTATCAAAAGTATCAATGTTAATATGGTAAAAAACTCATATTTATAATTCATATCATTCTTGCTCAGCAAGATAATCGCTCCGATTATTACTATTGAATACGTTATAAAAATTAATGCCAATATTTCAAAAGCTGTATGCGTTGATAGATTTAAAACATATGCAACAAGAACAAATGCAAGAAGAAAAAGAACATTAACTTTTATAAAAGCTCCTTCGAATCTATGAAACTTTTTACTCTTTTCTCTGCCTGTTTTCATATCCTGATTCCAGCCATTTATATAGCTTGTAAGATAAGCACTGTCGTCAGTATATATATTTATTACGCCTTCCATTTTGGCACGCGCGATTCTTTCTTCGTCGGTCATATCAATCTCCTATTTTATGCTTTTTTTAGCTGCATCTGTCAGTGGTACAAGTGCAAGCAAAATAAATATGTGTGCAATTACAGCGCCATGCTTTTTATCAATAATTTGGCAAAGCATTGCTGTTACAAGAGAACAAATTGAAAGCAAGAAACTCCTTGTTGATTCATTCTTTTCCTCTGTGGCAATAAGTTTGCCGAGCATCACGCCAACAATTCCTGCATACACAAGGAAGAATGAATATGTATTGTGTCCTGTAACAAGTCTAATTATTGTTGCCGTGAGATAAAATACTATCTCTGCACCGAGCAATATACCGTGTTCCAATTTGGATAGTTTATATCCCTCTTCAACAGCCGCCATAACCATATATAGACGGCGAACAAGTTCAAACTCGATTGCATAGAGAACTGCCCATAACCTACCTCTCTGCTTGTCATTCCAAGCGAAGGAATGTATAAGTGCACCGCCAAATGCGGCGAGAGTTAAGAGTACAAATTCAATTGTCCATGATTTCTTAATATCGCTTCGCTTGCCCTCTGTCCTCGCAACAATGGCAGTCGCCGGCACACAGCCCGCTCCTATCACAACGTTGCTTATGCCCTTAACAAGCTCCGCCTTCTCAGCAAACTTCATATTCCCTCACTGAACTTTTACAAGTTTATCTCCCTCATAATAGAGGTTCATTTCTATGTCTGTCCGTCCATCAATCATGGCCTCAAGGAAGCACCTATCACCCTCCCACATAGGGAGATCATAGAGCTCGTTCTTGTCCACAAAATGAAGTTCTCCCTCGGGACAATCATCGCTCAACTCACCCTCATATGAATTGGATGAAAAAAGATACATATCCTCATCTTCCCATTTGTCTGAATGAAAATGAATTATGCCATGAAAAGTATACTTTAAAAGTGTAAGACCGGTCTCCTCATAAACCTCACGCAATAGACATTGCTCAGGGGTCTCTAATGCTTCAAATTTTCCGCCGATTCCTACCCATTTACCACCGTTTTCATCATGCTCTTTTTTGTTGCGATAGAGCATCAAGTAGGAGCCTTCTTTTTCTATATAGCACAGTGTTGATTTCTTCATATATAGCCCTCCTACAAGTGTATATTTTAACATATAATATTATTTTGACAATAAATTTTAAAATGATATAATTTCGTTGTAACCTAATAATAAAGGAGGTCATAATTATGGCAAACAAATACACAGGAACACAAACAGAGAAAAACCTTGAGGCTGCTTTTGCTGGCGAGTCTCAAGCTAGAAATAAGTACACCTATTTCGCATCCAAAGCTAAAAAAGAAGGCTACGAGCAGATAGCCGCTCTCTTCGAGAAGACAGCTAACAACGAAAAAGAGCATGCTAAAATGTGGTTCAAAGAGCTCGAAGGAATCGGCGATACAGCTGAGAACCTCGCTGCAGCTGCTGATGGTGAGAACTATGAGTGGACTGATATGTATGAGGGATTTGCTAAAACAGCTGAGGAAGAGGGCTTCACAGCACTCGCTGCAAAGTTCCGTATGGTAGCTGCAATTGAGAAGCACCATGAAGAGAGATATCGTGCACTTCTTCACAATGTTGAGGCACAGGAAGTATTTGAAAAGAGCGAAGTTAAAGTATGGGAATGCCGCAATTGTGGTCATATCATCGTTGGAACTAAGGCTCCGGAAATTTGCCCAGTTTGCGCTCATCCACAGGCTTACTTTGAAGTAAACGCAGAAAATTATTAATCAATTTAGGAGTTCGTATGATAAAGGTTAAGAAACTCTTTAGCGAGTATGATATGACTTGGCCAAAAGTCATAATTCTCGCTATAATATCGGCAGTTTTCACTGCAGCGATGTTGCTTATACCTGCAACAGAAAAAACTTCATTTAGGGATATAGGAGTAAATCTCGATGTCTGGATTCTCTTTGCCATGTTCATAATCTTGAACTGTAAGAAATGGCAGGAAGCATCGCTCAAGACATTCGTATTTTTCCTAATCAGCCAACCGCTAATTTATTTGTTACAAATTCCTTTTGGGGCAATGAGTTTTGCGATGGCACTTAGTTGGTACAAACAATGGGCTGTTATAACAGTTCTCACTTTACCAGGTGCTGCAATAGCATTCCTTGTTAAGAAACAAAATGTTTTATCAATTCTAGTTCTATCTGTTGCAACTGGATATCTCGCTTATATGGGCGTTAATTACTTGCAACATGCAATTTCTAATTTCCCTTACCATTTGCTATCAGCAATCTTTTGTTTCTTACTTTCACTATTCCTTGTGCTTGTAAGTTTTGATAAAAAGATGACTCGAGCAAATGCGTTCGCAGTTATTGCAATTGTCATAGTTGCTGCATTTGTATTCACAAGTGTGAAACACAATACATCAATTAATCTCGGAAGCGGGAATTGGTCATATAGCATTGATAAGCCAGATAAAGTCACAGCTTCTATTACAGATGATGGCAAGATTAAGCTTCGCAGCAAGCACGATGGTACTTGCTACTTATATCTCACAAATGATTCCGGCGAAACTAAAACATACCTTGTTACAATAACAGGCGGAAACATTCGTACAGATAGAATGGAAGACTAATATTTATGGATTTGGAGCAGCTCTAATTAGCTGCTCCTTTTTATTTGATTCATTATATGCTATAATTTGTTTTGCATTGCATCTCATTTAAGAGAGCAGTAGCAAAGGAGACAAAATTATGAAAAAAGAAAGAATAGACAACAAAATTCTAAACGAGACCAAAATAGCTGTTCTCATTGCAATTATTATATTGATGGCTTTCACACCTATTGGATATCTCAAAACAGCTGGAGTCGAAATAACACTGATTACAATTCCTGTAATAGTCGGAGCTGTCCTCATGGGCAGAAAAGTCGGAGCAGTTCTCGGTCTTGTTTTCGGAGCTACAAGCTTCATACAGGCCTTCTCTGGAATGTCCGCATTTGGCCTTGCCCTATTCACAATCAATCCCATATTCTGCTTTATCATGTGTGTCCCAACAAGAATTCTTGTAGGCTATATAACTGGATTGTTCTTTGAAAAGACACCGGATAAAAGCATATTCTATTTTCTATCCGGACTTGTTGGTTCATTGCTAAACACATTGCTATTTGTTGGAACGTTTCTCCTGTTCTATTGGCACAGTGACTATGTTGTTGGACTGACACAAGCCTTTGGAACCGTAGGAATTCTTGCATTCATTATCGCTTTTGTAGGCGTAAACGGACTAGTAGAAGCAATCGCCTGCACTATCATATCAGGTGGACTTATAGCCGCTCTTAAAAAGGCAAATATTTAGATAAGTGAGGAAAAATTATGGACGATAAAACCAACAAACGCAATTTGCTGTTTTTCCCTGTCGGTACAATAGGACGTGACATGGTATACAACCTTGTCACAAATTACCTTCTCACATTTATTCTCTTTGCGATAGGCCCTACTGCACCTCAACTTGCGGCTATCACCGCAATTATGGTTGCGATGCGTGTCTTTGATGCGCTCAACGATCCTATCATGGGAAATATCGTTGACCGCACCCGCACAAAATGGGGCAAATTCAAGCCATGGCTTCTTATCGGTATTCTTACAACATCAGTTGTTATCTATCTCATATTTAATACAAACTTGCGCGGTTGGAGTTTCGTATGGTTCTTTGGAATCTTGTATTTTATGTACAGCATCACATATACGATGCATGACATCTCCTTCTGGGGCATGATTCCATCACTTGGCACAAATGCATCTGATAGAGACAAATTCACTTCTCGCACTAATCTATGTGCAGGAATTGGCGGAACGCTTCTCACAATCGTTCTCCCAATTCTCACAACTGGTGATAATGCTCTTGGCGGAAGCGCAATTACGGCATATGGCCTAATTGCCCTCGCCATCGCAATTATTGCACCTCTTTTCCTTGCATTTACTATATTTGGCGTCAAGGAAAACCGCGACTATGAGAAGGAGCCCGCTCCTCCAATTAGTCTCAAAAAGATTGCGAAAACAATTACTGGCAACGATCAGCTCATGTGGATATCACTCATTTTCCTTCTTCAGCAGATAGGAAATGATATGATCTTAGGTGGCGTTGGTGCAACATATGTATATTTTGAATTCGGTTATTCTGGTGGCCTCTATTCAACATTCTCAACCGTTGGAATGGTTGCTACCGCATTCCTTATGATCTTCTATCCTATGATATCTAAGAAGATTAATCGTAAGCCGCTTATGAAGATTATGATGCTTGCAGCAATTGTTGGTTATATCATAATGCTCGGCGCTGGAATCTTTATGCCTCACGGCAATATGATTAAGTTCTGGATTATGACAATCGGATATATGATTGCGAACTTTGGCCAATATGGATTCTATCTCATTATGATGATTTCTATACTCAATACAGTTGAGTATAACGAGTATAAAACAGGTAACAGAGATGATGCTATAATCGCATCTATTAGACCTTTCTTTACCAAACTCGCATCAGCAATCGTTGTTGCACTGACATCTCTTAGCTATGCAATATTCCACTTAACAGACCTCACAAATAAGATATCTGGTTTTGAGAGTCAAGCTGCCGCCAATGTTATCGACGAAGCTTCCAAATCAAGTCTCATCGACTCTGTTATTCAGAGTGCCGGAAACGGACAAGTTGTAGGTCTTCTCCTTGTAATGATTGCAATCTCATTCGTATTTATGGGAGCATCTTACATTCTCTATATGAAGCATTACAAACTCGATGAGGATGAGTTCCAGAGAATAGTTGGAGAACTTGAAGCAAAAGCAAAATAAGATAAAAAAGAACCCCGCTCAATTGAGCGGGGTTTTTCAATCAATAAATTATTCGATTGTAAGAATATCTGTGAATCCTGTAATTGAGAATATCTCCATGATGCTCTCAGAAACATTCTTGATTACCATTGTTCCCTTAGTATTCATTTCCTTCTGAGATGCAAGCAATACACGAAGTCCTGCAGATGAGATATACTCAAGATCAGCGAAGTCAAAGTTAAGAGCTGTAACTTCATCAGGAAGAGCCTTAATCTCAGCCTCCAACTCAGGTGCTGTTACTGTATCAAGTCTACCTGCAAGTGCGATGGTTGCTGTTGCACCATCTAGAACCTTTTTTATATCCATAAGAAAATCCTCCTTATTCGATTACATTTTTAATAGCAGCAAGAAGCTCATCATAAGTTTCATATGCTGGAATATTAGGATAATCAGCTTTGATCTGGTCAGTAGTCTTAAACAGGAAACCTGCTTTAGAATTCTGAATCATTCCCAGATCATTAAAACTATCACCTGATGCAATAGTTTCAATTCCTGCACTTTGAAGAGCCTTAACAGTAGTAAGCTTAGATTGCTCACAACGCATCTTAAAGCCTGTTATCTCTCCAGATTCTGCAACTTCAAGTTCATTACAGAAAATCGTTGGCCATCCGAGTTTCCTCATAAGAGGCTTAGCGAATTGTGAAAAAGTATCACTGATAATAATTACCTGTGTAAACTCATGAAGTGCAAGCAAAAACTCTTTTGCTCCTGGCATAGGATCAATTGTCTCTATTACATCCTGAATTTCCTTAAGCCCTAATCCGTGTTCCTTTAGGATAGCCAGTCTATAATTCATAAGTTTGTTATAATCGGGCTCATCACGTGTAGTCTTCTTTAATTCTGGAATGCCGGTTGCCTCAGCAAAAGCTATCCATATTTCAGGAACGAGTACACCTTCCAAGTCTAAACAAACTGCGTACATCTTATTTCTCCTAATTAAACGTTTCTTGTTCCGCCGAGACCGTCATGAAGGTCTGTGCGATACCATTTTGCATCAACCCAGTTCCAGAACTGCTGGATAGCGCCAGAATGAACTTTTGGCTGAATCTTGCTGCTCAAGTTACCAAGAGCCTTACCAACTTTTTCAAGTATCTCATTAAGTGGAATATTCATATAATCCTCTCCCTTTATTAATTAACATAGTTATTATAACAACATTAAAAATAATTATCAATAAATTAATTGTTCAGTTGATCAAGAGTAAGTGAGAAGCTTGGCAAAAATTCTTTCATAAAAATCTCCGCCGCCTCACAATTCATTGCATGAATTGCATTCTCTGTTGCTTCTCTTGCTAAATCAAATTCAGCATTGCCCGCTTTCTGTTCCTCTATGCATTTTATGAGTGCACTAATCTTGTCTGCAGCCTTGTTAAGTTTCCATAGTTCTGCATCATCTTCTGATGGAACAAAGAAATCGGAATATTCTGGTTTTAAATCATCTGGCAACATGTCAAGGATCTTGCCTGTTGCCACATCTTCTACCTTACGAAAAGCTTCACGGATCTCATCACTATAATATTTTACTGGTGTTGGCATATCGCCTGTAATAATCTCTGAAGCATCATGAAAAAGGCCAATTAGCGCAACTTTGTTGGCATCCAAATTAGTGCCAAGACGCTTGTTGCTAATGACTGCAAGTGCATGCGCAATAACGGCAACTTCGTATGAATGTTGCGTCAAGGATTCCTGCTCAGTATTGCGCATCAGTGCCCAACGGTCAATATATTTCATTCTAGAGATAAAAGCATAAAAATCGTTTGACATATATCTCACCTTATAGATAAAAATAAAGCCCGCTTGGACTCCAAGCGGGCTTTCATAAATTTAATTACTTCTTAGCCTTCTTTGGCTTTGCAGCCTTAGCCATCTTCTTGCCAGCTCTATCATATGTTGCAGAACGTCCTGTATACATAAGAATGATTGATATACAAGCGAATACGATACATACCAACATAAGAACGAGAGCGATTATTGCTATGATTGCTATACCGAGTGTTGTAAACATAGTCTTATCCCCTTTATAAAATAACTAGTTATAGAAGCATACTAAATTATAAATATGAACAGAATATGAACAACAGCATATAATATAGAACTTTTTTAGTGTTTTTTATAAGTTTTGCTAAAAAAACACGCCTTTCCATTAAATTTGACATTCTTTCTCCTATCTTACATAACTTGACTAATAGTTAATATTCACTTAAAATCTTCTTATTAATACATATAAATTAAAAGAACTCTGATTGGAGGTGGAATTTTGAATACAACATTTATCGTCGAATTCGGACGATGGGTGCTCCCTATTATTGCATTTTATGTAATTGTAGGCTGTGGTATTTCCCTTGTTCGAGGCAACAAGAGAACAGGCACAATTGGGTATCTCGTAAATTCCGCCAACGGAGATAGAATACCTCTCACGAGCTACGAAACATCACTTGGTCGTAGTACAGCGTGCGATATCGTGCTGGCATATAATACCGTGTCGCGATTCCACGCCGTAATCGCAAAAAGAGGCGGCAAATGGGTTGTCTTTGACACGCATTCCAAGACAGGAACCTTCGTAAATGGCGAGCAACTTGACCAGGCCATGCTGACGCCTCATGAGATTGAAAGTGGTGACACTTTGATTCTCGGAAATGCCTTATTCACCTTCTTTGAACATCTTCCAAAAGCAATGGAAGAGCCAAAGCAAGAGGAAAATCCAAGCCTATTCTTTGGCGATACCAAGTGGCATACGGGTGAGATTATCATCCCAAGCAAGCTCAAGATGAATTGTAAAATTCAGAACTGCGTAACCAAAGAAGTTGTCGGCATTGATGACTGCGCATCCGTCCTGATTGGTAGAGGACGGGATGCAGATATCAAGATCGCATCTCCATCCGTATCACGTAGTCATGCGCTCTTAACGCGCGTCGACGACGGATGGATAATAGAGGATCTTGAATCCGCTGCAGGCACATTGCTAAACGGTACGCCAGTTACCGAATGTACACCGCTCCATGACGGAGACATAATCGAAATTTGCGGATTTACACTGAAGTTTACGGATAGCAACTAGAAAGGACTGACACTATTGAATGGATCAAAATGGTTACCAACCATGCTCCTAATTTCAATATTCCAAGTCATAACTTTTTCTCAAGTCATTTTCCTTGCAAATGGCGAAATCAATAGAACTGCTCTATTTGTTTTCGCAATTTACACGGTTATAGAATGGCTCTGGGCTATTGTGTCCACTGTTATCCTTCGTAAATCATCTCTTGCAATTGATTGCCTTGCATTTTTCCTAACAGGAATTAGCCTTGTAATAGTTGCAAGCTGTACTCCATCACTATTAACCAAGCAATTTATCGCAGTAGTACTGGGAATCATCTCCTATGTTGGTCTACTGTTTGTCATCGCAAATGTCGAACGTGCCGAGAAATTCCGCATTCCAATGGCAGTTGCAGCAATCCTTCTTCTCATTGCAACACTTATTCTTGCCAAGAACAAGAATGGTGCTTATAACTGGATTGTTATCGGTGGCATTTCTATCCAGGCATCCGAGCTTGTAAAGGTTGCATTTGTTTTCGTAGGTGCAGCAACGCTTGAGAAGATTCAGTCAACGAGAAGTCTCACAACTTATGTGGTTTTCTCTGTTATATGCATACTTCTCCTATTCCTCATGCGTGACCTCGGTACAGCGCTCATATTCTTCTTTACATTCGTAGTACTCGCATTCATGCGCTCTGGTGATATACGTACAATCGTCTTTCTGGCGATGGGCGCCGCGATGCTGGCGGGACTTGTAGTTCTGATAAGATCAGACTATGTTATGTCCCGTTTCGCAGCATATCGCCACGTATGGGACTATGTTGATAGCAAGGGCTATCAGCAGACGAGAGTACTCACATATTCTGTAAGTGGCGGTCTGCTCGGCGTAGGCATCGGAAACGGCCATTTGAAGAGCCTTTTTGCCGCTACAGAAGACCTAGTATTTGGTATTTTGTGCGAAGAGTGGGGTATGCTAATTGCCTTCCTCGTTGCGCTTTCATTTGTTTTCATTTTCGTGCACAGCATTCGCTGTGCCAAGGGTGCTCGCAGCGCATTTTACTCAATCGCAAGTTGCGCCGCCGGTGGACTCTTCCTATTCCAGGCAGCACTTAATATATTCGGTGTAACCGATTTCTTACCGCTGACTGGTGTCACACTACCATTCATAAGTCACGGCGGCTCCTCCGCGATTTCATGTTGGGCGCTGCTCGCATTTATCAAGGCCGCCGACAACAGGACTTGGGCAGGAGGTAAGAAATGAATAGGATAAATAAACGTACTTACCTCATGTATATTTTCGCCGTGCTATTCCTCGCCGGCATTGTGATATTGTTCTTCACAATGCAGATCAACTCGGGAAAATGGGTTATAAAAACTTATAATAAACATCTGTACAACAAGGGCGAGATAATAGCTGCTGGTACAATTACCGACCGCTATGGCGTTGTCCTCGCCGAGACCAAGAACGGCGAGCGTGTATTCAATGAAAGCGCTGCTGTTCGCGAGGCAACACTCCATGTTGTCGGCGATACAGGTGGCTTCATATCAACAGGCATACATTCGTCAATGAAATCCAATTTAACTGGATACAGTTTGATAAATGGTGTCTATACAATCAAGAAAAAAGGCACAGGAAATGATGTTCAGCTCTCAATTGACTCACGCCTATCTGTTGATGCATTAAAAGCTCTCGGCGATTATAAAGGCACCATTGGTGTTTATAATTATGTGACTGGCGAAATTTATTGTGCTGTATCAAATCCTACCTATGATGTGCTTCATAAGCCAGATGATATCATGACAGACACTACTGGCAAGTATGAAGGCATATATATGAACCGTTTCTTTACCGGTTTATATACCCCTGGTTCAACTTTCAAACTTGTCACTAGCACATGTGCCATAGACAATATCTTGGATATAGACAATCGCACATTCTCTTGCGATGGTGCATGGACTAATAAAGTTGGCAGCAAAGTAAACTGTACAGGCCACCACGGTCACCCTGATTTCAAGACCGCGCTTGCTCATTCTTGCAACTCCTCATTTGCGGCCATTGCAGTAGAGCTTGGCAAGACCAAGATGGGCGACACCGCTGCACAATGTGGATTTAACAAGTCAATCAAAGTTGATAACTTCTATTGTGCCAAGAGTAAGTTTGATGTCTCAAAAGCGTATGATATAGACCTCGCATGGGCAGGCATTGGCCAATATACAACTCTTGTTAACCCATGCCACGAAATCACATTAATCGGTGCCATAGCCAACAAGAATGGTACTGCACCGACTCCAACCCTTATCAAGGGCAACAGAACAGACAATCTAAACTATATGGGTAGCGTTGCCGCCAAGAAACTCTATGGCATGATGAGGAACAATGTTACCAGTTACTATAAGGACAGTTCATTCCCTGGACTCCAAATGGCCGGCAAAACAGGTACAGCCGAAGTTGCAAACAAACGACCAAACGCTTGGTTTGTTGGATTCTCTCAGCGCGATGACCTTCCTCTTGCTATAGTTGTCGTTTGCGAGGACGCTGGATCCGCTCCTAAGATCGCGATCCCTATCGCCAACAAAGTTATGCAGAAAGCACTCGACTACTATGTAAAAGCCTATGCCAAACCGGCAAACGACAATTAAATACGAGCTCGTATGGGCATAAAAATAACTCCCTGGATTCCTCCAGGGAGTTTATTCCTGTATTACAAGACTATCCTTATACGAGCTCGATGATGCACATCTCTGCAGCATCACCACGACGTGGACCTGTCTTAATAATACGGCAGTAACCGCCGTTAACGTCCTTATACTTAGGACCAATTTCATCAAAGAGCTTCTTTACTACGTCTTCCTTTGTTACGTAAGCCATAGCCTGTCTCTTTGCAGCAAGTGAATCGTTCTTAGCAAGAGTGATCATCTTCTCTGTCATTGAACGTACTTCTTTTGCACGGGTAACGGTAGTCTCAAGTCTGCCATTTTCAAGCAAGTATGTAACCATACCACGAAGCATAGCCTTGCGGTGGTCGCTTGCTCTACCAAGTTTTCTTGTTCCTGGCATATTAAAACACTCCTTCCGTTATTCTTCTTCTTTACGAAGTGTGAATCCGAGAGAATCAAGTTTTGCAACTACTTCGTCAAGAGACTTCTTGCCGAGGTTGCGAACCTTCATCATATCGTCTTCAGATTTATTCGTAAGGTCTTCTACTGTATTAATGCCTGCTCTCTTTAGACAATTGAAAGAACGAACAGACAAATCAAGTTCTTCAATGGTCATCTCGAGGACTTTCTCTCTTGAGTTGTCGTCCTTCTCAATGAGAACGTCCGCCATGAATTCATTTTCTGACAAGTCGATAAACAACTTGAGGTGATCGTTGAGGATCTTGGCACCAAGTGATACAGCCTCTTTAGAAGAGATAGTACCATTTGTCCATACTTCGAGAGTGAGCTTATCATAGTCGATACGCTGACCAACACGAGTATTCTCAACAGTATAATTAACCTTTAAAACAGGTGTATAAATAGAATCGATAGCTATAACGCCGATTGGTGGCTGGAGTTCCTGCTTATTTCTCTCAGCAGAAACATATCCTCTACCGATATCAGCAGTAAGTTCCATAGAGAGCTTACCATTCTTATCGAGAGATGCGATATGAAGGTCTGGATTTAAAATCTCAACTTCTGAGTCGCCCTTGATGTCAGCAGCTGTAACTTCGCCTTCACCAGAAGCTTCTACATAAAGTGTCTTAGGACCTTCACCATTTATTTTAAGGATAACACTCTTCAAGTTAAGAACGATCTCTGTAACGTCTTCTTTAACGCCAGGGATTGTTGTGAACTCATGAAGAACACCATCAATCTTAACGGATGTTATGGCATATCCTGGAAGAGAAGAAAGAAGTACACGACGAAGGCTGTTACCTACTGTTGTACCAAATCCTCTCTCGAGTGGTTCAAGAGTGAACTTACCATAAGTTTCGCCAGAATCGACACATTCGATTTTTGGCTTTTCGATACCTATCATTCAAAAACCTCCTTAGAAAAATATAATGTGCAAATAAATTTATGCAGCATTATTTGGAGTAGAACTCAACGATGTAGTGCTCTTCAACTGGAGCTGCGATCTGTTCACGCTCTGGAAGTGTAACAACCTTACCAGACTTGTCAGCCTTATCGAGCCATGTTGGAACTGGTCTTGATGCGTTAGCCTCAAGGATTACCTTAAAGCTATCAGTATCTGCACTCTTTTCCTTGATTGATACTACGTCTCCTGCTTTAAGAAGATATGATGGAATATCACACTTCTTGCCATTAACCTGGAAATGTCCATGTACAACAAGCTGACGAGCCTGCTGACGTGAACTTGCCCAACCGAGCAAGTAAATAACATTATCAAGACGGCTTTCGCAGATTCTAAGTAAGTTTTCGCCTGTCATGCCTTCCTGCTTTTCAGCCATAAGGAAGTACTTGTGGAATTGACCTTCCTGAACACCATAGTATCTACGAGCCTGCTGCTTTGTGCGAAGCTGGATACCGTATTCAGAACTCTTTTTACGTCCCTGACCATGCTGGCCTGGAGCATAAGCACGACGCCCGAAAGCGCACTTGCCTGTATAGGATCTGACGCCCTTGAGGAAAAGCTTTTTGCCCTCACGACGGCACTGCTTACAAACTGCACCTGTGTATCTTGACATAATTTTTTCCTCCTAAATTAAACGCGTCTTCTCTTTGGTGGGCGGCAACCATTGTGAGGAATTGGAGTAACGTCTTTGATAGAAATTACTTCAAGACCAGCTGTCTGCAATGCGCGGATAGCAGCCTCACGGCCTGCGCCTGGACCTTTAACATAAACCTCAACAGTCTTCATACCATGGTCTACTGCAACCTTAGCAGCTGTCTCAGCAGCTGTCTGTGCTGCAAATGGTGTTGACTTCTTAGAACCTCTGAAGCCCATCTCACCAGCTGAAGCCCATGATACAGCGTTACCCTGTGTATCAGTTATTGTAACGATTGTATTGTTGAAGGTGGATTGGATATGTGCCGCACCGCGATCGATATTCTTGCGGTCACGACGTCTACGTGTGGCTGTGGTTTTCTTTGTACCTTTAGTAGCCAATTGTACCCCTCCCTAATTACTTCTTCTTGTTAGCAACGGTTCTCTTTGGACCCTTGCGTGTACGAGCATTTGTCTTAGAACGCTGACCTCTTACTGGAAGTCCCTTTCTATGACGAACACCACGGTAGCAACCGATTTCAACAAGTCTCTTGATTTCAAGAGCTGTTTCTCTTCTGAGGTCACCCTCTACCTTTACGTTGTGGTCAATATACTCACGAAGCTTTGCTACGTCGTCTTCAGTTAAATCCTTAACTCTTGTGTCAGGATTAATACCTGTGGCAGCAATGATATCTTTTGCTGTCTTCTGACCGATACCGTAAATGTAAGTAAGAGCAACTTCAATTCTCTTATCTCTTGGTAAATCTACACCTGAAATACGAGCCATTTCTGCACCTCCATAATAGTGGTTTCACAGAGCTAAATTAGCCCTGGCGTTGTTTGTGCTTTGGATTTTCGCAGATAACCATAACTTTACCGTTACGCTTGATTACCTTGCACTTCTCGCACATTTTCTTTACAGAAGGTCTGACTTTCATTTGTGTTACCTCCTAAAAATTTAACTTAGTTTTTACTTTGAACGCCATGTTATACGCCCGCGGGTAAGGTCATATGGCGACATTTCAACCGTTACCTTATCACCTGGAAGGATTCGAATGTAATTCATACGAAGCTTACCAGAAATATGGGCAAGTATTTGGTGACCGTTTTCAAGTTCTACCTGGAACATTGCGTTTGGTAATGCCTCAATAACGGTACCTTCAATTTCGATCATATCCTGCTTTGACATATTTTAACCTCCAAACTGTTTGCCATTTTAAATCTTGGTTAGTATTACAGGACCATTGTCCGTAATAGCAATCGTGTGTTCAAAATGGGCTGCTAGTTTACCATCGGCTGTCTTTACTGTCCATCCATCTGGCAATTGCTTTATTTTGTATGTGCCTTCTGAAATCATAGGCTCAATTGCAATTGTCATTCCTGGAAGAAGTCTTATGCCTCTGCCGGCTGTACCGAAGTTTGGTACTCCGGGGTCTTCATGAAGCTTAGTGCCTACGCCATGTCCTTCGTATTCACGAATGACACCGTAGCCGCGACTTTCGCAATACTGTTGTACAGCATATCCGATGTCTCCGACTCTGCCACCAGCGACCGCTGCCTCGATTCCCTTATATAGAGATTCTTGGGTGGTGTCGCACAACCGCTGCGCAGCCTCGGAAATCTTTCCTACTGCGAATGTGGCGGCATTGTCACCATTGTATCCATTAATTTTAGCTCCAAGGTCGATCGAGACAATGTCGCCTTCCTTTAGGATACGGTCTTTACTCGGTATTCCATGAATAACCTCGTCGTTTATGGAAATACATGCTGTTGCTGGAAAACCATATAGTCCGAGGAAGTTGGGTTCGGCTCCCTGCTTTACTATAAAGTCATGGGCAATCTTATCTATTTCCCAAGTTGATACACCTGGTTTGACTGCCTCTCCAGCAACCTGTAGTGCTTCCGCAGAGATTTTACACGCATCGCGCATAAGTTCAAGTTCTCTAGAAGTTTTTAGCACTATCATGTATTAGTCCTCAAGTGCCTTGATTACGCGTGCTGTAATATCAGCAACATCGCCAAGACCTTCAACTATCTCAAGTTTACCTGTCTTCTCATAGTAGCCCTTAAGTGGCTCTGTCTGATCATGATAAACCTTGAGTCTATCTGCTACTGTCTCAGGAGCGTCGTCCTTACGCTGAATAAGGGCTGCACCACAACTGTCGCAGATACCTTCTTTAACAGGCTTTTTATTAACAAGGTGATAAGATGCTCCACAATCTGGGCATACTCTACGACCTGTCATTCGCTCTGCAATTGCCTCATCAGGAACTTCAATATCAACAACTTTGTCGATAATGATTCCCATAGCATCAAGAGCTTCTGCCTGTGGTATTGTACGTGGGAAACCATCAAGAATGAAACCGTTTTCACAGTCGCCCTTTGCAAGGCGTTCTTTAATGATACCAATTACAACTTCATCAGGAACAAGCTGGCCAGCTTCTGTGTATGCTTTAGCTTTGAGGCCCATCTCTGTGCCATTCTTTAAAGCTTCACGAATAATATTTCCTGTTGAAATTGTTGGAATATTGTACTTTTCAGCAATAATTTCTGCCTGTGTACCTTTACCTGCGCCAGGGGCGCCAAGAAAAATTATGTTCATACCAAAAATCCTCCCATTAGTCAAGGAATCCCTTATAATGACGCATCATCATCTGAGATTCGAGCTGACGAACTGTTTCAAGAGCTACACCTACCAAGATGATAACAGAAGTACCACCAAGGGAGATATTCATTGGTCTTCCACAGAGCATTGTGATCTGTGAGAAGAGAATTGGAAGAATTGCAACAACGCTGATTAAGATAGCGCCGAGCAATGTGATTCTTGAAAGAACCTTAGCAATATAATCTGATGTCGGTTTACCTGGTCTAATACCTGGTATAGATCCACTGTTTCTACGCAAGTTATTAGCCATCTCAATTGGATTATACTGAATTGCAGCATAGAAATAAGCAAAGAAGATGATAAGAACAAAGTAGATAATTGCGTAGAACCAATTAGTTGTATTGAAAAGATTGAAGAATCTATCCCAACCGCTTCCTGCTACAATTCTGTTTCCAAAGAACATTTTAAATGTTGGTGGAAGAGAAAGAATTGAGCTTGCGAAAATAATTGGCATAACACCAGACATATTAACCTTAATAGGCATATGTGTGCTCTGTCCGCCGTACATCTTACGACCTACAACACGCTTAGCATATGCAACTGGGAGTCTTCTCTCAGAGTTATCAATCCATACAATAAATACTACCAAACCAATCATAATAATGAGAGCGATTGGAGCGAAGAGGTAATAGATACCACCCTGCTTAAAGTATGCAAAGATATATGTAAGTGTTGTTGGAATACGTGAAACGATACCAGCGAAAAGTATCATTGAGATACCGTTGCCGATGCCCTTCTGGTTGATGGACTCACCCATCCACATAAGAAGGCATGCGCCAGCTGAGAGAACGAAGATAATAACAAGAGCCTGAAGAGCAGCAGAAAATCCTGTATAAGGACTGCCGTCTGCAGCTGTTGCAATAAATCCGCCAGAACGAAGATAGAAGAAGTAAGCTGTTGACTGCAAAACTGCAATGATTACAGCACCAATTCTTGTGAGGAAAGAAATCTTTTTCTTTCCTTCTTCGCCCTCTTTTGCAAGATTCTCAAGAGCTGGGATTGCAACTGTTAAGAGCTGAATAATAATTGATGAGTTAATGTATGGAGTAATTGACATTGCGAACAATGTTCCATAGTTAAACGCATCACCAGTCATCATGCTGAGGTAGTTCATCATATTAGAACCGTTAACGTCCTGAATGATACCACCTGCTGCAGCTGTGAATGGAACTGGAATAGCAGCACCAAGTCTAAATAATAGAATAATTAGTGCTGTAAAAAGCATTTTCTTTCTAAGGTCAGGTACTTTAAAAGCATTTGCAAGAGTTTGCAGCATTTTAAACCACCTCTGCCTTTCCGCCGGCTGCTTCTATTTTTGCTTTTGCAGCCTCTGAATAAGCATTAACCTTAACATTGAGCTTCTTCTTGAGCTCACCATTACCAAGAACCTTTACACCATCCATTTCCTTCTTGATAAGACCAGCTTCGATAAGTGCTGCTGCATCAACTGTTGCACCAGACTTGAAACATCTCTCAAGATCTGAAACGTTTACTGTAACGATTTCCTTAGCGAAAATATTGTTGAAGCCTCTCTTTGGAAGTCTTCTCTGCAAAGGCATCTGTCCACCTTCGAAACCTGGACGCTGACCTCTGCCTGCTCTTGCGAGCTGACCCTTATGACCCTTACCAGCAGTTTTACCCTGGCCAGAGGCTGGGCCTCTACCTATGCGCTTAACGTCCTTCTTAGAACCAGCGGCAGGTGTGAGTTCATGTAATTTCATAATACCATTACCTCCGATTAAGCCTTAGTTACTGTGATAAGGTGAGAGATCTTCTTGATCTTACCCTGTGTTTGAGCGTTATCAGGCTGTGTTGATACATCGCCAATCTTGCGAAGACCAAGTGAGTTAGCGGTAGCAATCTGGTCTTTCTTGCTGCCGATGAGGCTCTTAGTGAGCTTAACTTCAACAGTTTCTACTTTAGCTTTTGCCATTTTGACCGCCCTCCTTAACCTAAAATCTCTTTAACTGATTTACCGCGAATTTCAGCAACTTCTTCTACATTGCGGAGCTTTGAAAGTCCATCAAGTGTAGCCCTTACAACGTTGCAAGGATTGTTTGAACGAAGTGCCTTAGAACGGATGTCCTTGATACCTACTGTCTCTACAACAGCACGAACAGGACCACCAGCGATGACACCAGTACCTGGTGCAGCTGGCTTGAGAAGTACAACGCCTGCGCCGTACTTACCAGTGATCTCGTGAGGAATTGTTGTTCCCTTAAGAGATACTTTAATCAAGTTCTTCTTAGCATCCTCGATACCCTTACGGATAGCATCTGGAACTTCGCCTGATTTACCAATACCGAAGCCTACGATGCCGTTGCCGTCGCCAACAACTACGAGTGCTGCGAACTTATAGATACGTCCACCTTTAACTGTCTTTGATACACGGTTAATGGTAATGACTCTCTCTTGTAACTCTAAATTAGAAGCATCTATTTTACTAGCCAAAAGTTTTTCCTCCTTACCATTATTAGAACTGGAGGCCACCCTCACGGGCACCCTCTGCAAGCTCTGCTACACGACCATGATATACATAGCCACCACGATCAAAAACTACTTCATTAATGTTCTTCTTAAGTGCACGCTCTGCAAGGATCTTACCAAGTTCCTTTGCAGCGTCCTTATTTCCACCGTACTTCTTGAAAGACTTCTCTGTTGTTGAAGCACTTACAAGTGTAACACCAGCTACGTCATCAATAATCTGTGCGTAGATGTTGTCAAGTGAGCGGTAAACAGAAAGACGTGGACGTGCTGCTGTACCGGAAATTTTTCCGCGTACTCTCTTATGACGCTTAAGACGAGCTTTATTGCTATCTGCCTTAGTAACCATATTGTTTCACTCCTTTTATTATTTACCGCCTTTACCGGCTTTACCTTCTTTACGGCGAATGTATTCGTCGATGTACTTAATACCCTTGCCCTTATATGGCTCTGGTGGACGCTTCTCGCGAACTTCTGCTGCGAACTGTCCAACCTTCTGCTTATCAATACCTGAAATAGTGATAACCTTATCATTTACTTCAGCCTTGACACCCTCTGGGAAAGGCATCTCTACTGGATGAGAATAACCGATGTTGAGAACGAGTGTGTTGCCATTAACCTGTGAACGGTAACCAACGCCATTAACCTCAAGCTTCTTCTCATAACCATTTGTTACGCCCTCAATCATATTAGCGATGAGAGTTCTTGTGAGACCATGAAGTGCACGATTCTCTTTATCATCGTTTGGACGAGTAACAAGTACTTCCGCACCGTTTATCTCAACCTTCATGTTCTCATGCACTGTTCTAGTAAGTTCACCCTTAGGGCCTTTTACAGAAACAGTGTTGCCGTCGAGCTTAACTTCTACGCCGGCTGGAATTGCGATTGGCATTCTGCCTATACGTGACATATTACTGTTTCCTCCTTACCAGATAAATGCAAGAACTTCGCCGCCAACATGTGCCTTGCGAGCTTCTTTATCTGTCATAATACCCTTAGATGTTGAAAGAATAGCAATACCGAGACCCTTCATTACCTTAGGCATGTTTTCACAGTCTGTGTAAATTCTGAGACCTGGCTTTGATACTCTCTTAAGACCAGTAATAACTGGTGTCTTATTTGGGCCATACTTGAGTACAACTTCAATCATACCCTGCTTTCCGTCTTCTTCAACGGAGAAGCTCTTTATGTATCCCTCATCAACAAGAATCTGAGCAATAGCCTTCTTCATGTTAGATGCGGGAATTTTAACTGAATCGTGTTTAGCTGCATTAGCATTTCTAATTCTTGTGAGCATATCTGCTACTGAATCTGTGATCTGCATTTGCTTTCCCTCCTTATGTTATTGCTCAAATTACCAACTTGCCTTTTTAACACCAGGGATCTGACCCTTGTGAGCAAGTTCTCTGAAACAGATACGGCATACGCCGTACTTTCTGAGGTAGGCGTGTGGTCTACCGCAGATTTTGCATCTGTTGTACTGTCTAGTTGAATATTTAGCTGGTCTAGCCTGCTTAACCTTCATTGCTTTCTTTGCCACTGTCTACCCCTCCTTATTTAGCAAATGGAGCGCCCATGAGTGTGAGGAGCTCTTTTGCTTCTTCATCTGTATTTGCTGTAGTTACGAAACAAATATCCATGCCACGGATAGCATCGATCTTGTCGTATTCAATCTCTGGGAAGATAAGCTGCTCTTTGACACCCATTGAGTAGTTTCCTCTACCATCGAATGAATCTGGATTAATTCCTCTGAAGTCTCTTACTCTTGGGAGTGCCAAGTTGAAGAATCTATCAAGGAACTCATACATTCTGTCGCCACGAAGTGTAACCTTAACACCGATTACCATGCCTTCACGGAGCTTGAAGTTAGCAACTGATTTCTTAGCCTTACAAATAACTGGTTTTTGACCAGTGATAATTGAAAGATCAGAAATGATAGAGTCAACTACCTTTGCATTATCTTTAGCTTCGCCGCAGCCTACGTTGATAACAATCTTATCAAGCTTTGGAATCTGCATTACGCTCTTATATTCGAACTTCTTCATAAGAGCAGGAGCCACTTCTTTGGTATACATTTCTTTAAGTCTTGCCATAAGGTTTAGCCCCCTCCTTATTCAAACTGAGCGTTGCACTTCTTGCAAACGCGAACTTTTTTACCATTCTTATCTACTGCGTGACCTACACGAGTAGCTTTGCCACACTTAGGGCATACAAGCTGTACTTTGTCAGCATAGAGAGCACTCTCTGCCTTGATAAGTCCGCCTGCTTCGCCCATCTTGCGAGGCTTAACATGCTTTGTGATGATGTTGATACCCTCAACGATAATCTTACCTTCTGAAGGTGCTACCTCAAGTACCTTACCTTTCTGGCCACGGTACTTGCCGTTGATAACGATAACTTCATCACCTGTTTTAACATGAACTTTATTCATTATCCGGCACCTCCTATTAAAGTACTTCTGGAGCAAGGCTCAAGATCTTAGTGAAATCCTTCTCACGAAGCTCACGAGCTACAGGTCCAAATATACGTGTTCCTCTTGGGTTTTTATCATCTCTAATAAGAACTGCTGCGTTCTCATCGAAACGGATGTATGTACCATCGTCACGACGAACACCCTTCTTGGTTCTTACTACGACTGCTTTTACTACTTCGCCCTTCTTAACTCCGCCACCTGGAGTAGCCTTCTTAACTGATGCTACGATGACGTCGCCAATGTTGGCATACCTCCTGCCAGTACCTCCAAGCACACGAATGCACATGATTTCTTTTGCGCCTGAGTTGTCGGCAACCTTGAGGTAACTCTGTTGCTGTATCACAGTGTTTCCCTCCTTAATTACTTAGCCTTCTCGATGATTTCAACTACACGCCAATGCTTATCCTTAGAGATTGGGCGAGTCTCCATGAGGAGAACCTTATCGCCAACATGGCATTCGTTATTTTCATCGTGTGCCTTGATTTTTACTGTACGGTTTACGATCTTCTTGTAAAGTGGATGTCTAACCCTGTCCTTAACTGTAACAACTACAGTCTTGTCCATCTTATCTGATGAAACGAGGCCGACCTGAGTTTTTCTAAGATTTCTTTCCATGACTTAATCCTCCGTAAGCTCAAGCATCCTTGCCGTAGAGTTCGGCATCGCGCTGAATTGTCTTAATTCTTGCAATGTCCTTCTTAACGGCACTAATGCGCATTGGGTTTTCGAGCTGATTGATAGCCTGCTGGAAACGAAGCTTGAAAAGTTCGTCTTTAAGCTCAAGAAGCTTAGCATCAAGCTCAGCGGCGGACAGTTTCTTAAGTTCAGATGCTTTCATTACTGTTCACCGTCCTCTTTCTTAATAAATTTACATTTAATTGGGAGCTTGTTTGCTGCAAGACGCATAGCCTCACGAGCAAGTTCCTCGTCAACGCCAGCGATTTCAAACATTACTCTGCCTGGCTTAACTACTGCTACCCAATATTCTGGGGAACCTTTACCTGAACCCATTCGAGTTTCAGCTGGCTTTTCTGTGATTGGCTTGTCTGGGAAAATTTTGATCCAAACCTGGCCACCACGCTTAATGTAACGTGTCATAGCAATACGGGCTGCTTCGATCTGGTTAGCTGTGATCCATGCTGGCTCAAGAGCTACAAGACCGTAATCACCATAAGTAACTGTATTGCCACGAGTTGCCTTACCAGTAAGACGGCCTCTCTGCTGTCTTCTGTATTTAACTCTCTTTGGCATTAACATTATTTAGCTCCCCCTTCCTTCTTATTTGTCTTACGTGTATCGTGAAGTACTTCACCCTTATAGATCCATACCTTTACGCCGATACGGCCGTAAGTTGTATCTGCCTCAGCAAAACCGTAGTCAATGTCTGCACGGATTGTCTGAAGTGGAATTGTACCTTCATGGTAGCTCTCTGAACGAGCAATTTCAGCGCCGCCGAGACGACCTGAAACCTGAGCCTTGATACCTCTTGCACCGAGTCTCATTGTTCTACCAATAGCAAGCTTTAATGCACGACGATATGATACACGCTTCTCAAGCTGAGCAGCGATGTTCTCAGCTACGAGCTGAGCGTCAAGATCAGGCTGCTTAATTTCAACGATGTTAAGAGCAACTTCTTTGCCAAGTCTCTTTTCACATTCTGCCTTAAGCTTCTCAATCTCAGCGCCGCCACGGCCGATAACCATACCTGGCTTTGCACAATAGATATTGATGCGAACTCTCTTAGCGTCACGCTCAATCTCTACCTTTGGTACGCCTGCTGAACCAAGTGTTTTGAGAAGGTACTCACGAATTTCATAGTCCTCATGAAGAGTATCTGCGAACTGGCTCTTGTTGGCATACCAACGAGATTCCCAGTCTTTGATTACGCCAACGCGAAGTCCGGTTGGATTAACTTTCTGTCCCATGTTTTACCTCCTCCTTCTTATTCTGCTTCCTTAAGTACTAAGTTGATGTGCGATGTCTTCTTGTTGATTCTATACGCACGTCCCTTAGACATAGGTCTAATACGCTTAAGAGTTGGGCCCTGGTCTACAGAGCAAGCTGCTACATAGAGGCTGCTTGTATCCATGCCTTTCTGCTCAGCGTTTGCGATTGCTGACTTTAATAGCTTCTCAATAACTTCACACGCAGATTTTGGTGTGTGCTTGAGAATAGCCATAGCCTTGTCAACTGGCTGATTTCTAATAAGATCAAGAACAATCTCAACCTTACGAGGTGCGATTCTTACGAATGTTACCTTAGCTGTTGCTTCCATTGTTACACACTCCTTACTGCTTATTTACCGGTCTTAGAACCAGCATGACCTCTAAAAGTTCTTGTTGGTGCGAATTCACCAAGCTTATGTCCTACCATATCTTCAGTAACATATACTGGCACGTGCTTACGTCCATCGTGAACTGCGAAGGTATGACCAACGAACTGTGGGTAAATTGTTGAAGAACGGCTCCATGTTTTAAGAACGATCTTCTCGCCACTTTCGTTCATTTTCTCAACGCGAGCGAGGAGCTTCTCTTGTACGTATGGGCCTTTTTTAAGACTTCTGCTCATTATTCATAACTCCTTTCACGATTACTTTCCATTACGACGTCTTACGATCATCTTATTGGAAGCTTTCTTCTTATTACGTGTCTTATAACCAAGAGCTGGCTTACCCCAAGGAGTAACAGGACCTGGACGACCGATTGGTGACTTACCTTCACCACCACCGTGAGGGTGGTCGTTAGGGTTCATTACAGAACCACGAACTGTTGGTCTGATACCGAGATGACGTGTACGACCAGCCTTACCGATCTTAACGTTCTCATGATCTGTGTTACCTACCTGGCCAATTGAAGCCATGCAATTGATTGGTACGTTACGAAGTTCACCTGATGGCAAACGGAGAAGTGCATAGTCGCCTTCCTTAGCCATGAGCTGAGCTGCGTTACCAGCAGAACGAGCAAGCTGTCCGCCTCTACCTGGATAAAGCTCAACATTGTGAATGAATGTACCTGTTGGGATGTTTGCAAGTGGAAGAGCGTTGCCTGGCTTGATGTCGGCATTTGCGCCTGCTTCTACTTTATCGCCAACCTTAAGTCCTACAGGAGCGAGGATGTAAGCCTTCTCGCCATCTTCGTACTGGATAAGTGCGATGTGAGCTGAGCGGTTTGGATCATACTCGAGTGTAAGAACTGTTGCTGGCATATCAAACTTCTGTCTCTTGAAGTCGATGATACGATACTTTTTACGGTTTCCGCCACCGCGGTGACGAACTGTGATTCTACCGTAACTGTTGCGGCCTGCATTCTTATTAAGAGGAGCAAGTAAGCTTCTCTCTGGTGCAACCTTTGACAGTTCGGAGTAATCTGTAACGGACATGTTTCTTGTACCGTTAGTCATTGGCTTAATTGTTCTAATTGCCACTTTGATTTCCTCCCTTTACGATTACATCATACCGTCGAAGAACTCAATTGTCTTTGAGTCTTCTGTGAGTGTTACGATTGCCTTCTTCCAAGAAGGTGTGTAGCCCTCGAAACGGCCCTGACGGCGAAGCTTGCCGCGTACTGAAATTGTGTTTACCTTTTCTACCTTAACACCGAAGAGTTCTTCGCATGCTTTGGCAATTTCAATCTTGTTAGCATCACGAGCAACTTTGAATGTGTACTTCTTAAGAGCTGTGTTTTCCATTGATGCTTCTGTGATTATTGGCTTGAGGATAATATCCTGTGCAAGTTTACTCATGCGTATACCTCCTCAATCTTAGTAACTGCATCCTTAGCAATTACGATCTTGTTGCAATTAACGATGTCATAAACATTGATTGCATTTACTGGTGAAACCTTAACGCCCTTGATGTTACGAGCACTCTTGTAGATTACCTCGTCCTTTTCAGGAGTGATAACGAGTGTCTTCTTAGCACCGCTTACTGCGTCAAGAATTGCTACCATATCCTTTGTCTTGATTTCCTTGAGTTCAAGTTTATCAACAACTACGAATTCTTCGTTTGCTACTTTGTCTGAAAGAGCAGAGAGCATAGCGAGCTTTCTAACCTTCTTGTTGATTGAGAAGCCGTATGTTCTAGGCTTTGGACCAAGAGCAATACCACCGTGTGTCCACTGTGGAGCGCGTGTTGAACCCTGGCGAGCACGGCCTGTGCCCTTCTGACGCCATGGCTTCTTTCCGCCGCCGCTAACCTCTGAGCGTGTACGGGTTGACTGTGTGCCCTGACGCTGGTTAGCAAGATAGTTAACAACAACGAGATGAACTGCTGACATATTTGGAACGATACCAAAAACGTTTTCGTTCAAGTCCATTGTACCAACCTTTTTGCCGGTTGCATTAAGTACTGATACTTGTGGCATTCTAGTCTACCTCCTTACGCTTTCTTAACGCTGTTCTTCAAAACAACGATTCCGCCCTTAGGACCTGGAATAGCGCCCTTGATAGCGATTAAGTTGTTTTCAGCGTCTACTTTAACGATATCTAAGTTCTGGATTGTAACTCTCTCTGCACCGAGGTGACCAGCGAGTTTCTTTCCCTTGAATACTCTTGATGGATCTGAGCAAGCGCCGAGTGAACCAGCATGTCTTGCTACAGGACCTGTACCATGAGATTCTTTAAGTCTAGAGAAGTTCCAACGCTTGATTGCGCCAGCTGTTCCCTTACCTTTACTTGTACCAACAACATCTACTCTGTCGCCAACTTCAAATGTGTCAGCCTTTAAGATGTCGCCAACATTGAGTGCAGCACAATCATCAAGGCGGAATTCCTTGAGAACCTTCTTAGGTGCTACATCAGCCTTAGCAAAGTGACCCTGCATAGGCTTGTTTACTTTCTGTACCTTAACATCACCGAAGCCAAGCTGAATTGCATCATAGCCATCATTTTCAACTGTCTTCTTCTGAGTTACTGCACATGGACCAGCTTCAATTACTGTTACAGGGATAACGTTTCCCTTTTCATCGAAGAGCTGTGTCATACCGATCTTCTTTCCGATAAGACCTTTCTGCATTATGATTTCCTCCTTAGTTATTGGTTGGTATTTCACCAACATGACTTTTCCCTAGCAATGAAATCGTAGTCGATTAAAGTTTAATCTCGATTTCTACGCCAGCAGGAAGCTCAAGACCTGTCAGAGCCTCAACAGTTTTGTTTGATGGTCTGAGAATGTCGATGAGTCTTTTGTGTGTGCGCTGCTCGAACTGCTCACGGCTGTCCTTGTACTTGTGTACAGCGCGAAGGATTGTTACAACTTCCTTCTCTGTTGGAAGTGGAACTGGACCAGAAACCTTAGCGCCTGTGCGCTTAGCTGTTTCAACAATCTTCTCTGCTGCTGCATCTACAAGATTGTGGTCATAACCCTTGAGTCTGATTCTGATTTTTTCCTTTACTGCCATTTTTAATTCCTCCATTAAAAATACACACCGCCGGGCGTTTCCTTTTTCAGTATTTAAAAAACCTGAGAAAACGAGGTTATCCCGGTTGGCAAAACGGCATATTGTTTCGCCCGGTTTAAAATCGGACATACTCCGCGGAAATTTCCTACCTCTCAAAAACAGCTTATCGCAAGTGCTGTTCGGGTAGCCACCTCCCGCATCATCGCATGTTTTCTTGTCATATGGGCATAACTTGCCCACTGACACGCTCCAATATATTACCACGCGCATTATAATAATGCAACAATTTTTCAAAATTATTTTCGTTAAATATTACCAACAGAAAGACTCTATTTTTGGCAAACCCAATATATTGTTTTTAGCCTACTTTTTCACACAAAATAAGCATATAAATTAGTCCAAAAGTTTACAATTTATTTTTCTTTTCTTGACCACTCGCGCGCGCGCGTATATTATATATGGTATAGAAAATAAGGAGAAAACACTATGAATTCACCACTTGCAGATCGTTTGCGACCACAAACTTTAGATGAAATGGTAGGCCAGGAACACCTTCTTGGCCCTGGTAAAGCATTGCGCGCCATCATCGAATCGGGTGATATACCTAATCTCATATTCTATGGCCCATCTGGCATTGGCAAGACAACTCTCGCCAGTATCATTGCAAAGCAGACCAATAGAAAACTATATAAGCTGAATGCAACAACTGCGTCAATTAGCGATATCAAGGACATGGTGTCCGATCTCGACACGCTAATGACGCCTAATGGCATACTATTATATTTAGATGAGATTCAATACTTTAACAAGAAACAGCAGCAAACGCTTCTTCAATATCTCGAGAGTGGAAAAATCACTATGATTGCATCCACAACAGAGAATCCTTATTTCTATATTTATAATGCCGTTATTAGTCGCTGCAGCGTGTTTGAGTTCAAGGCAGTGACGCCAGAGGAGATTGAAAAAGCAGTTTTGCACGCTTTTTCAATTCTCTCGGAGGAGAACGGAGTAAAGTATGACGCTGAAAGCGACGTCACAATGCAGATTGCCCGCGCGGCGGGCGGCGATGTGCGCAAGGCCATTAACACAGTTGAGCTGCTTGCACTAGCATCAAGCGACGGCAAGGTCACATCTGACCTTGTCACAGAGATAACTGGGCACACGGCCATGCGCTATGACAAGGCAGGAGATGACCACTATGACATCATCTCCGCATATCAGAAATCCCTGCGTGGTTCTGATCCAGACGCCGCACTCCACTATCTCGCGCGTCTACTCGAGGCAGGCGACCTCCCTTCCGCAATCAGACGACTTCTCGTCTGTGCTTGCGAAGATGTCGGCCTCGCATATCCTCAGATAATTCCAATTGTAAAATCAGCTTGCGACATAGCTCTTCAAGTAGGACTCCCAGAAGCTCAGATTCCATTAGCCGATGCAGTAATACTGGTAGCAACAAGTCCTAAGTCCAACTCAGGCTGTCTTGCAATTGAAGCCGCAATGGCAGATATAGAAAGTGGCAATACTGGTGCCATTCCAAGAACACTTCAAAACAAACATTTTGATGGTGAGGATCAAGCTGTAAAAGGACAGTTCTATAAATATCCACATTCATACAAAAACCATTGGATAGAACAGCAATATCTCCCTGATGCAATCAAGGATGTACACTACTATGAATATGGTGAAAATAAGATAGAACAGGCAACAAAAGCGTACTGGGAAAGCATAAAAGGATAGAATTTGCAAAAAAATTCATTTATTTTTCTGTTTTAGAAAAATATCCAATTTGATATTTTTTGTCAATCTTCATAATTGCTTTAGCACGTGATAAATCAAATGGTCTACGTTCATAAACCACGTAACTATGCTATTTGCGAAAAAGCGCCATATTACGTTGGTTATTCCTTGTCAAGAGGTTTTTAACAAAAAATTTTAGGCCAAAATAGCCAGATTATACTATTCGTATATTTTTTATGGTGTGTAAATGTTAAAAACTCGGTGGAAAGTGCGGAAAACAAAAATTTTTTCTATGTAGTATAAGCATTTTCGGGACTTTTCACCGCATATGTGGAAAAATTGGTGGTTGACAAACTTATCAATTACAAAACGTTAATATCGCTTTACGACAAAATAAAAATTCGACGAAATGCACATATTTTATGAGTTTTTTTGTAATGCTAAAATGCACAAAAGGAGCCTTGAAAAATGGCTAAATTTTTTACACTCGAAAAGCAAAACTGTAACTTGACAGTGAAAAACATTCACTGTTTAAACCTAGATTATACACTCGACTGCGGTCAATCCTTCCGCTGGCACCAGAATGAAGAGGGACATTGGTGCGCCCTTGTCAGTGGTTACAAGAACGGCGAGCGCATAGATAAGTATGGTGAATTGTCACAAACAAGAAACAGTGACGGAACAACTAACATTACTTTCTATAACACCTCTGCTGATGAGTTCTATAAGTTTTGGGTACCATATTTCGATTTAGAGCGAGACTATGATGCTTTAATCCAGAAATATAGCAATGATCCATATTTAAAGGCTGCAACGGAGGAATACTATGGAATCAGAGTTACCAACCAGGACACATGGGAGACTCTCTGCTCTTTCATAATTTCTCAGAACAACAATATCCCACGCATCAAGGGAATCATTGAACGTATGTGTGAGACATATGGATATCGTATGCATGGTGAGTTGTACTCATTCCCAACTGCAGAGGATATTGCAAAGCTTGAGCCCGATGACCTAGTTCCTCTCCGTGCAGGATTTAGAAACAAATATATTATTGATGCAGCAAGAAAAGTAGCTAGTGGCGAAGTGGATCTTGAAAAATTAAAAACGCTCCCATTGCTTGATGCGGAAGCAGAACTTATGAAAATAACGGGCGTAGGCCCTAAGGTTGCGCAATGCGTCCTCCTCTATGGCTGTGGCCGAGAGGATGCATTCCCAATAGATGTTTGGGTAAAGCGAATTATAAGCGAACTCTATCCAGATGGTCTTCCTGCCTCTATGGAAGGAACAAGAGGTATAGCGCAACAATATCTATTTCATTGGCGCAGACATAGAGATACAGAATAAAAAAAGAGACAGTCAATCGACTGTCTCTTTTTTGGTGACCCGGACGAGAATTGAACTCGTGTTACCGCCGTGAAAGGGCGGTGTCTTAACCTCTTGACCACCGGGCCATAATTGGGGACGCTATTGCGTCCCCTCTCGCGCTGGTAGCGGGAGTAGGATTCGAACCAACGACACCCCGGGTATGAACCGAGTGCTCTAGCCAACTGAGCTATCCCGCCATTTATAAAGCGCGAAAGTTATTATATAGTATAGAGATTATAATGTCAACAAAATATTTCTAAGTTCTGCGACATCAGATGCTATATAATCAGCGTTATATTCTTCAAATTCGGAACGCTTTCCAAAACCATATTCAACGCCTATTGTTGTAACACCAGCTGTGGCTCCACCCTCTATATCATAGAAACGGTCGCCAATCATAACAACTGACTTTGATGGCTCTATACCAAGTCTCTCACAAGCCATCCTGACAAGCTGTGTTTTATTAGGCTCTGTATTTTTAAGGTCGGGTCCCACAACCACGTCAAAGTATTTGTCTACTCCAATAAATGGAACTCCTACATCTAAAAAATGCTTTGGCTTAGATGATGCAACAGCAAGCTTAATACCTGCATCTTTTAATTCCTTCAAGAGATCAAGCATTCCAGGATATGCTTCTACTTCATAGACACCTTTATCAGCATAATATACTCTATATGTATCAACTATATCTGAAGCAAGTTCATGAGATATACCATACATTCCCTCAAATGTCATATAGAGAGGAGGACCTAAAAATTCATTTAGCCTCTCTTCATATATAGGCATTTTATATTCATTAAGTGCATATTTTACGGCATTTCTGACACCTGGTCCAGTGTCAGCAACAGTGCCGTCAAAATCAAAAATTACAGCGTCTAGCATTATCTTTACGCCTCCCTGTTTGCTTGTAAATTATACACGAATTTGCTATAATCGGCAATGGTGATTATATGGCAAATTCTAAAAAAAGAATAGCCCTTTTAGACGAGATAAGAGGATTTTGCGTACTGTGTATGATATTCTATCATTCATTTATTTTTATGTATGATCAATATGACATACAGTTCGGTTATGATGCTTACACATTCTTCCTTCCAGTACAGCCCTTCTTCTCTTGCATGTTTATATTTATCTGTGGCATATGTTCTAAATTGTCACATAGCAATCTTAAGAGAGGGCTAAAACTTCTAATCTTCGCACTTGCCCTAAACTTCATATCTATAATTGTTTTGCCAAAGCTCGGATTTCGTGATACAGAAATTTGGTGGGGCGTTCTCGACTTCTTCGCAGCAGTAATTTTACTTTATGCTGCACTCGAGAAGCCACTTTCACGCATCCATTATATAATTGGTATTATTATAAGCGTAATACTAATTTGGCTATTTAGAGATTGGGTTCCATCCCTATCCATTGGAATCTATGGCGACATTGCTTGGCAATTGCCAGAAAAAGTCAGAGAGATAAATTGGCTATTCCCAATTGGAATAATGTCAAAAGACTTTTATTCGGCTGACTATTTCCCTCTTATTCCTTATGGATTTGTATATCTACTTGGAACATATGTTGGTGTTCCAGTTCGAGATGATAAATTGCCATCGGGTGCATATCCTGTACACTCCAAGTTCTTAAATTTCCTGGGCAAGAACTGCTTTATCATCTATATAGCACATCTTCCAATTGTATTTATTTTACTGGAACTTTATACATGGATTATAGGAAAGATAGGATAATTTTATGACTAAAAAAGAAAGGGCCCTGCTGGCCGTTAATGCTCTAAAAAAAGAATATCCTGATGCAATATGTTCACTTGTTGCAAATGATCCTTTTCAACTTCTTGTAGCAACAAGGCTCTCCGCACAATGTACAGATGCGAGAGTTAATATTGTAACCCCTGCACTTTTTGAAAAATATCCTACAATAGAAGCTTTTGCAAATGCAAAACTCGAGGATGTGGAGGAACTTGTTAAAACTTGTGGTTTCTACCATGAAAAAGCCAAAAGCATTATTGGTATGGCACAAGGCGTATTGGAACGCTTTGATGGTAAAGTACCAGACAATATAGAGGACCTCACAAGCTTACCTGGTGTTGGACGAAAGACTGCCAATCTAATTGTGGGCGACGTATATGGCAAACCTGCCGTCGTTGCCGACACACATCTTATTCGCATCACCAATCTCTTGGGTCTTGTGGATAGCAAGGATCCAAAAGTCGTTGAGCTCGAGCTCAAAAAGCTCTTGCCACCAGAGGAATCCAACGACTTTTGCCACCGTGCCGTCCTACATGGACGCGCAGTTTGCATCGCACGTCGCCCACAATGTGACAAGTGCGTTATGTCAGATTTCTGTAAAGGTAAAAAGAAATAAATAGAAAAACCCGCTCAAACGAGCGGGTCCTTTTTTATTGTCATTTGGCAATTAAATTGTTTCAACTTTGATTAAGTTTGTATTACCCGATTCTGTCGATGTGCCACCTGTTATTACTGCGAGGTCACCAACCTTGAGCCCGAGACAATCAACCAGTTCCTGTCTTGCCTTATAGAACATAACATCTGTTGAGTCATATTTATCTACAAGCACAGGTGTAACACCCCAAGAAAGTGACAATTTATAATATGTCTTCTTGTCTGTTGTGAGACCGAGTATATCTACTGCAGGTCTAAAACGAGATATCATTCTTGCAGTGCTACCTGACAATGTACAAGCAGCAATTGCCTTCGCATCAACATCATGCGCCATACCTACTGTTGCATGGCTCACAGCATCAACTGTATTTCTAATCTTGAAGTCGTTTCTTCCAAACCTATTACTATAATGAATATTCTCCTCTGTCTTCTCAGCAATCTTGGCCATTGTCTCAACTGTCAAAACAGGATATTTACCAGATGCTGTCTCGCCAGACAACATAATGGCGCTTGTGCCGTCATAAACAGCATTTGCGACGTCAGAGATTTCGGCACGTGTCGGACGCGGATTGTTTATCATGGACTCCAGCATCTCAGTCGCTGTGATTACTCGTTTGCCGAGCATGCGGCATCTATTAATCAGCTCCTTTTGAACTGCTGGGAGTTCCTCAAATGGAATCTCCACGCCCATGTCGCCACGGCCTATCATAATGCCGTCGCACTCCTTACAGATTTCATCAATATTATCAATACCAGACTGATTCTCAATCTTGGCAATCAAGTTATCTGTTACCCCATAGCCAAGTGACTTTAAATATGTCTTAACATCGATGAGATCCTGTCTTGTGGATACAAATGAACACGCGATAAAATCAATATCATTTTCCACACCAAACTTGATATCATCCTTGTCTTCCTCAGATAGGAATGTCTGATTTAGAACTTTGTTTGGGAAACACATTGACTTTCTGTCAGATAGTTTACCTCCAATAAGAACCTTGCAGATAATATCATGCCCTGATATCTTTTCAACTTCGAACTTTAAAAGTCCATCATTTAAAAGAATGGTGTCGCCAACCTCAAGTTCATTATGAAGATTCTTATATGTTACAGAAACCTTATCCTCATTGCCGAGAACATCGTCTGTTGTAAAAACAAATGTAGCGCCTTCGGCCAAAGTAATTTCTTTGTTCTCGAAAGTCTTAATTCTATACTCTGGGCCCTTGGTATCAAGAAGTATCGCGATTGGAACACCCAGTTCCTCGCGTACTTCTTTTAGCAAGTCAATCTTTTTCTGATGTTCCTCATGTGTACCATGAGAAAAGTTAAGCCTTGCAACATTCATGCCGGCTTTTGCCATATCAATAAGTGTCTCCTTATTGTCGCAGGCAGGACCTATTGTGCAAACAATTTTAGTCTTTCTCAAAACAATCTCCCCTTCTTATGCAAGGAACATTAATGAAAGCGCGATAAGGAACTGTCCTAAATAATAAGTTGCGTGATTTGTAATAACATCAATTGGTCTATTCTTGCCTTCTCCGAAATATGTGCCAGATAGAATAAGATCAGAGATAAGGAAGAAAACAGCACCAACGAACATAACATTGAGCTGTGCTACTGCAAAGCCATTATAGATTGCAAGTGCACCAACTATAAGTGTCATAGCGATAAGAATGCCGCCATAAACACCTGTTATCATCTTGAATTTACCATAGTTTAGTTTCATTGGCTTCTCGAGGAATAGTACATTTAAAATACCAGCCAAGAGACCAACTACAAGTGGAATAATCGCAAAAAGAATGCCCTTGGTGCAAGACCAATCTGCAGCATAGATATAGAGACCTGCAATTAGGAAAATATGCTGAACTGCGAAAACACAGAAACCTGCAAATGTGAAAGGATCATTCTCTGCTGGATAGATAAATTTAAGATCTAACCAGAGGTCTCCGAGCAAACCAAATAAGAGACCTATAAGTACGAAAAGGCCAAATCCACTGTTCATGCCTGATGCTGCAAAAGCGACAGCAGCAGTAGCCATAAAGCCAACAGATGAAAGAGACTTTAAAATAAGTGCCTTAATATTTGCTCCGTCTTTTCTTGCCATCAAGAACCAAATAGTAATTACGGCACCGATAGCAAAACAAATAATTGTCAAAACTTTTGCAAAATTCATTTTATCAACCCCTATTATTCACGAACTTGTGCTTTTCTCTGGAAAAGCATAGCCCACAATGTCCATACGATACTGATGCCAAGTGCTATTGATAAAGCATACTGTATTGTAAGTCTAGCATAGTGCCAGAAAGCATCATAATCCCTCTGTACAAGTTCGCTCATTGTATAATAGAGTGAGCCTCCTGGAATAAGAGGTATAACAGAAGGAATCAAAAGAACCGTAGCTGGTGTCTTTTGAAGTTTCGCAACTATTTCTGCAAGCAATGTGCAGCAAATCGTTGCAACAAACGAAGCAATAAATATATTGTCAGTATAATGAAGCACAAACAAATATGTGCCCCATGTAATAGCTCCGCCAAGCGCCGCAAGTGGCAAATGTTCTGGACGAAGCCTATAAATTAGCGAAAAGCCAAATGAGCCGAGTGCGGCTGTCACAATTTGAATTACTATAAGTTTAAGTTCCATGCCGCATCACCACACAATCCAGAATGCCATAATGAAGCCTGTGGCGAGAGCCGCCGCCCACATTACGGATTCTATAAGTCTCATTGTTCCCGTTACTGTATCACCAACAAGCATATCTTTAATAGCATTGGTCATAGCAACGCCGGGTATAAGAAGCATTATGTCACCGATTAATATCTTATCCAAGTTAAGTCCAGGAATTAATCTTACAATAAGACATACGCCGAGTCCTACAACAAATGATGTCACTAAGTTGTAAATGATAAGGTTTGGTGATCTTGGCGCGAGTTGCTTTTGGAATAGGCAAATTAGCACGCCAAATATAGCGGCCACAATTCCATCCCAAATCTTTCCGCCAAAGAATATAGCAAAAGCGCCCGCAGCCAACGCACTTCCCAGATACATACGTATCGGCTTAGTCGTCGGGCGAATCGCTTTGACATATTCTTCCTTCAATTCTTCAACAGTTAAATCGCCGCTGCAGAAATGGCGACTTACATTATTTACACGAGCAAGCTTACGGAAATCTGTAGAGCCTGGATCTGTAATTCTTCTTGTCAATGTGATAGAGTTGCCCTCTTGGAACTCCATAGTTACAACAATTGATGTTGTAATTACGAAGACATTCATCTCTTTTGCTCCATAGGCAAAACCCATTCTAGAAAGCGTATCCTCAACACGGTTTACCTCTGCGCCGCAGCACATTAGAGCCTCGCCCATATCAAGAGCTACGGTTAGAAATTCATACGCCTTTTCTCTCGATTCTTCCACTTATCCACCTCAAATGCTAAGTCCAAAGAGACTAGCAACATCCAAAAGTTCAATCAAAATACCAAATACTACACCTGAAAGATAGAGAATACCAACTATCTCTACATTGCGAAGTTTGTTCTCGTTCATACGGAAAAGTACAACCAGACCGATTCCCGCACCAACAAGCAATCCGCTCATCATTGCACCAAATGACAGTGCGCCTTCTAGATAAAGCTGTGTAATAACAACTGATGCGGCGCAGTTTGGAATAAGCCCAATAATGCCTGCAACGAGTTCACCAATTATTGGCTTATTAGTAATGAAATTCGCAAGGGATTCCTCACCAATAAATTCAATGATATATCCTAGAACAAGTGATACTGCAAAAATGAAAGCCGTGATTTGCAATGTGTGATGAACAGCGGACTTAAAAATTCCTTCTTCTTCACAATTACAGTGATCATGCTCACAGATATGTCCTATCTCAGGACTTGGTGTATGCGATCTCGACCTTATGATAAGTCGAGCAGAAATATCTACTGCGAAACCTACAAAGAGACCAATTATCATTTTCATTGCAAGGATTTTTAATATATCTGTCACTGGTACATGCTCAGAAATAAATATCGGCAACATCTCATCTGATGTTGATAGATAAACAGCAATCAGTGTACCAACAGTAATGATGCGTCCTGCATATAAACTGGATGCAGCAGCGGAAAAACCACACTGTGGAAATGCACCGAGAATAGAGCCAAAGAGCGGGCCTACTTTTCCTGATGCACGGATAGCGTCCTTAGCTTTTTCACCAGTTTTATGCTCAATATATTCCATTGCAAGATATGTCAAAAATAAAAATGGTAGCAACTTGACTGTATCAAGAAGTACATCAAGCAATACATCTAAAATCGTATCTAACATATTGTCTCCTTATATATAATAATCGCGCGTTATATAATGCCTTACGCATATTAACATTTTATTATATGAATGTCAAAATAAAAATGCCCCAAAAGACTTGCATCTTTTGGAGCATTTTTTATATAAAATTATTCCTCTGCTTCTTTCTTAGCTGCTTCAATAACCTTCTGAGCAACTTCATTTGGACACTCTTCATAACGAGCGAACTCAATTGAGAATGAGCCTCTGCCCTTAGTAGCAGAACGAAGTACTGTTGGGAAATCAGAAACTTCTGCCATTGGAACTTCACCAACGAGTTTCTGCATACCAGCTTTTCCTTCAAGTGGCTCCATACCAAGTACACGACCACGGCGCTTTGTTACATCACCCATGATGTCGCCCATGTTGTCGTCTGGTACGATTACTTCAAGTGTTCCGATAGGCTCAAGAATTACAGGATTTGCCTGTGGGATACCCTCTTTATATGCGAGAGATGCAGCTGTCTTAAATGACATTTCTGATGAGTCTACTGGGTGGTAAGAACCATCATAAAGAGTAGCCTTGAGGCCAACCATTGGATATCCAGCAAGAACGCCCTTCTCGATAGAATCCTGGAGACCCTTCTCTACTGCTGGGAAGAAGTTCTTAGGTACTGAACCACCGAATACTTCCTCTGCAAATTCAAGACCTGGTGCATCACAAGGCTCAAAGCGAATCCATACATCACCGAACTGTCCATGTCCGCCGGACTGCTTCTTATAACGACCCTGTACTTCAACCTTTTTCTTGATTGCCTCACGATAAGCAACCTTAGGAGCCTTGAGCTCAACATCTACGCCGAACTTAGCCTTAAGTTTTGCTATAACAACGTCGATATGCTGCTCACCGAGACCAGATAAGATCTGCTCCTTAGTCTCTGTGTTTGTACCAAATGTAATTGTTGGATCCTCATCCATAAGTTTGATGAGACCCTGAGCAATCTTCTCTTCGTCGCCCTTCTTTGTTGCATAAACTGCCATTGGCATGCAAGGTGCTGGAAGATTGAGACCCTTAAGTGTAAGAGGATTCTTAGCACTTGAAATTGTATCGCCTGTCTTGAGACCTGCGAGCTTAGTAAGAATAGCAATATCACCAGCTGTGATTACTGTGCCATCCTCCTGCTTTCCACCATGTGGGAAGAGGATCTTACCCATACGCTCTGTCTCGCCTGTGCGTGTATTATAAATTGGTGTATCAGCTTTGATTTCACCAGAGATAACCTTAACGTAAGAAAGCTTTCCTACGAATGGATCGGCAATTGTCTTGAAGCAAATTGCTGCAAGAGGACCTGCTGGATCACATTTAAGAGCAACTTCTTTTCCGTCTGCATCAAGAGCAACCTCAGATGTCTTAGAAGAAGCTGCAGGAAGAAGATTAACAAGACCTGAAAGGAGAAGATCTACACCTTCAAGTGTCTGACCTGAGCAAGCATATACAGGATAGATGTCACCATTTGTTACACCTGTAAGAAGTCCCTGAAGAGCCTCTTCCTCTGTGAAAGGCTCGCCCTCAAAGAACTTCTCCATGAGCTCATCAGAAGATGTTGCAACTGACTCGTTGAACATGTCGCGCATAGCATCAAGCTTTGCACTGCTTGGCATTGGGATTTCTACTGCCTTGCCATCTTTATATTCATAAGCCTTATTCTGTCCGAAATTAACAAGGCTCTTAATTTTTCCATCCTCGATATATGGAACAACTACTGGGCAGAGCTTTGTGCCATGAACTGCCTGAAGTTCCTCAAACAAATTACCAAAGTTAGCATTCTCAGCATCTGTCTTATTGATAACAAACATTGTTGAGAGATTACGTGCGCGTGCAGCCTCAAAAGCCTTCTCTGCGCCAACGTCATACTTTGCTTTTTCTGCGTCTGTTACGATTACCATACAGCCTGCTGCACGTGCAGCCTCCGATAGACCACTAGCGAAATCGAATAGACCTGGAGTGTCGATAATATTAAGCTTTACATCTTTCCAATCAAGGCTTGCAACAGCACTCATAAGAGTTACTCCGCGCTTCTTTTCCTCAGCGTCAAAGTCCATTACTGTTGAACCATCAACTACTTTGCCCAATCTATCAGTTGCTCCGGCCACATAGAGCATCGCTTCGCAAAGTGTTGTCTTACCGCGTCCTGCGTGGCCAGCAACCGCAATGTTTCGGATGTTACTAGAATTATATGTTTTCATTTGTCTTCCTCCTTCATATATATGAAAAATGCACAAAATTCCGTCTCTTTTTAGAAAAACGCTACGATAATTTTACCATAGCACAAAGAAGCTTGTAAATATGGGAAAGTGTAGATAAATAGTGCGTTTTTTTGGTTGATTTTTAAGAAAAGTAATTTAATCTTACATTGACATATTTAATAAATAAAAGTAAAATATAAACGCTATATTTTTGCAAAGGAGATAATCATATGAAAATTTGTATGATCGGCGGCACAGGCCTTCTTGGTGCTGAAGCTGCTAAGGTTATGATCGCTAAGGGTCATAAGGTATCTACACTTGCTCTTCCTCCTCTTCCAGAGGGAGCTCCTATCCCAGAAGAGATGGAAATCATCTTCCAGGATATCAACAAGTGGTCAGATGCAGACATCGAGAATTGGCTCAAGGGCGCTGACGCTTTCGTATTCGCAGCAGGCGTTGACGAGCGTGTTGAGATGGAAGCTCCAGTACTTCCTAAGTATCACAAGTTCAACATCGCTCCTCTTGAGAGAATATTCCCAATCTGTAAGAAGGCTGGCGTAAAGCACGCTACAGTTCTTGGTTCTTACTTCGCTTATTGGGCAAAGATGCATCCAGAGAAGCCTGACTATTGCAGCGATAGAAACCCATACATCCAGTCACGTCTTGCTCAGGAGCAGTTCTGCAAGGATTCTTGCGACGAGAACTTCTCAGTTGACGTACTTGAACTTCCATACATTTTCGGCACACAGCCAGGTCGTCGTCCAGTTTGGACTATCCTTATCGACAAGATTAAGATGATGGATAAGTGGCCATTCACAATGTATCCATGGGGCGGCACAGCTATGCTTACATGCCGTCAGGTTGGTGAGTGCATCTGTGGTTCAGCTACACGTCAGTCTAAGGGCTACGAGGCTCTTCCATGTGCTTGCTACAACATGAAGTGGGGTCCATTCCTCAAGATCGTTTACAACGCACGTGGCATGGGCGCTAACCGTCCAATCCTTTACGTACCACCAGTTGCTATGAAGCTTGGTCTCTTCGGTATCCTTAGAGATTACAAGAAGCGCAACATCGAGTCTGGTACATCACTCTTCACAACAGCTGATCTCATGGGCGATGATATCTTCATCGACACAGGTATCGCTGAGTCTCTTGGTGCTACACCAGATGACATCGAAGCT
>JAZUJK010000021.1:0-168090 GCA_045642705.1 Acutalibacteraceae bacterium
AATATACGGTCTCCAATACCTTCTGGAGTTTCCATCCACTTACCTTGACAGTACAGTTCAACACATTCTTTTTTAAATTCATAACTATATCGCACAAAAACACCCCGCTTACTGGTTGTCCAGTAAACGGGGTACATATCACAGAGTGGAGCTCTTTCATTTTGCATTATTTGTCTGCGTATGGATTTACAAATCCACCGTCATCTGAGGAAGGAGTTTCTGCTTCTACAGGTGTTCCCTTATCCTCAACCAGTGCAACTGTTAGAGTAAACTTGTTTACTGTGTAATCGTTGTTGATATGAGCAAATGTAAGTTCAATCTTGTCACCTGGCTTGGAGTTCTCAATTATCTTGAGCAAGATATCTACATTTGCGAGATCCTTGCCATTTACTCCGATAATCATATCGCCTTCGATGACATCAGTTCCATAGAGTGGGCTGTCCTTGGCAATGTCTGCGATTATGATGGAGCCATTTGGCAACTTGTTCATCTTGACGATCTTGGTATACATCTCATTTTGTTCAGCCTGGAGATAACTGATTCCAAGTTTCGCTCTGTTCTGTACATAGCCACTAACGAGGAGATCATCAACTACATTCTTCGCAACATTGACTGGAATGGCAAATCCCATTCCCTCATATTCCTCTGCTGCAATCTTGGATGAGTTCATTCCAATTACCTGTCCAAAACTGTTTACAAGAGCGCCACCAGAGTTGCCTGGATTGATAGCCGCATCATGCTGGATACACTCCATTGTATATGAGGAAGATGATGTTGAAGTTGGTCTATCGATAGCTGAAACGAAGCCTCCTGTGAAGGAACCAAAGAACTCTGTTCCGCCAGGATTTCCTATTGCATATACAGGTTCACCAACCTTCAAAACGCTTGAATCACCGAATTCTGCAACTGTAAAGCCTGTTGCCTTTACACGTAGTACAGCAACGTCTGTACGGGTATCGAGACCCACTACTTCAGCCGCATATTGAGCCTTGTTTTCGAGTTGAATTTTAACTGAGATATTGTCGTAATTTACGATATGTGCACAGGTCAAAACATAGGTGTAAGTGTTGCTCTTATCAACGCTCATAAAGATGCCTGATCCCTCTCCGAGCTGTGCACCATTTCGATAAATTATTACCGCCATAACGGATGGTTTAACCTTCTCTGCAACCTGTACAGATGTCAGTGTACCATCAGTATTTTTCTCGTTATATTCCTTGGCTGCACCTATTTCAAGTGATGTGTTAGCATCTGCTTTTGCCTCAGACTTATTCTTCTCTGTGCCCTTGCCTTCAAGGACAATTGCGATTGCTGCAATGCCTGCAATCAAGATGATTGCAACGAGCATAATGATAAAGAAAACTCTGCCGCCATGTCTCTTTTTGTTTTCTTCCATATGATCACTTCCAATCTATTTTTTAGGAATCCAGAAACTAAATGTTGTAAGGCTTCCTGGTGTGGATGATGCCGCAATTTCACCGCCGTGAAGTTCAACAATATTCTTGGCGAGGTTGAGGCCAAGGCCAACGCCTTTTACGTGCTCGCTTCTGGACTTATCGACCTTGTAGAAACGGTCGAAAATGAAGCTGAGCTCGTCAGGTCTGATACCCTCGCCTGTGTTGGAGATGGATATCTTAACCCTTGTCTCCTCTTCCACTGCTTCGACATAAATTGTGCCGCCAACATTGGTGAATTTTACTGCGTTGTCAAAGAGATTGTAGATAACTTGATATAGCATCTTTTCATCTGCAACCGCCTTGACAGGACCCATAAATTCAAATCCGGAGATCTCAATTTGGGCCTCATCTATCGCTCTCTCAAAGTTGAGAAGGACATTGAACATGAGGTTCTTGATATCTGTCATTGCAGGTTGGAGAACCTCCTCACCTGCCTCAATTTTAGAGAGTGTAAGCATCGTCTGAACGAGGGTAGATAGACGTTTTACCTCGTCGCTTACGATGCGTAAATACTTCTTTTGTTCGCTCTCTGGAATAGTGCCATCGAGCATGCCGTCGATAAATCCACCTATGGATGTCATAGGTGTCTTGAGTTCATGCGAAACATTTGCAACGAACGAACTTCTCGACCTGTCGAGTACTGCGAGCGACTCCGCCATTTTATTGAGGGAATCGGCAAGGTCTGTCAGCTCATTGTCGCCAGTGAGGACAATGCGCTCGCCGAAATTACCGCGCGCATATGACTTGGTTATTTTGGACATTTCGCGGAGTGGCTCCGTCATGCGGTCCGAGAAAATATATACGAGAACTATGGCAAAGACGAGCGATACAATTGCTGCTCCAATGAACATCTTAATCATATCACCTGTATATGCTCTAATCGTCGCAGACATAGGAAGAATGCCAAATATACATCCCTCTACATCATTCCCAAATACAACCCTCTGTCCAACAATAATGCTACTTTTTTCAACTTTGTAATAATTGCCTTTCAAGGTCTCGAGTAAAACACTTTGTGCAATTGTTCGCTCGGTTCCTTCCGTGCCATAATCACAGATGAAGACGTTGCCATGCTTATCCGTCAGGAAGAAGTCACCGCCCGTTGACTTGGACAACATATGGATATCCGATTGCAAGGACGCCTTGGACGCGCTCGCACTCTTGAAAGTCTGTGCCCTTGTGGACAATGTATCAACATTGCGTCGCATTGTGGACGCGTTGATAGATGTCCAATAGTTCACCATAAACATTACGAACACAAAACACAGTGCGAGCGTCGTAACGAATATGATGGAAAAAGTAACACCAAAATATTGTAAGAACAAGGTTGAACGACGTGGACGTTTAATCTTCGTCTTATTCATAAAACCTTAATCCTTTGTTTCAAATTTATATCCTACGCCCCAAACTGTCTTGAGTGCCCATTTATCAGAGATATTTTCAAGCTTCTCACGTAGACGTTTTACATGAACGTCAACTGTACGTGAGTCGCCATAGTAATCAAATCCCCAAACCTCATCGAGGAGCTGGTCACGTGTGAAAACACGGTTTGGATTAGATGCGAGATGATAGATAAGCTCGAGCTCCTTAGGAGGAGTATTGATCACTTCGCCACGAACTTTCATCTCATAATTTGTCAAATTAATTGAGAGATCCTCATATTCAACTTGCTTCTTTTCCTCTTCTGCAACAGTCGCAGTACGACGGAGTACAGCCTTGATACGTGCCATAATTTCCTTAGTATCAAAAGGCTTAACAACATAGTCATCTGCGCCGAGCTCAAGGCCGAGAACCTTGTCAAAGGTTTCTCCCTTGGCTGTAACCATAATAATTGGTGTCTCAGCTATTTTACGGATTTCACGGCACACCTGCCATCCATCCATCTTCGGAAGCATTACATCGAGGAGAACGATGTCAGGTCTAAATTCTACGAAATTCTTTACAGCAGTTTCGCCATCATTTGCGATTGCAACTGCATAACCATCTTTCTCCATGTAGAGCCTAAGTAGTTCACAGATGTTAGTATCATCGTCAACTACGAGTACTTTTCCTACGCTCATACTTTGCACTCCTTTATTTTTATATACCTATTTATTAAACCACATTTTTAGCAAATTGTGAACAAAATTATGAACAAAAATAAAACGAGCCGGCAAATACCGGCTCGTAAAATTATGAATTGTATCCCAAACTAAATGCCTTTAAGTTGAGTTCCAAGAACTTCTCTGGGACAGTGCTCTTGATGGTATCGAGCCAGACATTCTCTGGAATATCCGTCTGACGCGCCATAACGCCTATGAGAGCCACATTTACTGCCTTGGCAGTACCAGCCTCAAGAGCATAGTGAAGTGCGTCTACGGCGAGTACATCGGCACCTGTTGCTTTAAGTTTATCAATTACAGCATCAGGATATGTAGCAGCGCCAGTAATTACAGGCATAGGATCAATTTTCTGCGTGTTGACGATAATCTTGCCGCCCTGCTTTAAGAATGGGAGCCAACGTGCAGCTTCCAATTGCTCAAAGGACAAGATAATATCGGCTTCGCCTTTTTCAATGATAGGTGAATCTACCGACTCACCATATTTTACATAAGTTACAACAGAACCGCCACGTTGGCTCATTCCGTGTACCTCAGAAATCTTAACATCATAGCCCTGAGATAGAAGAGCGTTACCGAGAAGACGTGATGCAAGAAGAGTTCCCTGTCCACCAACGCCGACAATCATAATTGACTTTGTCATATTATTTGCCCTCCTTTATTGCATCTACTGGGCAACATGACTCGCACATGCCACAGCCTGTGCACTGTGTGAAGTCAATTGTTGACTTGCCATTTGACATAGAGATTGCTGGACAACCTATCTTCATACATTTCTTACAGCCAATACATTTGTTGATATCAACTTCTAATGGCTTGCCTTTCTTGACATCCTTTAGGAGAACGCAAGGACGACGTGAGATGATAACTGATGGTGCCTCAACCTCGAGCTCAGCTGCAATTGCCGCCTTAGTTGCTGGGATATCATATGGATCTACAACAACTACTCTCTCGATACCCACTGCATGACAGAGTGCAGTGAGATCAACTGCAGCAGTAGGGTCGCCATTGATTCTCTTACCTGTTGTAGGGTTCTGCTGGTGACCTGTCATACCAGTGATTGAGTTGTCAAGGATAATAACCTTAGAATTGGTCTGGTTATAAGCAATATTGATAAGTCCTGTAATTCCAGAGTGGATAAATGTTGAGTCACCGATTACAGCAACTGACTTTTTAGCCTCATCTGGACGAACTTTATTTCTACCATGGAGTGAAGATACAGATGCGCCCATACAAACGCATGTATCTATCATGCCAAGTGGCGCAAGAGCGCCGAGAGTGTAGCATCCGATGTCACCTGATACGAAAACATCAAGTTCCTTTAAGGCGTTAAATAGGCCTCTGTGAGGACATCCAGCGCATAGGCAAGGTGGACGACCTGGAACTTCTGCATCAACTGTAAGAGATGCGAACTCTTCTCCAAGGATAGCCTTGCGGATAAGTGCTTGGCTGTACTCGCCTTGAAGTGTAAATGCTTCTTTACCAATTACTTTTACACCGATTGTCTTGCACCAGTTTTCAAGTACTGGATCAAGCTGCTCGAGTACATAGAGTGTTTCAACCTCTGCTGCAAATGATTTAATCAAATCAACTGGGAGAGGATATACACAACCGAGTTTTAGATAAGACGCATTGTCGCCAAGGGCTTCTTTTGCATACTCATATGTAACGCCGGCGGCAATTACGCCGATTTTCTTGGAATTCCATTCGATCTTATTGATTTCAGCAGTTTCTGCCCAAGCTCTCTGCTTCTCAATTCTGTCCTCTACTACAACATGTCTCTTGATTGCCATAGCTGGCATCATAACATATTTTGCTGGATCCTTCTTATAATCCTTGAGAGGAACCTCAGTAGGACCTGTAACTTCTACAAGGCTGGATGAGTGAGCCACACGCGTTGTGAGGCGCAAGATTACAGGTGTATCGAACTGCTCTGAGAGAACAAAAGCAAGTTTAGTGAAATCATAGCACTCCTGAGAATTTGATGGTTCGAGCATCATAATCTTGGCGCCCTCTGCGTAGTGGCGAGAGTCCTGCTCATTCTGCGAAGAATGCATGCCTGGGTCGTCAGCAACAGCGATTACGAGTCCACCGTTTACACCTGTGTATGAAACGGTGAACATAGGGTCTGCTGCGACATTGAGGCCTACATGCTTCTGAGCGCAGAATGCGCGAGCACCAGCGAATGAGGCTCCAATTGCAGTCTCAAGTGCTACTTTCTCATTAGGAGCCCATTCGCAATAAACAGACTCATATTTTACAGCATTCTCAGTTATCTCAGTTGATGGTGTTCCTGGATAACTGGATACCAAACGGCATCCAGCATCAGCAATACCAGCTGCGACAGCCGCGTTGCCTATAAGCAATTTTTTCATTTGGATCAGTCCTCCTGAACTTGGTGAGCTACAACTGATGAGCCACAGTACTTCTTTCTAAGTACTGGTTTTTCAATCTTACCAGTTGGGTTTCTTGGGATATCTGCGAAGATAATTTTACGAGGTCTCTTGTATCTTGGGAGATCCAAGCAGAATTCGTTTACCTCATCCTCTGTGAGTGTATATCCCTCTTTTATCTCAATAACTGCTGTTGCGATTTCACCGAGTCTTGGATCTGGTGTTCCAATTACAGCAGCATCTTTTATTGCAAGATTCTTACGAAGGAAGTTCTCAATCTGTACAGGGTAGAGATTCTCACCACCTGAGATGATAACGTCCTTCTTTCTATCGACGATATGGATAAAGCCTTCGCCGTCCATCATACCCATATCACCTGAGAGAAGCCAACCATCCTTGAGAGTTTCCTCGGTTGCCTTCTCGTCATTGTAATAACACTTCATGACGCCCGGACCCTTGATCCATATCTCGCCAACTTCGCCCTGTGGCACTTCGGCGCCATTCTCATCGCAGAGCTTGATCTCCCAGCCGTATCCGGCTTTACCGAGAGCGCCTACGTGCGCAACATTCTCAACGCCGAGATGGATACAACCAGGTCCGATAGACTCAGACAAACCATAGTTTGTATCATACTGATGTGTTGGGAAAATTGTGAGCCAACGTTTGATAAGTGCAGGTGGAATTGGCTGTGCACCAGAGTGTGTAAGTCTCCACTGGTCAAGTTTGTATTTAGATAAATCTATATCTCCGCGGTCAATTGTATCGAGCACATCCTGCATCCATGGAACAAGCAACCATATAATTGTGCACTGTTCCTCAGACATTGTCTTGATGATGAGTTCTGGTGTTGTACCCTTCAACAATACAGCACGAGAGCCAGAAATAAGTGAGCCAAACCAGTGCATCTTAGCACCTGTGTGATAGAGTGGTGGGATGCAGAGGAATGTGTCCTCGTGTGTCTGTCCATGGTGTGCTTGTTCAGTCTGTGCGGAATGCATCAGTGACTGATGCGCATGGAGGATTGCCTTAGGGAATCCAGTTGTACCAGACGAGAAGTAGATAACACCATCATCAGAATCAGTAATTTTAACATCTGGCTTTCTATGTGAGCAGAACTTAATCATCTTCTCGTATGAGTCTGCGAAAGAAGGGCAATCCTCACCAACATAGAAGAGCTCGCGCACCTTAGAAATTCTTCCAACAATCTCCTCTACACGGCCTGTAAATTCTGGGCCAAAGACAAGCATTGAAGAATCAGATTTCTCAAGGCAATACTTAATTTCAGATGCATCATATCTATAATTTAGTGGCACTGCGATAGCACCAGCTTTTAATATACCAAAATAAATTGGGAGCCACTCAATGCTATTCATAAGAAGAATAGCAACTTTTTCTCCCTTTTTAATTCCACGAGTAAAGAGCAAATTTGCGAACATATTTGCCTTATCGTCAAATGCCTTCCAAGTGAGTTCACGTCTAAAAGGCTCGCCTGGCTGTGGCTCTACGAGTGCATAATCTCTCCAAGTCATATGTGCTTCATAAGCAGGATTGATTTCTACAAGTGCAACCTCGTTTCCATACTCGCGAGCGTTCCTTTCTAGATACTCAAATATTGGCATGTCTATCACCTCTATATACATATTAAAATATAGTATTTTTCAATTGTCTAACATTTTAACGCTTTAAAGCGCCGAAGTCAAGAGAATATTAATTTTCTGTTAATTACCCCCCCCCAAGAAAAATACTTGAACTTTTATTGAAAAGGTGTATGCTAAAAGTGAAACCGCTCTATTTTAGGCGCTTATTTTTATCACCATTAACCATTACAATAGTCAAGGATAATGATAGGTATGTGTAAATGGAGGTGTAGATGTGCCAGAACGGGATGAATTATTAGCAGGAATGGGCAAACGAATTCTTGCTAGAAGAAAAGAAATGGGCCTATCACAAGAGGAACTTGCTGAACGTGCCGGTATAACAATCCAGATGCTCTCAACAGCAGAGCGAGGAGCAAAAGGCATGCGCCCAATTAACCTCCTAAAGCTCAGTGAAGCACTTAATGTCAGCGCAGATTATCTACTTACAGGAAGATTTGTTGATGCTGACAAATGCTTACTAATCGAAAAGATCGAAGGATTAAACCCAGATCAGCGAGTTGCATTGAACAAAGTGATAGATTCATTTATCTCAGTTTGTAAATAACTGAACAACAAAAAGAAAAGCTCGGTTCTAGAACCGAGCTTTTTATTTTTATTTATTAGTCATCTGCTGACTGACCAAAATCGTGTCCCACTTCGTATGGAAGATCCATTGGTCCATCAAAGAATGTGTCTTGATTATTATCAACTTCAAAATTTATATCATTCTGAGGATAGTTAGGTGTGTTATAAGGACCAGAATCATTCTTGTTCTTTTTCTTACCTACGATAAATCCAAGAACGAAACCAAGGATGAAGAGGATAAGCATCAAGATAAGTGCAAGGATAACAGGCATACCATGTCCGCCTTCTTCAGTTGGCTGATAAACAGGAGCAACTGTTACTTCTCCTGCATACTTGATATTAATCTTATATACAACATCAATGCCATCCTTGGATGTAACTGTTACTGTTACAACATTGCCAGCACCCTTGAGATCATCAGCGCCAGCAACTGTTACTGTTGCGCCAGGATATGTAACCTTATCAAGGATTGCCTTAACTGATACGGAATTTGTACCAGCAGGTACTGTTGCTGTGTAATCAGTTACAGAAGGTGAAAATGCTGGTTCCATGTTGCAGAGTGTTGATACTGACAAATCAGAGAGATTTGCTGCCTCAGGAGCTGCAGTTGTAACAACTTCCTTAACCTTGAATGTTACAGAATATGTCTTCTTCTCACCATTTGGTGCTGTTACAGTAATTCTTGTTGTATAAGGAAGGCTATTGAAATTAACTGTACCTGTACCAGAAACCTTAGCAGCTGAATCAACTGGAACAGCTGAAATGTTAGCGCTTGTTGTTCCCTCTGGAACTGTTACTGTATAGCTTGTTCTACCACCTGAGAACTTCTCATTGAGGCTCTGGCCTGCAACTGAGAGAGACTTCAAGTTTGCTGCTGTAGAAGCTGTTGTAGTTGGCTTTGTTGTTGTAGTAGTTGTTGTAGGCTTGTTGAGTGTCTTGCTAGCAGATACTGTACCAATCGTATCGCCATCATCGTTTACAACTTTTACATTGCTTGCTTTAAGTGTGATTGAATCACCAGTTACATCGCACTTGATAGTGATTGTGAACTTGTTGAGAGAATCGTCAACATAAGCGATGAAATCAGAACCATTGATCTTGGCACCGTTTCCAGAAACGCCTGTAATCTTACCACCTGTGCATGTAAGTGTACCCTGGATACCACCTACACCATTTGAATCAGAAACTGTAAGTTTGAATGTTGCTGTTTTGCCACTCAATGAACCGCTCATGCTTGCGCTTGCAGCACTTGCAACAAGTGAAGCACAAGAGAAAAGCATTGCAATACATAAAACAATAGTTATAAATCTTTTCATTTATATCACTCCTTGATTAAAGTGTAGTAGACTTCTTGATTGAGTAGTTTACTATTTTCTTAACGTCTGAGACATCTATTACCTTGTCGCCTTCTTTAGCAGCAGTAATATTTCCTGCTGTGAAGTTGATGCCCTTGAGCTTAGTCTTGTTAATAGAGTGGTTTACTGCTTTCTTAACATCGGATACATCTATGATACCGTCACCATTGATATCACCGATTAGGATTACAGTAACCTTATCAACTACTACGCCATCAACTTTAAGTTCGATTGTGCAGCCTGTTGAAATAAGACCATCTGTATTGTCCTTAACAGTAAACTTGCCGTTTTGTACGAGATCTATTCCTGTAAACTTAGAAGCAGTAATTCCGTCCTTAGAATAAGGTCTAACAATTAGATTGTCACCGCTTCTTGTTACATTCTTATCATCAGGAGTGATTTTTCCGGTTGCAGTCTTCTTGATAGTAACACTGCTTGCGAAATCTCCATCATACCACCAGTTCTCAGCATCAAGTGTTACATCACCTGTACCGATTGTCTTGAGCTGGAATTTAGATACATAGTTCCAGCTAGCACCAGTAGCATTATCTGCTGGATAAGCATCAACAACCTTAGAGCCATACTTATCATATACATCATATACAGTATTGCCGTATGCATCTTCATACTTTACATATGTGTTGCCATACTTATCAGTAATCTTATTATCCTTGGTATATTCATCCTTAAGTGCGTATGAATCACCGCTTGTGCCCTTGATATCAACAACTTTTTGTGATGAATCAGCAGGTGCCATCTTGTCACCAAATGTTATGCCATAGTCACCCATATCATCATCGATTGTGATGCCATTATATGCATCATATTTTGTTGTACCATAAGCAGCAATTGCTGCAGCATCGCTTGTATTGGCAACAACGGTACCATCATTAAATGTAATCTGGCCGTCAACCTTGATTGCCTCTATATCAGCTGTTTTAAAAGTAAGTTTACCTGTGCCATTAAATGTAACTTGCTTGCCACCACCCTGAACATAAAGAGCAGATGAACCGTCAGCAGCAGTAGCAGTTAAATCGCCATCGCCGCTAAAAGTGATATTACCATTAGATGTGATTACACTAGCAATAGCAGTAATGCTGCTAGTACCCTTCAGTTCAATTTCTACATCTACACCTGTAATATCAATGTGTGGATTTTTTCCGTCTGCCTTTGCATTATTCAATGTGATTTTATTGTTTTCATCAATAGAAGCGCCGGAAATATCTACGATTTTAATTGCCTCTTTTGCATTTGCAAGTATTGCAAATGTTGAGAAAACCATCACAAGACACAAAAGCAAGCTAACCAGTCTCTTGGTTCTCATCCGTTTTTCCTCCTCAAATTTTAGTTATATAGGAACTCATGGAGTATTTGCGCATTTTTATCAAAGTCTGTTGCGAACATATTCTTGCCATATGAATTCTGCATTATTTTATAAGTTCCAGCCTTCGGAAGCGACATCTGCTGTGCAGTCTTGCCCGCAATGCTTGGAACTTGAAGTACAAGTTCAGTAATCTCAAACGGCTTGAGATTTGTCTTTACAAGAGGAAGTACCTTATCAAGCATCAAATTGAGTTCTGAAACAGACATTCCTTTGGCCTGGGTCAGTGCCGCCTGAATTACAGTACGCTGGCGTCCGATTCTCGACCAGTCATCATCAATTGCTCGGCACCTTGCATATGCCTCGGCTGTCTTACCATCCAAATGGTTCTTGCCAACCTTTACCGTGCCTGCCCCGAGACCATTGTTGATATATTCTGCTTCCGCAGCAGTGAGAGACAAATCAATGCCTCCGCATGCATCAACTATTTCGATGAAAGTTGTAGGATTTACTCTTATATATCCCATGAGATCGACACGGAAGCACTCCATAACTGTTCTATAGAGCAGTCCCGGTCCTCCCTGTCGAACCATATTATTGAGCCATTCATACTCACCGGCATATTGGCCAATACTAATTGGCACCGCTGTGCCTCTCTCCAGACTAACAAGTTTCACTGTATTGCGCTTCTTGTTAATCGACATAATTATCATACAGTCAGCATTGGCATTATTGGTGAAACGCTTAGTTGATTCGTCTGTTGCGATAAGCAAAACGTTTAAAACGTTATTATTTTCATCAATTTTCTCTGTCGGTGGAACAACATCAGTTTTAGTGGCTACTTTCTCGAGGGATTCTACAACGCTTTCTGGAATAAGTTGTTTTATAACTTTGTTTCCATTCTCGTCGATTATAAAGTCGTCCTCTGTAAGTATTGGTTCAGGATTATCGCCTGTTATTACGATGTCAGATTTAGTCTTGCTATCATCGACATTTTCATATTGCAAAAGTCCTAATTTTCCCCAAAAGAATGCGAAAATGCCGATTGCTATTGCAAGTATTATTAGAATAATTGCAATCACTATTCGGATTATCTTTTTCTTTTTCATTAGTCATCCTTTCTGCCATATCCATCGCCATAGCCGTAGCCATATGCATAGGTATAAGCAGAACTCTTAGTAGTGCTCTTGGCATTAAATCTTGTAAGTACTACACCGAGGATTCTTGCATTTACATCGTCAAGTTTCTTCTTGGCAAGCTGCAATGTCTCGATAGGTGCATACTTAGATCTTACTACGAAAACAACGCCATCAACATAAGTTGAGAGAATTGCAGCATCAGTTACAACCGTAACTGGTGGCGCATCAATAATTACATAATCAAAGTTTTCCTTTAATGCATCAATGATGCTCTTTGTTTTCTTCTGTGCGAGCATTTCTGATGGATTTGGAGGAATTGAGCCTGCTGTTAGAACACTAATCTTGGCATCCTTAAATGTTGTGATTGCGTCTTTCAGTTCAACTCTACCAATTAGTACATCAGTAAATCCCTTGTGATGTCTGCCTAGCTTCAAGTAATGATTGAGAGCTGGCTGACGGAAGTCACAGTCTACAAGAATAACTTTCTTACCTTCTGTTGCAAGTGTCATTGCAAGATTTACAGCAACATTTGACTTAGATTCCTTTGGAATTGCAGATGTTACAACTATACTCTTGATATCCTCAGTAGATGCGATGAAATTGAGGTTAGTTCTAAGGGACTTATATGCCTCTGAATATGCAAAAGGTACTCCCTTGCCAACAGCGAGGCGTAATTTTCTGTCCTCGTGATATCCTTTCTTGCCCTTGTTCTTTTTCTTGCTAGAACTACTTTTGTTTTCCTTGAGAGGAAGGAGTTCCTCACTACTCTGTGCATAGATATTTGTATTCTTAGCAGGAGTAGGAGGAATATCTATTGGGCGAGTAGCCTCTTCAATCTTTTCTTTTACATCAGGCTTTTGAGGAGCAGCCTGCTTCTTCTTAGCAGCGCCAGCAGTAGTCTGAGCTGCCTGCCTTTCAAGTTCTGCTATCTTTTTATCGAGCTCGATTTGAGCTTTTTCTTCTTTAGGAGTAAGAGGCTGCTTCGCAGCTGGCTTTGTTGCAGCCGGCTTATTGCTTGCTGTTTTAGCGTTAGTTGATTTAGCAGCAGGCTGTTCTTTTGAAACCTGTTCAAAAGTTAATTGTTCTTCCTTTGCTGGGACGGTAGCCTTGGCAGTCTTTACAACCTTTTGGTTTTTCTTCTTTTGATTTGCCATTAGTCCTTACCCTCCTCTATCTCAGGAATTACACCAATTACAGAGATGCCGAGATATTTTGCAATATCGTCATCGTCTACAACATAATTGGATACAAGGTCTCTTATTACGATGATTGCTACAGCAACGATAAGACCGATCATGGCAGCAATTGCTGTATTCTTAGCCTTGCTTGGTGATACTGGTTCTTCTGTAGCTTCAACCTGTGAAATAACTTTACAAGAACCTGCTTCTACAGCTTCCACAATTTCATTTGGTGAAACAGTGGATATTTCCTTAACTATTCTTACAGCGATTAAAGGATCCGGATCTGTTACAGTAATTTTCATAACCTGCGTACTATCGATTGCAGAAACAGTGACCTTATCATAGAGGTCCTTATATTTCATTCTCTCACCATCAACAGTAAGTCCGAGATTATCAATAACGTCATTGAGCACAGTGTTGCCCTTAACAATAATTGCATATGTATCAACAAGGCTCTTAGCTGAGTTAATATTATCATTGGAAACAGTAGTAGTATTATCGGTTCTAGTATTTACGATCATATTGACTGATGCTTCATACTGTGGAACCATCAAGAATTTTGTGCCAAAGTAACCTATTACAGCGCATACAACTGCTGAAATAAAGAGCAGGTACCAATAGCGCTTGAGAAGTTTCAATATCTCAAGCAAGTCTATTTCAACCTGCGCATTTGTACCCTCGTTCATAATCTTGCCTCCTATAAATATAAACTGTATTATAACAGAATTAATGTATTATATCCACTAAAATATAAAAAATTCTATGATAGAATTATTTCCACGTTCCGAGCACTTTTCTCGGGCAGTAAGGATTAATATCTATCTCGTAATTATCGAAAACCAAATCTCCGTTTTGAATGAGGCGAGATGCGGCAGCATCGCCAAGTTTATTCGAAACGGCTGCCAGCGCGGCGTCAAGTTGCGGCGGACGCTTATGCAAGCTGTGCGTATCTGTTGCGACCAAGTGGACAAGGTCCCACTTGATGAGTTTCATCATAAGGGCTGACATCTTGTCGCCACGCACGAGCGTCGCCGCGTTAGTTTGAACCATATATCCTGCTTCCACCCAGTCATATATCTGGGTGAGATCCTCCAGAATATATGGATATCTCTCCACATGAGCAATTATCGGTGTTATGCCACTGCAAGAAATCTCATAGAGCGTTTCACTCAGGAACTGAGGTCTCAATGACATAGTGAATGGCAGTTCCACTAGGAGATAACTTGTATCTGTAAAGCACAGTGGTGCGAGATCAATATTACAAAGTTCTGGTGAGAAATATACTTCTGCACCAAATTTAAATTGAAAATGATTGATGAGTTCTGATGGACAGGCAGATGCCAGATTTTTGACTGCATCTGCTCGCCTTGCGATATATGAATCGACAGGCTCATCATCACAATGGAAATGGGACGTGAATATTAGATTCTTCACGCCCTGATTTTTTTCGATGTTTAGAAGTTCAATTGAGGTTTCTACATTTCTTGCCCCATCATCCATCTGAGGCAAGATATGACAATGTAAATCTGTCATTTTTTTACTCCTAAAATATTATCTAAATGCAGTCGCAGTAGGCGTTTGAACGATTTCAAGTGGTGTTGAAACGCCTGGTGCTGTAGTGACTTTATAGCTTACTACAACGTCCTTTTCTGGATATAGGAAAATGCTGTTACAATAGCCCAGATCGAGGTTATAGTATGTTCCTTTCTTGATGCCAAATTTATTGGCTGCAGTGACAGAAAAGTCTGATACTTTTCCTTCCATAGGAGCTGTGAAATAGAGATTGCATCTTATGTTGCCATTTGTACGACCAAGTATATAGGCAGATGCAGTTTTCAGTTCCTCCTTGGAAATTGTATTTCGGAATGTGACCTTCATATCATAGGTCATAGAACCGTCTTCGTTCTTGACCGGATTTGATAAAACAGGCTCAATATCAACGAACCATCCCATCTTGCATGGAACGTTTATGCTGAGATAGATTCCGGCAAATGGATGATTCTTATCATCATTTGTCGTACCAGCCATTCCGAGCTCCTTGATGAGCTTTTCACCCTCCTCATCGCGGAGCCACAATTTGAAGATGTTTTCCTTAGCACTCTCATCGAAAATATTGATATATTCATCCACTTTTTTTACATCAACCGATGACAGGAACAATTTCATTGCCTTGTCAGCGGTCTCAGCAAACATTGAATCCGATTCAGTGTTGGATGTGGCATCATATCTCTCTTTACTAAAGTACTTGAAGTACAAGTCATACATGATAGCCTTGGTCGCATTCTTACCATTTACAACCGTGCCATCTGTGAGCTTGATTTCACCATCAATAACAGAAAGCAATTTCTGAACTACTGCAGGTGTCATTGATATTACGCCATCAACATGCTGGCCTGTCATTTTCTCACAGTCCTCAGCCCAGCAATAACCTGTCCTCTCAAAATTGAGATAACAGCAAGCGTTTCGTGGGAAGTTAACCCAGAAACCAAAGAGAGCAATATCATTGTTAGATGGTGTTGCTGACTCAGCATTCCAACCAGGCAAATAATTTGTCACAGAAGAAAAATCTCCAAGTGATAAAACGCCATCTTTTATAACCAGGCTACCCATAGAGCCTGGGAAACCACCTGTTGCTCTCATCTCATTTGTTGCCTGAGCAGCGATGAGATAATACTTATCTGAACCATCACCGAGAAATGCCTTTATAAGAGGCACATAAGATGAATATTTATCATAAGCGCCAGAGAGGCTCTTTATCATATCAATATATTCTGAAACACTGCCAAGTTTTATAACCTTGAAAGATATTCCTGACAATGATTTGGAATATTCACCGAGTTTTGGCATGAGCCCCTCAGCGAAATCCACATAAGAGATGATGGTATTGATGTTATAGCCATCATCGCCCATTTTTATACCAGAAACAGGGTTCTCATTTATTACTTTTATCGCTGGACGAATAGCGCTGTCCACTGCATCTGATAGTACATTTGCGAGAACTCTTGCCGATTTCACATCGCCGCCGACAACAGGGGCCTTGGCTGCGACCTTCCATATTGGAGACGACAATTTCTGGGACAATTTGTCTGAGCTCTTGTCAAGATCATTTACGGCTCTATTCATTCCATCAGAATCACCAGAGACAACTGCTGATGCAAATGTCTTAACTGATACTTTGATATCACTGGCAATCTTTTGTACAGAAAAAACACTAATCAGTCCCCAAACTATACAGATTACAAGTATTGCAACTACTACAATCAGTGCAATTATTATCTTGTTCTTGGGCTTTTTTTCAAGCTTCTCATCTTTCATATGCTTGGGAATATATTTATCTGTTGCCATACATTACCTCATAATAATCCTGATATTCACCCGAGATTATTTCTTCCCACCATGAACGATTATTTAGATACCAATCAATTGTTTTCTTGATACCATCTTCAAATTTTGTCTCAGGGAGCCATCCAAGTTCGTTATGAATCTTGGTTGGGTCTATTGCATATCTCATGTCATGACCCTTGCGATCTGTGACAAATTTTATGAGAGACTCAGGCTTGCCGAGTTCCTTGCAGATTAACTTTACAATGTCTATATTGCGCATCTCATTGTGACCGCCGACATTATATACTTCACCGACACGGCCCTTATGAATAATGAGGTCTATTGCCTTGCAATGGTCCTCAACATAGAGCCAGTCACGCACATTAATTCCCTCACCATATACAGGCAATGGCTTATCATTTAGCGCATTTGCAATCATGAGCGGTATCAATTTCTCTGGGAAATGATAAGGTCCATAATTGTTGGAGCAGCGCGAAATGGTAACTGGTAGACCGTATGTCCTGTAATATGCGAGGACAAGTAAGTCAGCAGATGCCTTGGATGTGCTATATGGTGATGATGTATGAATAGGAGTCTCCTCAGTAAAGAATAGGTCAGGCCTATCAAGTGGGAGATCACCATACACCTCATCAGTTGATACCTGGTGGTATCTATCAATGCCATGTTTTAGACACGCATTCATAAGTGTTGCTGTACCCATAATATTGGTCTCGAGAAAGATATTAGGGTTCTCAATTGACCTATCAACATGTGACTCGGCAGCAAAGTTTACGATAATATTAGGCTTTTCTTCGATGAAAAGTTTATCCACTGCGTCTGCATCACATATATCTGCCTTCACAAATCGGAAGGACGGATTATCCATAATTGGTGCCAGAGTTGAGAGATTTCCTGCATAGGTCAATTTATCCAGACATACGATTCTGTAGTCTGGATATTTTTTTAGCATGTAAAAGATGAAATTGGAACCTATAAAACCTGCTCCACCTGTAACAATAATTGTCATAATAACTCCTTAGCCTTACTTAGTGCTTCGGCTATTACTTGATCCATATCATAATATTTATACTCGCCGAGACGGCCGCCAAAAATGACGGAGTCAGAAGAAGCTAATGCGCGATATTGCTGATATAGCGCGCCATTCTTCTCGTCATTTACAGGATAATATGGCTCATCTCCGAGTTTCCATTCGGAGGAGTATTCCTTGGAAATGATTGTGCGAGGCAAGTCATTTCCATCCTCATCCTTACCAAATTCAAACCATTTATGTTCGATAATTCTAGTCCAAGGCGTCTCGGCGTCAGTATAATTAACAGCCGCATTGCCCTGGTAATTACCGTCATGTACTTCATTTTCAAAACGGACTGATCTGTACTCAAGTGGACCGAATTTATAATCATAATAGGCATCAATTGGGCCTGTATAGATTACATGCTCAGCCTTGCTATTCCAGCCGTCTCTATCCTCGAGATAATCAACTCCGAGTTCTATATTTGCACCCTTTAACATATTCTCAACCATCTTGGTATATCCACCAACTGGGATACCCTGGTAGAGTGCGTTAAAGTAGTTGTTATCAAAAGTAAAGCGAACAGGCAAGCGCTTGATGATAAATGCAGGAAGCTCTGTGCAAGGGCGTCCCCACTGTTTCTCTGTATAGCCCTTGACGAGCTTCTCATATATGTCGGTTCCGACAAGTGAGATTGCCTGTTCCTCGAGATTGCGAGGCTCAGTAATACCAGCCTCATGTTTCTGAGCCTCGATTTTTAATCGAGCCTCTTCAGGTGTTACAACACCCCACATCTTATTGAATGTGTACATATTAAAAGGCAAGCTATATAACTCACCCTTGTAATTTGCAACAGGGCTATTGGTAAATCTATTAAATGTTGCAAATGTATTTACGAAATCCCAGACTTCTCTATTGTTCGTATGGAAAATATGAGCACCATAAACATGTACGTTTATGCCCTCCTGTTTTTCCGTATACACATTTCCTGCAATATGTGAGCGCTTATCAATCACAAGAACAGATTTACCCGCATCAAGCAATTTTCGCGCTACAGTTGCGCCATATAAGCCAGCGCCAACTATTAGATAGTCATACATAATATCACCTATTTGCCTTAAGTGTTGCAAATATCTTAGTATTGTTAGATTTTACCTTGGAAATAACTTTTCCTTCTAGGTAAGTAAGAATAACACTGCCCATCTTCATTGGAACAAGCATTACTTTCATATATCCAGAATTAGGATTGTCGAGCTTTATTGCAGCGCGGAATCGGTCAGCGCGAATCATCTTGCGAATCTCGAGCAGTTTCTTCCAGAAAGGCAATTTGCAGCGAGGATTCGTAACATTCTCTATACATCCGATTACGCGCTCTACATAGCGTCTCGCGAGAAGTTCTCTAACTTCTGGTGTATCAATTCCCCAGTGTGAATAGAGTTCCTCCATCCAGTTCTGTTCTTCCTCGCGCTTCTCATACATGTTATCTCTGTACTTTGCACCTTCAGACTCAGCACGCTGGCGAATGAAGTGGTAATACTTTCCAGAGATAACTGAGACGCGCTCAATATCACGAATTACAGACAAGTTCCATGGAAGATCATCCCAGAATGTATATGGGAAATATAATTTATTTTCAAGAATATAATCACTACGAACGAGTTTATTCCATGGTGGATAAAGTAGGCTCGCATCGAACATCTTAACTGCGAAATCACGGAATTCCTGCTGTGTCTTAAATGTATGTGATTCCACATATTGTTCCTGCTGGAATTTATCAGTATCTGAGTAATAAGTGTCAATATAGAATCCTGCAACGACCATCTGCGCGTCATCTCTCTCCGCAACAGCGACGAGATCCTCGAGCATGCGAGGCTCTGCCCAGTCGTCTGGATCCATAAACAACATATACTTGCCAGTCGCCTTGTCTATTGCGACATTGCGTGCAGATGGAGCACCGCCATTCTCCTTGTGAATGACGATAATACGGCTGTCTCGCTCTGCATACGCATCGCACACAGCCCCACTATTATCCTTAGAACCATCATCAACGAGATAGAGTTCCCACTCCTGATAAGTCTGAGCGAGCAAACTATCCACTGCACGAGGTATATACTTTTCTACACCATAAACTGGCGCGATAATTGATACTTTTGGATTACCCAAAGCTCTTCCTCCAAACTAACCTACGTATTCAATATCCGGGTTAAAGAATATACCCGAGATAGTACTACCAATAATTATTCTAATTCGTTTCATCTTCTTACCAGGTGACTTCATTAGAACTTTCAAAATGTGAAATGGTGTACGAAGTACAATGTGCATTATTCCAGATACACCCTCACGTCTATATAGATACACTTCATTCCTGTAAGCATATTTATATCTGTCGATTCTCGCATCCTCATCAGTCGAAATATTGGCACCATTATTAGTTCCACATTTGTGATGAGCCACGCTCTCTGGCACGATATAGCAAGGATATTTACGAGATATTCTCCTTGTATATTCCAAGTCGTCTGCCCAGATAAAGAACTCCTTAATCGGGAGTCCCACGTCTAGAATAACAGAAATCGGAAACAGCACAGATACAAATGTAGCCGCCCCTGCCGAAATAAGTGATTTATCACACTTATCAAAATCAATCGACTTCATAGATAAATCACGCGGAATATTCATCCGGCAAAGTGATTCATCTGTCCACAGTATCTTGCTTGCAAGAAATCCATATTCGCCGATTTCCTCACCTGCCGAGAATAACTTCTCGATCGTGTCCGCCGACGGAATACAGTCGTCGTCCATTATCCAAGCATAGTCATAACTATGCTCTGCGGCGTAGCGAAGTCCATATTGAAATCCGCCTGCTCCGCCGAGATTAGCACCCGTATTCTCATAAATTATCTTACCCGAAAATACTTCCAGCGCCTCTCTCGTACCATCTGTACTTGCATTATCTACAACAAGAATATCCATATCCGTATATGTCTGAGCCATCAAGCTCTCCACACACAGCATCAGCAAATCTTTTCTATTGTAAGTCACAACTACAGCAAGTACTTTATTCAATGTCCTTGTCCTCTTTCAACATATCTGGATTGTTTTTACGAATAATATTGAGCGCAGCTTCCATTGCCGCATCTGATGTGCCAGCTTCAAGGATTGCCTGAAGTTTCTGAGCTTCAGTTCTCTCTCGTGCCTCCTGCTCAAACTTCATTCGTTTGATATGGTCATCAGCGAGTTCTTTCATCTCGTCCATATTCTTAGGTAATTTTTTAGTCTGCAAGAACTCTTCATAAGCATCGCAGCAGAATTTTACATCATCTGAGAATATTACTTGATGGCCATGATCAATCCATAAAATTTTATTGCACATCTCACGAACCTGTCCCACAGAGTGAGATACTAGAATACCTGTTACACCATTGCTGAGTATTTCTTTCATCTTGTTTCCGCTCTTTTTACGGAAAGCACCATCACCAACGGACAATACTTCATCGAGAATGATAATATCCGGATTAACAAGACAAGCAATTGCAAATGCAAGTCTACTCTTCATACCACTGGAGAGTTGCTTAAATGGGCGGTCCTCAAACTCTCTAAGCTCAGCGAAATCAATTATTTCATCATACTTCTCATCCATGAACTCGCGTGTATAACCAAGCATTGCGCCACGGAGATAAGTATTCTCAGCAACTGTCATTTCTTTATCAAAGCCAGCTGTAAGCTCGAGAAGTGCAGCAATTGTACCCTTGCACTTCATTGTGCCCTCTGTTGGAATCATAATTCCTGATACAGCCTTGAGAAGTGTTGACTTACCGGCACCATTTGTACCAATAATTCCGAGCATATCACCCTCTTCTAGTGAAAATGTGATGTCTTTATCTGCCCAGAATTCATTAACATGATAATTACCAGTTAATTTTCTTACGACATATTCTTTTATACCAATGTCTTTAAAGTCTCCCGTAATGTAGCGTATAGATACGCCTTTTGCTTCAATAATAGCCATTTGCGTACCTCCTATACGTAATACAAGAACTTCTGATTGTAATGCTTATAAACACCGACACCAATTAACATAACTACAATTGCATATCCAGCACATAAGCCATGAAGCGCTAGAGATGGTATCTGTGCATGAAGCACTATTTCTCTGAAGTATGTAATATAGCAATACATCGGATTTACATAGAAGAGTTGCTTCATAGGAACACCGAAAATTGTTCCTGTCATTGTGCTTGCATCATAGAATATTGCTGAGCAATACATGAGAAGCAATGTGAAAATATCATAGAGATATTTTGTATCTCGGAAAAATACGAACATAGCAGATAAGATAAGTCCACATCCGAGATTAAATACGACAAGACACAAAATTGGATATATAAGTGCTAGATAATGTACTCCAATTGGGACCTTATCTACAATTACAAATATTGCAAATACAACAAGTGTTAGAGCAAAGTTAATGAGTGATGATACATTCTTAGAGAACAAGAACAGATATTTTGGCACATTAACCTTGGTAAAAATATGCGCATTGGATGTAAGCGCATTCATACCACCAAGAGTTGATTCTTTGAAGTATGCAAAAAGCAAGTTTCCACAGAACAAATAAATGGTGTAATGCTCCATTGACCTTCCAAAGAACTGCTTAAAGACAACACTCATTACAAGGAGTTGTAGGAGTGGCGAAAGCAAGCTCCAGAAAACTCCCAAAATTGTTCTCTTATATTTCTGATTGAAATCTCGTTTTACCAGTTCTTCGAAAAGGAATTGGTATTTTTTAAATTTCTGAATCATTCCTATCTCCTTCTCCTCAGCCATTCTTTATATGGCGTATCAGGATCAAAAGTTACATTGCCATGTACATTTTTAACATCTTTTGGAACTGTCATATAGTCGCCATATTGACAAGTCAATATCTCATCATAACCAATTGGCACTCTATATTGTCTGTCCTCAAAATCCATCATTAAATAGTCGCTAAACCATTCGGATTTCCAATGAACACCCGGAAGCCATTTCAGTGTTACATCTCCCACGCGTCCAGTATCCTTATCTCTATATTTCGCCAAAATATGCCTATTGAAGAAATCAAAGTACTTTTTATAAGGCACAAATTTCAGCACAAGATGAGAATAGATATAAATTAATTTGCCCACCAGATTCTCATCTTTCATATCTGTCTTACAGCCATAAATCAAAGTAAATTTATGGACCATAATAAGGAGCCTAAATAGTTTTAATTCAAATTCGCTCTTTGGCAAAACATCAACTGGCAATATATCAATAAATATCCCGAGATTGATATCGCCTTTTCCCAGATCATCATCTATAAAGCCTGTTGTATTACTATTTCTGAGCTGAGCATGTGTCCTAAAGAAATTATCTTCTGAGAGCGCCGTCTGGAAAAAATAAGGATCACTAAATTCCTTATCAGCAACTTCCCACAACTTGTCATAATCCTCGCGCAGCATCATAACATCTATATCATCATCCCATGGAATAAAACCATGATGACGTACTGCGCCAAGAAGTGTTCCACCGTTTAGGAAATATCTCAAATTATATTTCTCGCAGACAGAAACTAGCTGATCAAGTAAATCAAGCTCTACTTCCCAGACCTTTTTCATGTCATCAGATATTTCATATCCGAAACGATCTACCATTACTACTTTTTCTCCTCAAACTCTTCTGTTGATTCACGCATAAACAGAACTTTAACAGTCATAAACATCAGTCTAATATCTGTTCTAAGTGAATAGTTCTCTATGTAATAGAGATCCAGTTTCAATTTATCGTAAGCTGTTGTGTTGTACTTACCATAGATTTGAGCATATCCAGTAAGTCCAGCCTTGACCTTATTTCTGTAGGAGAACTCCGGCATTGCCTTAGTGTATTCTTCTACATTCTCAACACACTCACAGCGAGGTCCTACGATAGACATATCGCCCTTGATAATATTGAAGAGTTGTGGCCATTCGTCCATACGGCAAGCGCGAATTACGCGTCCGACAGGAGTGATTCTGTCATCATCCTTAACAGCAGAATGGGCCTTGCCATCATTATCAGCGTCAGCATTTTCTCGCATGGAGCGGAACTTAATAACTTTAAATACCTTGCCATCCTTGGTTACACGGTCCTGGCGGAAGAAAATGCTGCCTCCGTCGTACGCCTTGATTGCGATTGCCGTAATAAGCATAGGAATGGCCATAACAATGAGACCTATGATTGAAAATACAATATCAATAAGTCGTTTAAAGAATCTTTCCTCAAAAGTTAAACCACTATTTCTACAGAGAAGAAGAGGTGTATCAAACATGTGAATATTCTCACCGCTTCTTATCATGATGTCGCCTATCTTAGGAATTACATAGATTCGCTTATCATTGTCATAGCAATATTTAAGAATTTTATTTCTATCAGAAGTTGGTATCTCACATACAATAACACCATCATATAAATCAATTCTGCTCTTGATATAATCAAGACCTTCTTCAGACTTAACTGCTTCACATACACGGAACTGATCATCACGGAAAGCCATCTTCTGAACGAGGTTAGTAACAGAATGATTTGAATAGATAAGCAACATATTCCTTGGTGGGAACAATTTGTTATTTAAGAATGTGCACAGAAGTGACCATGCAATAATAACTATCAATTGAACCAAGAACATAGTGATAAATGGATATAATGGCAACATTGTACGGGCAACAAGTGAAGCTACTGCATACATAAGTACATCGACAATAACAGTCGTCAATGTCTGAGAATATACAATATCCCATGCCTTATAGAAACCGATTTGAAACGCACCATAAACACGAGAGAAGATATATTGCATGGTAAAATACAGCGCAATCATTAGATAGTGGCCCTTGGTATCGAAAGGCCAAATCTCAATCAAATTTCTATTAATCCATATCCAAGAGAAAGCAAAAACAGCAGTAAGCGCTATCAAAATAGATAACGTTACTGCGAATTTAGATATTTTGTTAAACTCATCGTTGTTTCGTTTACGAGACTTATTATTTACACCCATTTGAAACAACCCCTTATCACAATTTAATCGGAACTTTATTCTCCGTAATATTTAACGCAAGCAGAGGCACCCTCTTCTGGAGAGAACTCCGCGCTCCAGCAAAGCGATTCAAGTTTTTTAGAATCAAGAGAAGAATTTGACATCAAATTGTATCCCTTAGCTTCTAAGTCATCAGGATTTTCATATGTCAAATTAGTTCCCGCAGCATCAGCTATACATTTCGCTATCTGACTGATTGTAATAATCGAATCTGGATTTGAAATGTTATAAGCATTATCGCGCTCACCGTTTAGTAGAATTGTAAGGATAGCTGATGCACTATCAAGGAAATACATATATGATCTGAGCTGCGTACCCGCACTCTTCATCACAATGTCTTCCTTATTCACAGCATTCCTTGTGAATTGTGCTGTAGCGCGATTATCCGCATCAGTAACAGCCGGACCATAAACATGTCCTGGTCTTACAATAACTGTATCCAGTCCATATTCCATACCATATGCTACGCATAATGTTTCGGCAGCTCTTTTAGAGTTCGGATAACTCGCGCGCTGATTTAATATATCAAGATAACCATAGTCGCCTTCATAATATGGCTCGGTGCTATCTTTCTGTCCATAAATCTCACTCGAGGATAGATACAATACCCTACTAGCATTGCACTTAACTGCAAGTTTTAGCAAATTATTAAGACCAATGAAATTAGCTTCCATTGTCTCTACAGGTTCTGCAACATATGCTGCAGGATTAGCATTAGAGGCTCCATGGATTATATAATCCGTAGAAACCGACAAATCACTTTGAACAGTCGCATCATATTGCAAGAAAGAATAATCATCCATATATGAAAATCTCTTCGCAATCTTAGATTCATTTCTACCTGCAAGAATCAGTTTTATTCCAGCCGATTCATACTTGTTGAGGTAGTAAATCACATCAACTATTCCAGAGCAAATAAGGCCTGTGCTACCCGTTATCAATATTGATTTGCCATACAGTTTTTCTTTGCCAACAATGTGTGGAATCACCCTTGCCACATCGTTCCAATACTCACTAGTACACTTCATTATTTAATCCAGCTTTCTCTCTTGGTATGAAGAAGTACTTCAAATAGAGACAAATCATCTGTTGTTGTAATCTTAAGATTTTCCTCTGAACCCTTAGAGAAGTAAACTCTCTCTCCGAGAGCCTGCATAAGAGTACAAGAAGCTGCTGTATTAGTTATATTCTGCTTCTTTGCCTCCTCATGTGCCCAGAGCAATTTACCAAGTGTATAAGTATGCGGAGTTTGAGTTCTATATAATTGCTCGCGAGGAATAGACTTGGTTGATGAAGCACCCTCATCATCACTGTAGAATACTGCCTCAACACAAGGAATTGCAGCAACAGCACTGCCATATCGTTTAAATACAGATAGGCTGTTTGAAATAATCTCATTAGAAACAAGACAACGGTTTCCATCATGCACCATAACTATTGTATCGTCATCTGTTTCCGGATCATCCGCTATAGCGCGAAGTCCGTTATATATGGATTCCTGTCCAGTCTCACCGCCAGCAACGACCCAACGAAGCTTAGTAATATTGAATTGCTTTGCATAAGCTTTTACTACATCAATCCAGTTTGGCAAAGTAACACATACTATGTAATCAATGTTTGGATTGTTTTGGAAAGCTTCCATTGTGTAGATAATAAGTGGCTTATTATCTACATGTATAAACTGCTTAGGTATATCTTGGCCCATTCTTGAACCAATTCCTGCTGCTGTCAAAAGAGATACTACCATGTCATTGTCCTCCTCATTTACCTAACAATTTCATGATTTCTGCTACAACTTTTTCTGATGCGTGTCCATCGTCTACACTTCCATTTGCGACAAGAAAGGCATTGCAATCTGCGACATATTTATCACTGTCAAAAGAAGCAATATTTGAGAACAAATCATTTTCATTATTCGCAAATGAGAAAGGATAATCCGATAGTGGAATAAAGAAAGATCTATTTGTTGTAGCGTAACTATCTATATCCGTCGCGAAAGTAAATCCAGGTTTTCTCGACAACATATACTCACATATCCAACTTGAATAATCTGTGATTCCAACATCTGTACAAGAAAGTAATTCGTATATATCAGGATAATTTGTCGCATCAATAACATTCTGTGGCAACCTAGCATTACCATTTGCGAAGAACTTCTTAGTCTTGAAATGAAATCTTGTTAATACAACCCAATCTCCGCCAAATCTCTTCTTTAGAGTCTCAGTCAACTTATCATAATCGATGACATAAGGTGACATATCTCCATCATCACGGAATGTAGGACCGTATAGACAAATATGTACGTCAGGATCAAGGTCATACCAGGAATACACTTTATCCTTTATTTCCTTTTTCTTATCATCCGCAAGATAAAAGACATCATTTCTCGCATGACCGAATTTCCAAATTGGAGTATTTTTCCAGAAATTATCTCTATAAACATCATCCTCAAAATTACTATTTGAGATAATGTAATCTGTCATTTTGCCCTCTTTCTCTGCAACAGAGAGCCAATATGGATCCTTATTAGAACCTCTACCGAACTTCTTTATTCCTATTGAGCCATGCCATGTTTCAATTAAGCATTGACTCTTTTTCTTCTTGTATTTAAGCCACGCTGTGCTTACTCCGTTATCAACGATAACCTTGGCAGAACAGAGTTGCTTATAACAATCATAAGTATCACGAACAGTAAATTTAATGTTATCAGGAAATAGACCAGGGCTGGTGTCGGTATTATCATAAATAACCCATACGATTTTTACATCTGCATTTTTCTTCATTAGTTCCTGACAAATATATTTTGGATTACAATCATAGTTGCCAGAAAAGCCTAAAAAGATAATTTTATTATTATCAACATCAGTAATTGCACGGACAATTTTTCTGATTATTACATTTATTCCACGATCAAGCGCTTCTCGAACAAGTGCGAAAAAGCCTCTCTCATAAATCAATCTTAATACCCTATCTATGAATCTGCGCAAAAATTTACCTTCTTTCAAACAATAAAATAGGTTACAATCTTGTATATTATACTATATAAGCATAACATATTCAAATTATATATAAAAAAAGGCCCAGAACAGAAATTGTTCTGGGCCAAAATTATTATTTAGTCTTCAACCTTGAAGTTCTTATACTGTAATGCATAGAAAATAGCACCAATTGCAATCCATACAAGAAGCATAATATAAGATTCTTTTCCGAAATGTACTCCCTCAAGTCCTGGGATAGGGATAAGTTGAAGTACAACAAATATTAATGAGAATACAACGCCAAGTATAGCAGATACTTTGAGAGCGCCGCTTCCGTCCTTGTCCTTCTTAAGTGTAACAAGTGTTGATGCACTGGTAAAGAAGTAACCGATTGATGCACCAATCGCTGACATATCTACGAACCAGCCAAGAGCCTCACGACCAAGAATAGGACCTGAAAGTGAAACAAGGATGCAGAAAATCATAGCATTTTTAGGTGTGCTATATTTCTCATCAAGTACTCCAAACCACTTTGGAAGGTAACCATCTCTTGACATAGAGAACATCAAACGCGATGAAGCAAGATAGAATCCCATAATTCCTGAGAGAACTGCGCAAGAAACACCAAGTCCAATTAATACCTTGCCAAAAACACCTAGGAGTTCTTCTGCTGCTATGAGAAGTACCCAGTCACCAGCCATTACACGCTCTGGCCAATTTTCAAGAGCTGCAGCAGCAACTGCGTTGTTAGATGAATAAACGAAGCAACCAAATGCAATTGCAACAACCATAATTCCCATTACTTTCTTGTATGAGAACTTGAATTCTTCTGCTGCCTGTGGAATTGTATCAAATCCAACAAATGCCCAAGGAGCTATTGCAAAAGTAGCAAGTATTGCAGCAGCAATATTCTTGTTTGCAAAGGCATCACTATAAGCCCCAGCTTCAAGAGCAGCTGCTTTATTGAAGCCCCATAATGGCTGCATGTTAATGCCCTTTGCCTTAGCCGAGAATACTGCGGCAAAGAAAAGTGTAAAAGCACAAATTGCAAGTGTTGCAGCAAGAACTGTTTGAACAAATCCTGCCTTTTTAACACCAATAATGTTAAGTACGCCAAATAGAATAAGAATGAAACTTGCCAGCAAAATCTCGCCCAGCCAAACTTCAAATCCCGCTATCGAATAATGGAATCCAAATTTTAATATATCCGCTGCGCCATCAATACCATCAACTATAAGTCCAATTGCAGTTGAATTCATTGGTACATTAGTAAGATATGCTGCAACAAGGAACCATCCGCACAGATATGCTGGTTTCATACCAAAGCAGTTCTTAGTAAATGTAAATTCACCACCTGCTTTTGGGAACTTAGGAACCATATATGCATATGAGAATGCAATTATTACCATAACGAGTGCGCCCAGGATCATTGCAATAGTTGTTCCTGCAACACCTGAGTTAGGCAAGAATTTCTTACCAGGGTTGATAAATGAGCCCCAACCGATTATACAACCGAAAGCAATGGCCCATACATGCATAGGGCTTAGTTCTTTTTTCAATGTGTTATTATCCACAGTGAGCCTCCTCCTTATACGTCATATGTCTTGTCTATTGCCTTTAATTCATTAAATGTGTCAATTTCTACAATATCAGAGAACTTACATTCTCTAATTGCGACACTATAATTTTTCTTACAATAATTGAGAGAAACTTGATCCCAATATCTCTCTTTTCCGCCTGGCATATTATATGTTTTTTCAATATCTTCTGCCAATTTACGGCCATCGTCTGTAGTCCAATAAGAGATACCAACCATTTGATAAATATCAGGGCCTTCGCCACCGACAAGTTGTTCCTTAATGATTCCATCTTTTACCTTAAAGCACCAGTCATCTGATCTGTCGCACTTGATTCCAAGGAAATTGGATTGATATTGGTATTTTGTAATCAAATTAGGATTTGTAATAAGCAAATCTGACTCAAGAACATAAGCATTCTCAAGTAAAAATCTTACACACATTGCAGAAGAAATGTTGTTTGCCTCATTATAAATAGGATTTTCAACAAACTTGATGTTAGGATATTTGAACTTTAAAAGTTCAAATTGCTCTGCCAAATAGCCACGAACAAGTACTACTTCTTCAATTCCTGCTTCATAAACTGCATCAAGAAGAGTGTCTATAATTCTTGTTCCGTTTACACGAACAAGTGGCTTCGGTGTGTTAAGAGTTACAGGTACCAATCTTGAACCAAATCCTGCCGCGATAAAAATCGCTCTTTTTACTTTATAAGGTTCAAGTGCCTCAATTCCTTCAGGTGTTATAGTTCCACTCTTAACGTAACCAAGTTCTTCCATTTCTTTAACCAAACGGTTAACGCTTCCGAGTGACATACCTGTGATTTCACTGATATCCCTCTGTGATAGAGGAATAGTATCTTTCTCCAGTGTTGTTAAAATATCAAACTGCTTTTTAGAAAGACTCATTCCACTGCCTCCGATGTTCATTTTCTTATTTCGAAATTGTACTACTGAACACCTTTATTATAATTAATGCAAACTAAAAGTCAATACTTTTTGAACCAAAAATGTTCAAGAATCATTATCTGGCATAAAAAAAGGAACGGTATCGCTACCGTTCCTAATTTCATTTGTTATCGATTAATTCTATTATTCCAATGTTGCGATTCATCATAAATACAACATCTTTTCCCTCAAGTGCGGGTGCCGTTTGAGGTTCAAGGAATATCATGTATCCTTCCTGCTTCAAGTGTTCAATATCTGCATCAATATCATCACTTGTGAAGCACAAATGATATGGAGTGTTCTTGTATTTAGACATCAAACCATATATCGGAGAACTCTCGTCTTTTGGAGAAATTAGTTCGACAATTGAACTTCCGCTCTGCAAGAAACATATGTAACACTTTCTATATTCATCATCTGTTACATACTCACCAACATACGAAATTTCATTATAACCAAGCGCTTTAAAAGCCTTAGTTGCCTTATCAATATCTTTTACTAGATATCCAATATGATGAAGTTCCATCTTATAATACCTTTTCAACTATATCAATAATTCCAGCTACATCTGTAGTGTTTACAATATCATCAGATGATATATCAATATCAAATTCATCAGCAACAGAAGCCATAAGAGTGATATGGAACAAACTATCCCAACCATCTACAGAATCCTTAGACATATCCTCTGCAAGAACAAAATCGTCCTCATCGAGCAAATCACGGAAAATTAATTCAACCTTTTCAAGTATTTCTTTTCTATCCATAGTTGTCTCCTTATCTTCTAATATCATTTAATACTTTATTTTTATTGACGTATGTTGATACATCAAGATCCCAAACTGCATTTCCATCAGCGTCTTCACAACGAAGCACAGCGCCAACAGATTGATATAAATTCTTGACCATAGAATTCTTAGGAGTTGGATAATAATAACCAACTATTTTTTCTATACCCTGTTTTCTGCACTCTTCAACAAGCGAATCAAACATTGCATATTCAAAATCTCTTTTTAATACACGACAGCTCATGATCCATAAATCCATATGGAGTTCTTGCTGCTTTTTCTTACCAATCATAACAGAAACAAGTCCGTTATCGCCAAATTTATCTTCTAAGCGACCCGCCAATCTAATATATTCATCGCTATTATATACTTCATCAATTTCCGCTTGTGAATATCTCTTGGTTGTCACATTAAACTGGTTAGATTTGTTGGTAAGTTGCGCGATTCTCTGCAAATATTCAGGAGCAAAATCAGATATTGTTGCAACCATATTGAGGCTTTCGAGATACTTATTATAATCTGTAAATGTAGCCTCAGCCTGTTTACGCATCGTCTGCTCTTTAAACATCTGATTCTTTTCTATATCTTCTTTTGTAATACTAACTGTTTCAAAATACCCTTGTGAGTCAATCGTTGAAATAAATGTACCCACTTCACCAACCTCTGGGATACCCGCATCTGGCAATGTAGATTTTACAATATTTCTCTCAAAAGGATTATCATCAACAAAGACAATAGCATCTGCACCTATATTTAGATCCTTTGCTATCTCGACCAAATTTACATCCTTTGGTTCCCAGTTTGCTTTGATAACAGCGAAATCATTTGGTGTCAGCGTACTATCCGGGTGGTTAAGTCCTTCAAGAGCTATTTCCATATCGTTCTTAGAATCAACGGTTAATACTATTCCCAAATTCTTGTGCTCAGAAATATACTCCTGAAACTCTTTATATGCTTCTGCTTTTTGAGTCTCATTACCAATCTCAATATTGTTAACACCATCTTCGGAAATTACTCCTCCCCAGAGAGTGTTATCGAGGTCAAGTGCAAAAGCTTTTTTGTTTTTACCATAAATTGCTTTAATGATATTAGCAACATTAAAAGCAAGTGCTGGAATAGCCTTTAAGTCTAGTGCGTACTTATACAAGTACCACATATCAAAGTTATGCCAATTAGCAAGTCCATATGACGATGCAAGATAATCAATATCATTTATATAGAAATTATCTACTGTGTTCGCATAGTCATATATTTTACCATTTAGTTTATATATAAAGTTGCTCTTGCCATGCACATCATAGATGTCCTTATTGCCAAGCAATCTATACCAAGGTCTATCAAAATTGTTTTGAATTATTGTACAACCATACCTTGCTCTCAATGCTTCCCAGCATTGTTTTAAATGCATGAACTGAGAATTTAAAAGTTCCTCACAGTCAGCATCATTGCACGCATAATTTGGCCATGCAAGAACATTTCTTGATGTTGTAAAGATAAAGACAATATCTGGAGCAAACTCATCAAGTTCAGGTGTTCCAAACACCGCATCTTCAAAGTACTTATTATACTCTGAAAGATAAAAACTTGGCTTGATACCATAACTAAGAAGTGATATTTCAAGCTGGTCCATTATCTCATTAGCGGTGCTTCCAGTCAAAATAGCTATTTTCTTTTCAACCCAATTAATATCCTGCTCGAGGAGCTGGCGCTTTATTGACTTTTTCTTTCTAAGCAACCTATCGTTATCAAACGGAGGTCTAAGCGTTGCTATTAGTTCACTAATTTCGCTCACTTGGATTATCCTTTCTTAACAAGTTTTCCATATTCGGAAACCAAGTCATTCTTGAGAATTGATAGATATCTCTTTCTTAGTTTGCTAGTTATAAATGTGTAAACAGTAAATCCATCTTCCCATAAGCGGTTAACGAGATATGCTTCCAGCACTCTCATAAAGATACCATTTTCATACTCTTCATCAACTGCCAAACCACTAGTTGTTGCAATGTTTTCATATTCTGCATATGAAGCAATATGAGCAATTATTTTATCACCATCGCGAACAACATAATTACGTCCCATACCAGTTTCAAGTCTCTCAGCGAGTTGACTTGCCAGGTTTTCTAAATCATACATTCCACTGAAATACTTATTTCTACAAATCAGTGCAGCAATATCATGCATATCATCAACAGTTGCTGTTTCAATATTTAGATCATTTTCAATTTCATCATAATTTTTGAATTCGAAAACATAACCATATTCTGTATCATAATCATCAGCAAGCTGCTCTGACAAACGTTCTATCACAGAACGTTTGCCACTCATTGTGCATACTTTTTCTTCGTTTATGATATCAACAACACCATCTAGATTTGCATCATCCGCAGCATAGATACTGATACTACCATAATAGCGCATAACTATTACCGAGTAATCATCATTAGTCCATACTTTCAAATTAGGATTGTCAATTCCATACTTTGAAATATCAATATACATATAGATGCAATCTTCTAAATTGTCATGTAATACTTTTAGAACATTCGTTACTTGTTCACTAGTGATTCTTTTCATAATTTACTCAACAATCATATGGGTTTGTCAAGATTTCCACCTTTCTAATCGAGTTGCCTATTGATACCATATATCTCCAAAATGTATTAATCAAATAATTATATTGAGCTGCTTCATTTTTGGCAACCAAAGCTTTTAAGTTGTATCTACCAATTTCATCACAATCAATTCCTTTGTCTTTAAGGAACGCAATGAAATCTTCATAACTAATTGTATCATCGACAACTTTATTATTGGTATTAATCTCACAAATCTTTTCTATTCCTGCGCCATATGATGATACCAAACTGAGCCTAATATCCTGTGGGACATAGAAACTATAGCCATAAGCAGATATTTTAGTACGTTCTCTATAATACTTAGCCAGCAACTCCCCATCATTCTTTCTAAAAGGACCAATAAAATATGAGTTGGAGTTATCTCTGTAAGCACTTTTAATAAGTCTATTAAAGATTTTTTTAGCAGTTCGTTTTTTACCTAGCACCTTTGTCAACAAGTTGACATACACATAAGTTAATTTCTGTTTCTTTGTTGCAATTTCGCCAGTAAACTGTTGTCTCCAACCAATTTCTAAAACTCTATTATAGAAATTGGCAAATTTTGAAAGTTGTTTTGATCTAAGAATAAAGATTCTAATACCAATGCCAGAATATTTTTGCTCGCTCAATCTTTCAAAATTTAATTCCAATGTACTCGTATCACAATAAGTCATATCAAAAAGAGTATCATTTTCATTAGTAAACATACAATTTAAGAAACGATCTTTAACAGTATGTGTTTCAAAATATTTCAATAATTTATGTGCATCCTCAGCATACATCGCTATAGAAATATCCGTATTAGGATTAAGCACTTTTCTATCGCCAGCAATCTGCAATAACAACTGTCCACAAACCGTGTACTTTATATCATTATTCGCGCAGATTTCATCAATTTCACTTAGCAATTTGAAGCGGACTGCAAGAGGACCAGTAACCGGAAAACTCTCATCTCTTTTCTGCTCCGTTTTAAATGTATCTTTTAAGTAATTTGCAAGAATAGTTTCTTCTTCAGCATTTAAAGTTTCGCACAATCTCTCTCTACTAAAAAGATAAAGTGAATATAACTCCTCATCGGAAGATTCTTTCTCACACACTTCTTTTAATTTTTTCTTTAATGAATTAAGAACTATACCATTATCTATATTCTTAAGCAAATAGGAAAGTATTTCTTTTGCATCATCAAATTTTGACGTTTCTAAAAGGTATTCAGCTTTCATTCCCTTAAGTTCTACGCTTAATGGGAATAGCTTAATTCCTTTTTCAAGTTCATCTGATACATCAATTTTTCCTGCTATAATGCCAAGTTTGAAGTTAATAAACCACAGAGAAAAATTATCTTCAAATTTTGATAAATAATTATCAACTATTTTTTCGCATGCATCATATTCACAATTATAGAATCTCATTATTGCTTCTCTAGTGGCAGTGAATATATCATTCGTTATTGATAATTCTTTTGACAATTCTTTTCCATTCAAAAGTCTTGCCTTTAATACAGTCCAAGCTCTTGATATATCACCATTTCTCAATAACAAGCGAACAACTGCCGAAATAGCATCATCGCCAATGTCAATAAGAAGTGGCGAATTGCGTCTATACCATCTCTTCCAACCGGTTACCGACGGACTTCCAGAGAATGTTTCTGAGCACTGTAATTCAATATATTCATTAAACAGATCTGCAAGAGCATCATAATTCCTGTCTGAGAGCAATGCGGCAAGATCAACATTTGACAATTTTTCTTTATAATGCATACATGCCCAGTGCATTTTAATGTCATCAGTATTTACTTCAGACTTAAATAGTTCCTCTACATGATTCTCATATACAAGTTTTCTTTTTCTGTATGTGTCTCTAACAAGTTTCTTATCATACTTATTATAAAACTTATCAAAATAAACTTCTGATGGTACAGAAAAACTTCTTGTTGAAAAGTTATGCGAACTAAGTGTCGAACCATAGCGTGGCAAATTCATCCAACTGCCATATGCAATGAATAGAACCTCTTCAGCATACCTAGGAACTGGAAATTTATATTTGCCAAAATCAACATATCGAGGTTCACCATACAACTCTTTTGGATATACAATAGGAGCTGCGCCAAAACGTTGCACTAAGTAATCGCACTCGTCCTCATCATATTGAGAAAGTTTCTCAACTATGTTATCTACTACATACCTGCTACCTTTCTCTTCAGCCAATTTGTAATTCTCTTTAAGTCTTGTGCTTGTGCCTGGATTTTTCAATTTTCTTAATGCATAATAATATGCTGTTGTTGTAAAATCTTGTAATTCTTCAACATCCTCAATATATTGGTACCAAGCTTCTTTATCATTTGGAATAGGATCCAATATTTCTATATCAATTACTACACCCGCAACCTCCGGATTTGCTAAATGATATCTGTAAATTGTAGATGTATTAGTATCTGTAAAATGATTAATAGGCATTCCAAGATCTGAATCAAAATCAAGTGATGTAATTGCCATACCATCTGGCTTTTCTATCTCAAATGCCTCTTTGAATTTATTCCAATTATTTCTTGTCATAATAATATCGACATCATCATCCCATGGTATAAATCCATGATGACGCATAGCACCTATTAAAGAACCTGCGAACAAATAATATGTCACATTATGTTTACGACAAATATCATCAATTTTAGCTATAAGAGATACTAATTTTTCTTGTAATTCTTCGGTTTCTTGGGAAATTTTCATAATACTCTCCCTTTTAATAATAATCGACTAATTATAGCATTTAAAAAATTAAAAATCAACAATATAAAGGGGATGAGCCATAAGCCATCCCCTTTATTTTGTGTTATTTAAAATATTCTAATTTCATAATATTATTAAATGGTTTTGTAAAAATAGGTGCTGATAATAGCAATGTTAATGCTACAGCTACAAGCAACCAGGCAATCTCACCATATGGCGCAGATAATCCATACATTATTTTTTCTGAAACTCCTAAATCTGTTAGAACATACAAAATTGGTCTATGCCAGAAATATGCAGATATAGTTCCTGCACCAACAAATGATAATATGTTTTTCTTTTTAGGAATCAAAATTATTATTGATGCGCCAACAAGAGTTGCAATAATATACCAAGCGAATCGCATCATAACACCATATTCAGGCCATTTTAAAATATCGTAACTATATGATCCGAGCAATATTCCTTTTGCTAAATTGTATTGCTTTTCATACATAAATGATATCACGCACAAAGCTACGACAACAATTGCTGCTGGAATTTTTATCAACTTCCCGCTCATTTTTTCTGCTAAATCAGTTGGATTTAAAGCATAACCCAAGAAGAAAAATGGGTAATAAGAAATAATCCTAGATAAAACCAAAAAATCTCCTATTTCATTACAATAACCAGCCGCTAATGCCCCCCCTATTGATAGTGGGACTATGATAATCGGGCTAACTTTTCGTAAAACAAAAGTGATTACTATCCATGCCGCCATAGCCAACATATACCAAGGAATGCCATCCTCTGTTAATGGATCAAAAGGTTTGCTATGTCTAAACACATATATAATTAACTTTAGAATAAAGTATAGCACCACAAAAGTAATTGGTTTGTTCCAATTTAATTTATCATTTTTATAAGTTGATTTTATAAACAAACCAGATACGAAAACAAATAGTGGCATATGGAAAGTATATATTATCAAAAACAAGCTCAAATAAGTTTCATTCGAAGATTTAAATATATTTAAGAAATGTCCTATAACTACCAGTATTATTAGCAATGCTTTCACATTATCCCACAAATATACTCTCGGTTTATCTGCCATATAAGCACCCCTTTTCCAAGTTATACTTTCTTAATTATATATTTATTATATCAATATACTATTTTTATACAACAAAAAGGGCTGAAATAACTTCAGCCCTTTTCTAATCTTAATTAAGCTTTTTTCGCAATGCCCTTAGTTACCTTATATTTTACTTTATTGTAAGTAACCTTTCCACTATAAGAAGATTGCCATTTACTATTCTTAACATATACTTGTTTATTCTGCTGATACAGTGAGTTTGAAGGCATCTTAAATACGCCAGTTGTCTTCTGATCACAGATACCATTCTTTATATACCAAGTACCATATGAGTTCTTCGCAAGGCCTGTATATGATGTCTGTAACTTATTGTTCTTAACATATACATATGTACTTGCATAGTATTGAGAACCTGAAGGCATCTTAATCATACCTGTTGTCTTTTGATCACAGACGCCATTCTTTATATACCAAGTACCATATGAATTCTTTGCAAGTCCAGTATATGATGTCTGTAACTTATTGTTCTTAACATATACGTATGTATTTGCATAATATAGAGAACCGGAAGGCATCTTAATCATACCTGTTTCTTTCTGAGTGCAGATACCGTTCTTAATATACCACGTACCATATGAATTCTTTGCAAGTCCTGTATATGATGTCTGCAATTTGTTGTTCTTAATATACACATACGTGCTTGCATAATAAAGAGAATCTGCAGGCATCTTAACCATACCTGTTTCTTTCTGAGTACAGATACCTTCTTTTATATACCAAGTGCCATATGAATTTTCTGCAAGACCTGTATAAGTTGTTAACAGAACTCCATCTTTAACATATACATAAGTGCTTGCATAATAAAGAGAATCTGCTGGCATCTTAATCATACCTGTTGTTGCCTGTTTCTCACCATTTACTACATAGATTTTATCGTTTCCCTCATCAATTAATCCTGTATAACTTGGATCAATCTTAGAACAACTAGTACATCTATGTGTTGTAGCACTATAGCTATGTGCAAGAGCTGGGATTGTTTCTGTCTTAGTAGCAGAACAATCAGCACATGTGTATGTTCTAACACCAGTTGATGTACATGTAGCAGGTGTTGTTACTTTACCAGCATCCCAATTATGGTTTGCCTTTTCAATGTGTGTTGGATCATTTGCACATATCTTCTGATGATAATCATCATCAAGTTTTGTCCACGCATCGCCATAATCATGACCGAGAGCCTCACCAACAGTAAAGGTCTCATCGCTTAAGTATCCACATATTGCACATACTTTATAGTATGTTGCTGGAGCATCGCAAGTTGCTTCTGACTTCAAGAAATCGGGATCAACGAACTCGATAATGTCGTGATTTTCTTTAGCTGTTATCTCATCGCAACCACTGTTTGCACACTCTTTCCAATGCTGTGTTTCATCATAAGTATATTTTGTAGCAAACCTATGACCAGCTGTAGACTGAGTCTCCAATGGTGATGCTTCAGAAACATGTGTTGTTGCAGTTTCGGCAACACGCGCATATAAATCATATGCTGTTTCTGGTGTAAGATCAGAAATCAAACCATCTGTATATGTCTTAAAATCGTCATCTTCCAATTCTGTTTCAGATGGAATACAAGCATATTCATATGCGGAATTGTACTCATCAATAGTGAAATATGTTTCACCAGTGCTTGCAAGTTGTACTGGATACGGTGCATCTACTGTTGCTTTATCAACTGCTATATCATTGGTAGATACTAATGTGCCTTCATAGCCATCGGCAGATATTTCTACATTAATAACCTTAGATATATCATCTGCTGTTAAAACATAAGAATCACCTGTTGCATCAGCAATTTCAACGCCACCACGTGTCCATTTATAGGATAGAATATCCTTATTTGCAACATTTCCATCTTCAACTACAGCCGTAATTTCTTGACCATAGACCATATCACCATTGAGGATAGCAGTACCCGCAATAGTAGATGTTGTTGTTTCAAAATTCCATTTAACACCTGGGTCAATACCAAGCAGTGTTGGACTTTGAATTGTGTCACTTGGCAAATAATACTGTGAAACAGAGCCATTTGTTACTGTAACAACTGCAGATGCCTTAAGCGCTTCCGCATCTTCTAGAGATGCGTATCTTATAGATGCGGATGTAATGTCAGATATTGTCTTATCTGACACAAGTTCAAAATATACTGTTGCAAGAGTAATCGCATCTGCACATGCTGTTGCAGATGTCGTATATGGTTGCAATACTATATAGCCATATTTACCCGACTCGGAAATAGTATTTTTTACTGACTTTACATTCCATCCGCTAGCAGCGACGCATTTGACTGCGTCGCCATTTAGAACCGGTGTCAATACAGAAGTATCATATACGAATACAACACTCTGCATATTTTTAAGTGTTAGTGCTTCTGACTCAACAGTCATAGCAACTTCAATTTCAGAAGTTTCTGTATTATTTGAAACTTCAAGATTAACCGCATATGTTCCTGTTGCAGCAGCAAGTGCAGCCATTGGGAACAGTGCTATCGCCATTATCAGCGCGAGAAGCGCTGAAAATATTCTTTTTTTCATTTTTCAGCCCTCCCCATTAAAAGTGTACTGTACAATCGTCAACTTTTTTGCCAAAGTTTGCATCATTCCAAAGTATGTTAAGGTCATACTCATTGATAATTCCGTCACCATCTAAATCAGCCAATGAATTTACACAATCATCAATAGACTTCATGAAATTATCATCGCTCCACAAGATGTTCAAATCATCATCGTCAATCTTTTTATCTGCATTAATATCACCACAGATTAGATTAATTAATTTAATGTCTGAATAATCTTCATTAGATGTTAAGTCTAAGCCTGTCTCATCAACCTTCAAGCCTGTTGCAACGAAATCCAAATGGCCTGCCTTTTTAACAACAAGGTCATATGTACCTGGAATTACATTAGCAATCTCAAATTTTTGAGTTTGTGCGCCGATTGCAGCATCGAAAGCAATTGTTGTGTGATACTTAACCTCTCCATCCTGGAGCAGCTCAACTCTAGCAGAATTCTTGGAATTAAAGCTAGAAATCTCTCCAATTACCGAACCGTGAATATCACTCTTTTCAGCAGATATAGCATAATTAGAGAATTTATCAGATTTAAAAGTTAAATATTTACCATCGCTCGAAATAGTTGGTTCTATTGTTTCTATAACTTTTTCGCCATCATAGTCGTGTTCACGGTATACTTTATAACTTTCTCTTCCACGCAATTTTTCTGGGATTTCAATTGTAATTGCAATTTCACCATCGGTTTCATGGATGTCAGTATTTTCACCACCATTGATATTGTAAGAAACACCAATATCAAGTTTCATAGCGACTTCTTGGTTATCAAGTTTCGCTACTTCGAGAATACCTTGATACAGCTCGTCATTTTTAGCTGTTGATACAACGACATTTGTTGTAAATACTGCCTCTGGTTCTTCAATTGCAGCAAGTTCCTCGTCGCTGAGTTGCTTAGAAGCTGTATTAATTGCGTTTTCCTTAGAATCAGCAGATACCGTTATTGAGAGCTCATCTTCAGAAACAACATCAAATCCTTTAACTGGTTTTTCTTTTTCAACATGAACCTTAACAGGGATCAACTGATTTTCAAACAAGAAATAAATTGTATCATTATTAAGTGCTTCTTCCTCAGATAATCCAAAATATGTTCTAAAGAAGCCAAAATATTGTCCGTCAAATATTCCATCTTGTTTATCACCAATATTTGGCAATTCAAATGTCTTGGAATATGTTCCATCATCATACTTGTATCTAAATTTCAGTCCTTCGAGCATAGAGAGCTTCGGATGAACAAATATTGTTGTTCCATCATCCCACTCTTCAATTTCAAACATTCTATTATCATCTAAATACAAGTTCAATTCTGGCTGTTCAATTACTTCAACTTCAGCAACATTTTTAGTTTCACTATTTAACTCAAACTGAGATTTAAAACCTAAATAAGAAACTAATAAAGTTGAACTTTCTCCCATTTCATATGCTTCTGAATAAGCAGGACCAATATACATTTCATAGCCATTTAACTGTTGGGTTTCATTTGTCCATAAACCACCAACTTCAATGTCATCATATGCACTAGGATTATCTATCTCATCATATTCCGTTTTATACAATCTAAGTGTTAATCCGTCTAAGTTGTGCTTAATAGTTGGCACATATCCATCCCAATATCCTCCAAGTTCATTCATTGCTTCCAGATAATCGAAATTGTTGTTAGCATAGTTTATATTGGTAGGAACTTGCACAACTTCCATTGCCTTATAAGGATTCTCAATTAATTCAACATTATGAGAGATAGTATATCCCTTATATGTAATATTAATTGTATTATCTCCTCCTATTGACCATGGATTTTCAAGTTGTCCCCAATTTGTCAAAGCATATGGCTCGCTACTAAAAACAGGATTTCCATCCTCATCAAAGTATCCAAGACGAACCATTGGATATTCTGAGCCATCGTCATCACGATACTCAGTCATCTCAGGATAATATCTATTGAATGCATTAGTATAGACCTTATCACCCTCATGAATCTCTAACAAGAAATAATTCTGATTAACCTCATATACCTTGATACCTGAATCATCATAAACATATCCCATTGAATCAAGTATAGGAGTCTGTATAACCTTAATCTCTGTTACAGGAGAATCAATTAAAGAAATATCAAATTGAGTCCTTGGATTATACAGGCTTCCATCAGCTGCCAAAGACACTTCTATTTTATCTTGACCATTCTCAATTACATGTTCACCATATAGATAATAGCCACTAATTGACATGTTATTCTGCGTAACACGTCTCTGAGTAGTTGTTCCATCAGACCAATTTATATCTATTACCATGCCACGTAAATCTATGTTGTTTCCTACTGAGTATTCACCAGTTATATTATTTCTATAATATTCAGTTTTATCTGGGTTCTGTGATACAGAAATTGATTCTGGATACTTTGGAATTATTGCAGACATAGTTCTATTTTCTCCGACTTTGTCGCAATAAGTCAGAACTGTATATTCTACACCAGCTTCATATATTCCCATTCTAGTAGCATCTATATCCCATATACGATTATAATCCGAATCACATACAATTATTTCTCCATCACAGTTTTCAAAAGGCTCATAGCAGAATTTGTAAGGGCCTGTCTCTTCCGGTGTAAATGAGAACGCAGTTACTCCACCATTAGTTTTGAATGAAACACTCTCACCTGTTTCAATAGTATATTTATCGCCATATACTGTAATTTCTTTTTCTACAACAAAGAAATTATTAATTTTAGCTTTCAACTTTGTTGTTCCAGGAGCAAGATAACTGATTCCAATTCCCGTATTAGATTCACTATTCATTTCTATTATTGAAGTATCATCTATCGACCACTCTACACCAAAGAAGCATTTTGGTACATCGTCTCCAAGGATTTTAACATCGTAGCCACCACATAATCCAGGAACTGCATAATTATCTGTTTCTGTCCATTGATCATCAACAAGTTCTGCCGAAGTAGGATTTTTTAATTTTTTAACAGAAACATCATAAGTTCCTTGTTTGCTTCTGTAAAAATCTTCTTCATCAAAACTTTGTTTAAATAAATATGTTGTGTTTGCTTCAAGAGGAACTTCAAAATAATAAATACGCTCTCCTAATTTATACTCAACGTCTTCCTCTCCCCAAACATCTTCACGCGTATCATCAACACAACTAATCTCAGAATACAAGTAATATGAATCTGTTGTTGTTTCAATATTATCGGTTGTAAATAGATATACGCCAGATACATTTGGTGTGAACTCGAACACAGTTGTATCTTGTCCACTTACAGTTTCTCCAAGTGAAATTTCTTTTGGAGCTTTAACGCGTACTGTAGCACTCGCAGAAACAGAAGGATTATTTGCAAGTTCAACTTTGATATTTGTTATACCTGTACCAACACAATGTGCTTGGCCATATGGATCAAAGTAGATAATATCCGTATTATCTGATGTCCAATTATAGCCATTAGCATATTGAGCACAGTTTTCTCCCTCACAAAGAACTGGGATTCTCTCTATGCTTCCCACATACAAATCTTCAGTTTCCCCGAAAAATATAATTTCTGGGTCATTCAATTTTGAAATTACAAAATCATATGGAGTAAAATAAGGATCCTCAAACCAAGAAAGAATATATGAATTAATCAAATATTCCTTTCCTTTTTCTAAGTTTACTTCGTAAAATCTTCCACCATCAAAAGAATCTGAAAATGTTTGTTCTTCTACTTCCCATCCTGCAGGAACAACTGAAATTTCATGAGTATAGAAAAAGTCTTCACTTTCATCAAGATTCAGTTGTTTAATGCAATATACGCCAGTTTCTTTTGGGGTATACAAAAAAGATACATATGATTCATCAATACGTTTAGGGGTATCCAATTCAATTTTTTCTGCTGCTTCAACAACAATATTAATGTTTAATACTATTGTGTCATTGATTGTCACTGTTAATACAGTTTCACCAACAGATTCAAAATGAATACGACAACCTTCACTATACCCTTCAATATTTGCTACTGTATCATCCTCGATAGACCATGATACATCATTTAAATGTTTGCAAACATCATCGCTATCGCCAAAGTCTAATTCTAATTCTTTGACGTTACCGACTACAGAGGAAATAGTATCTCCGTCATCTACAGTTTCGGTCCAATCATATTTAATTGTTGCCTCTGTAGGCACATTTAATTTTGTTACAGTAATATCATATGAACCTGTGCTTGAGTAATACAAAGGCTGCTCATTAAATTCAGTTGAAATTCTATATGTACTTCCTGCATTTAACATAGCCTCAACTGATATTTCGCGATTACCGGAATAAAAAACAGCTTCACCTGGAACTTCAAGCAAATGACAATAGTTTAAGCCTTCTTCAAGAACCGTATTAGATGTTTTTATGCAATATATGCCATCTTCATCAGGAGTAAAGTAGAATTGTCCTGCATTATTTACTGTTTTACTTTCGTTTAATGAAAGCGTAGGAGTATCCTTAACATTTACACAAAATACAACATCGAAAGTATCATTTACTCTAACTGTTATATAAACCGGTTCGGTTGTTACTTCAATATAAGTTAATGTAATTATATTCTCCCCATCAATATTTACAGAAGGTACTACCTTTTCTGGATTACTTGATGTAATAGACAAATCATTATGGCGTGTGATAACACTAGGATTGGTTATGTTCAAAGCAAACATGTTGGAAGAACCGCAATATGCATCAAATGGCTCTGTTGCGACATCCCAAAATCCATTTGGATAACTACGTTTAAGCCCTGCAACATCATCTGATGTTGGGGCTGTCAACAGAGTAATAATCATTTCATATTCGGAATCTGCCGAACTAAAATCTTTTATTTTGTATTCTTTACCAGCTTCAAAATATGCCTCAATATTTAGTTCTTGAATGTCATTAATTACAGTTTTTGTTGAAACACAATTTTCATAATTTTCAAATATTCCATCACTATTTTTTTGCCAAATTGCAAATGAATGGTGATCAGGAGTGCAATCTTCTAAAGGAACAGTATTTCGTGTAGAAATATTATAATATCCTGTCTCAGCCGGGCAGAAAATACCAGCATTAACCACACCAGTCAATGGTTGTGCAATGTCTGCTGATATAGTATATAGAGGTTTAACTTCAATGTTATATTCTTCACATATACCGTAATATTCCACATAAACAGTTACTGTTCCTTCTGAAACAGGTATTAATTCATACTGAACCACTGGCCTACCACAATCAGGATAGTAATTAATATATCTTTCTGCTTCACCAATTCTTAAAATATCAGAATCATTTGATGAAACACTTATTTCAGAATCTATACTACGATTCTCTGGGAGTTCTAATACTATATAACCTATTTCTCCAATATTCACAACATATGGAATAGTCGTCAAATTAAAATAGTACAAGTCATCAATTTCTCTAATTACTATTGAAATATTAACGCCCTCTAAATTTTCAAAATCAAATTCAAATATATCTGTTTCGCCATATGATATTTCAAATTCATAGCGTGCACCATCTATTCGATCAATACTATAAATTTCCTCATCATTTAGTTTGATAGTTGTTCTTGGAACATTTCCACTAGATGAATCATATTCACTACTATCAACCATCATCATCATTACATACTTTCCCTCATAAGTATCACCAAATGAGAAAGTACGTTTTTCTGAATTGGTGTCTAAAGAAAACTGGTGATATTCATATACACCAATATCCTCTGCAAGAGCATTTTCAATAAATCCTCCTACATCTTCTGCAATAGTTGGTACTATTGTTGATGGCATTAATGTCATAATGAATACTAACACCATCATTAAAGATAAAATGCGCTTCTTCATATTATTCCTCCTATGCCAAAATAGAATTAATCTATTCTATTATATTATACGCTATTATAGATATCAATATATAATAGTAAAAGCGAGCCGTGATTTGATGGCTCGCTTTTAGCTTATTTCTCAACTATTAATTTTAGGAAATCTTCCATTTGAGGAGTGAGGAAGCGGTTCTTGTTGTAGACGATGAAGTAGTGTCGAGCGAAGGAGACGCCAGGGACTTTGATGATGTGCAGGTCTGGGTCATCGGCAAATTCATTGGCGGTCTCACGAGACACGATGGAGAAGCCGCGGCCGAGCTTGGCAAGTTGAATGAGGCTGAGGGTGGATGTGGCCTCAGCCTTGACAAGCGGGGTCAGACCGTTGGAGCGGAAGACGGAGTCGACGCAGAGTCTAGAGCCCGTTCCTTTCTCTTGCAGGTACATCGGCCGCTTCGATAGGTCATTGAGCGTGATAGTCTTGTCTGGGTAATATTTAGGATTACAGATTACGATCATATTGCTCTCATATAGTTTAGTTTTTACAAGTTTCTTAGGTGCTGAGATGAGGTCGATTATTGCAAAATCGAGTTCATTTTCAAGCACCATTTTTTCTAGCATGCCGGAATAACCGATTTTGTAATTTACTTCAACTTCTTTATCGTTGGCACGAACGCGTTTGACAATGTTATATAGTTCGGTCTCAGCAGTTACAACATTTACACCGAGGCTTATCTTATTGAAATTCTTATCATCTTTTAATGCGGTTTTAGTTGCCTCGAACTGATTCACAATGGCGGAAGCCTGAGCGAAAAGCATATCGCCCTCTGGTGTAAGATATATTTTTCTGTTAGCTCTTATAAATAATTGAACATCGTAATATGATTCAAGTTCTTTTATTGCGATAGAGACTGCTGGTTGGCTCATATATAACTGATCTGCAGCCGCTGTAATACTGCCACATTCGCATACTGTTTTAAATATATATAAATGTCTAAGTGTCATAAAAATGCACCTCCGATACATAAGCAATCATTTATTAATCGCATATTAACATACAAATTGATTAATGTAAATACCGAGTGGTATTCTTGTCTTGAGGAAAGAAACAATCCTCCGAAAAACAGAAAAGAGGTGAAACATATGAAGATAGCATATTATCGCTGTAAGCACTGTGGAAAAATAATTTACCTAACAGGAAATGACATGAATATCCCAACAATATGTTGCAATGAAACAATGGAACTAATAACCCCTAACACAACAGACGGTGCCCATGAGAAGCATGTACCAGTTGTAGAAATAATGGGCCGTATAGTTAAAATTACTGTTGGCGAAACTGTTCATCCTATGGTGCATGACCATTATATAGAATGGATTACATTATCTACCAACCGAACAGTTCACACCCTTTATTTAGTCCCAGGCGAAGCGCCACGAGCATACTTCGCATTACAACCTGATGAAGAGCCGCTACAGGCTTTTGCATATTGCAACCTCCACGGTCTCTGGTCAAGCGATATCTAAATTCGTTAATTATGGGCTTTTAAAAACATACAACTTTTAAATTCCACTTCTCCTTAAAACCCCCTACAAAAATATAACAATACAAGCCTTTCACTTTCTCCGTAAAAGCCCATATTTATATAAACACCCCTATTAAAAGAAGATGCCCAAGGTAATCACCCTGGGCATCTTCGGTTTAATAATTATTCTTCAGCACTTTTTTCTTTTAATTTAAAAATGATAACAGCCATGAGACCAGAAACACCACATACAAGTGAAAGTAAAAGAACTGGTGAATCATCGCCTGTTTTAGCTGATCTACCTGCCTGTGCATCTGGATCAACTGCAATTGCAAGTGGGCAGAGATCAATAATTGTTACCATGATAGTGCCTTTTGAAGTACGTACGATACGTTCTTTTGGAATCTGATGCCATTCGCCATTGATGTACTCATAGAGAACAACTTCGTTGCCATATGAAGACACATCAATAGTAAGAACATCATTCTTGCCTGGCACTAAATCACCACGAACATCAAAGACATCACGGATTACGAGATCTCCAACATCCATAGTCTGGGCTTCTTTATATGCCTTACGGAATTCTATATCTTCTGGGTCATTTGAGTTTTCTGGCACATCAAAGACCGGCACAATTTCAATGCCCTCCTCAACCTTAACTGGTGGCACGCCCTTCTGCTCAACAGAAGGAGCTGCAAATGCAGTTACAGATAGAGAAAGGAGAAAAATTGCGCTAAAAAGTATTGATAATATCTTTTTCATGCCATCTAACCCTTTTCCTTATAAAACGTCGAAACAATTGTTTCTTGTAATGCGTCCTTATCAAGATAATACTCAACAAATCCTTCTGCCCCTGTGGTAGCTTCACCTTTTAGGGTAGATATGCCGAGATCCTTGTATGTGTTCATTTGATTATATATGCTCTGCAATCGCTCTATTGAGCAATCAGATACAGTATATTCCTTAATCTTGCGAAGAACAGATGAGAAGTCAATTTCCTCCTGTGCCTTCGCCTGTTCTACAAAAGCATCCATATACTGGCGCTGACGCTCGATACGTGAGAGGTTGGTGCCGTCGGCAACATCCATTCTCGCACGGACATATGCCAGCGACGCATCGCCCATAAGTGTCATTTGGGCGCCTTCTTTTATGCCAGACTCTGGGATGCTAACCTGTGGTACCAAGGTGACACCACCGATAGCGTCGTTCGCTACTGGGATAGCATCCATGGTAACTCTGGCATAGTGGTCAATGCTTATGCCAAAGAGATCTTCTACTGCTTCAACAGTATTGGTTGCGCTGTCCATTTGACCTGTACCATAGGTGTGTGCAAGAGCAATCTGCATAGTCTCTTTGGCTACGCGTTGACCTTGTATACCTAGGACCGTGACATCTGTCATAGAGTCACGGTTTATCTGAATTCCTTTTACTTCCTCCTTGTTTACATCAAAAACAAGGAGTAAAAGGAAGTCAGACTGATAGGTGTTGACATAGCTGTCGTACTTAACGTCCTTAGCAAAATCGTCAACACCGATTAGCAGGAATGTTTCCACATTCCTGTTCAGCACATATGACTTACCGTCATATTTCAGCGTGTCGTCCTCGACAGCCACGCCGGGCTGAGCCTTATTATCAAAAGCTCTTAGGCCCAATAATATCAGTGCTATAGATACGACAGTAGCAACAATATAAATAAGGTTCTTCACACGCTTATTCATCTTTTTGTTCCTCAGCTACAGATTCCTCATAAGCATAACCATATGCACGGTTGTACTTGTATCCATAGCCATATTTCTTGCCATATCGTTTGTAATTCTTTCCTTGATTTGAAGCATATGTTGTTACAAATCCAAGGATTCTAGCATCTACAAATTTAAGTTGTTCAACAGTCTCACGAAGTGCACGTTTATTAGAGAAATGCTCGCGCACAACAACTACCATACCATCTGTAAATTTACTTACAGACAATGCATCTGCGACAATAGTAACAGGTGGTAAGTCAAGAATAATAAAGTCATATGAGTCTTTCAGTTGACCAATAACCATTTCCATACGAGGGCTAGAAAGGAGCTCAGAAGGATTAGGTGGAATATCTCCTGAAGTTATAACATGCAAGTTGTCATGTAATCCTGATTCTCTGATTATTGCTTTACTAGAAGTATCGGCCAGTGCATTAGAGAGACCTGGTGTTCTTGCAATATGAAGTTTTCTACCAATAGAAGGCACACGCAAGTCACACTCAATAAGCAGAACCTTTTTGCCATACTCTGCCATCTCATATGCAAGATTAATACTTGTTGTACTCTTTCCTTCATTTCTGTATGCTGATGTAACACCAATTACATGTGACTCTTTAGCATCAGCAAGACTAAAGAGGATATTAGTTCTCAGAAGTTTATATGCCTCGGCCTGGGCAAAGCCTAGACCTTCGCCAAACATATTTGTACTCATTTCGAATAATAACCTCCTTTCGAAGGTTCTTCGAAATCAGGGATACTAGCAAGTATAGGAATATTAGGATAATCCTGACGCAGTATCTCTGGATTGTGAACTGTATCATCAAGGAAGTCGATAACAATTACAATTGCTGCTGAGAGAACAAGTCCCAGCAATGCACCAATTGCAACATACTTCGTAATAGATGGCGCAGACTTAGTCTGTGGTGTAACAGCATAATCCACGATTCTCATTGAAGCACCATCAACGATATTAGCAACCTTATGTGGTAGAACCTTGGCAATAGTATTAGCAATTACTTTCGCCTCATTAGGGTTATTACTTGTAACGGTAACTGAGAACACTTCTGTGCCATTCTCTGCCTGTGCAGAGATCATTGATTTAAGTTCTTCATATGAATAAGGCAATTTTGCCTCATCGATTACTTCATTGAGTACTGTTCTAGTATTCAAGATAACGATATATGTATCAACAAGTGATTGCGCTGCTGTCAAATCAGCACTTGAAATAGAAAAGCTCGTACTACCGAGTGAAATGCTGCTGTTATTAACATACAGCATAAGTTTTGCCTGGTAACTAGGATTTACAATAAATGCAGCATAGATGAAAGCAGCCACAGCAAAAATTACTGCAGACAAAGCTAGTGCCCATATGCGTTTCCATAGGATATGTAATATATGGAGTAAATCAATCTCAACATAATCTGAATTACGTTCCATATCTACACCTCCAATACAATACCAAAATTAACCGATAGTTATATTATTATACACCTATTATATCATATATTGATATATTTTTTCTTTACAAAGCGAAAGTGCTTTATATTATATATGCCTTATATATCAAAAATCAACAAAAAGATGCCTGAGGCAAAAACCTCAGGCATCCTTTTCATATGCTATTCTAGGATCTCCATCTGGGAGATAAATAATACCGCAACGTGTAAATCCATTCTTTTCAATTACATGTTGCATTACCTTATTATCCTTATGTGTATCTATTCTGAGATGTGACATTCCACAGTTCTCAATCGCAGTAGTAAGTACATCATGAACTGTTCCATCACTTGCAACTCTGTGGAATGTTCCATACGGCTCGTCGGATAGCCATGCTCCATCAATGTGCCCGTATGTGCTATCTTCACCTACGATGAAGGCCCATACGGCATGGATTACTCCCGCCTCGCACAGCACATACATGTCTCCTCTTTCCAGATCCGACATAATCAGCTCCGCCCGCGGCTCGCTATCCTTCCATTGGTTAGGATTTCCCGTCTCCCTCATGAACTCTCTTGCAAAAGAATATATTTCGAGTATCCTATCTAAATCCTCAAATGTACCTTTCCTAACCATCATATCACCTCCATCAATATCTACTTCTTAATATATCAAAAAAGTTATTCTTCAATCAACTCAAATGAATCTGCACCGTGTTTGCACGTTGGACAGATATAGTCATCTGGTAATTCATCACCTTCATAGACATGTCCACATATTCTACACACGTAACGCGCTTTCTTAACAGGCTTTGGCTTAATGTTTGCCTGATAATAATCATACGTCAAGCTAGAACTATCAGAAACAACTGCTGCATCCTCAACAGAACATACGAACATACCATGTGTGCCAAAATCTAAATATTCCTCAACATCTAATGAAATATATGCATTTATACAATCTGAAAGCACAGCAAGTCCATTCCTTGATCTATACATCTCCACGCTCTCAAATTTATCTACATCTCTGCCGCTTCTAAATCCAAAGTCCTGGAATACGCTAAAAGGTGTATCAACCGTCAGACAATTAACATTAAGTTTACCACTACGAAATACCAAGTCATGCGTATAGTTCAACTTATTAATACACACAATAATTCTATGTGGCATATCAGTCACCTGCATAACCGCATTTACGATACATCCATTATCATGTCCCATATCATCACTAGCAGTAACTACATATAGTCCATATCCAATCTTAAACAACGCACTTACGTCATAATCCATATCCATCATATCACCTCTTTTCTCTGGATTACCCTCATTCTACCTCCATTCCATCCAAAGAAAAATTCAATAAAACGAATACATATATTTAGTATTTACTTATGGAAAAAGCGAATAACTCAACGAGTCATTCGCTTTCCCATTTTACGTTCCTGTTCTAAGAATATTTAAATACTCTTCATAAACAAAGACTCTATTTCTTTGATCATTCGTAGTCTCTCTCAAAATGCCCAATTCCACAAACTTCAATATAGTACTCGACGCAGTATTATAACTCATACCTAACTGTTTAGCAGTATTTTTAATATTAATTATTGGGTACTGCTCAATATAATCAAAAATCAATCGTGCATTATCTCTTTTTCTACTTGTTTTAGGTAACAATTCAATATTTTTATTATGCAACTCCACTAACTTGAAAATAGAATTAAATGAATCTTGTGCTGCATCCGTTACCGCATCTAAAAAAAATGAAATCCATTGTTCATAATTTCCAGATTTACGCACTTCAGTTATACGGTCATAGTACTCTATCTGGTTTTTCTTTAAGAAATAAGAAATATAAATACATGGGTCACTTATTATCTCTTGTTCCATTAAATACAGAAGAATTAACATTCTTCCAATTCTTCCATTACCATCCAAGAAAGGGTGTATTGTTTCAAATTGATAATGAATCAACGCTGTTCTTATCAATGGATCATAATCATCACCATCATTTATATATTTTTCCAAATCACCCATAGCTTCATTCATATCATCAACATTTGGAGGTATGAATTTTGCTTCCTTCAAAGATGAATTAGCAGGTCCTATCCAGTTTTGTGAACGTCTAAATTCACCCGGATTTTTCTCTTCTCCTCTTATCCCTTTCATTAAAACGGCGTGTATATCTCTAAAAAATCGATTGCAAAGAGGTAACTCTTTCAACTTATCTAATGCAAAATGGATAGCATCAATATAATTTATTACATCAGCAACATCCAAATTTGCATTACTATCAACAAAAGGATCCAAAATATCATCGAGTGTACATTGCGTTCCTTCAATTTGCGATGATATTAGAGCCTCTTTTCTAACATACATAGCAATAAACAAGTCACTATTTGGAATAAATCCAGCAGCAATATCAAGCTTTGCCAGTTCTCTATTTGCTTTAGACAACTTACCTATTATTTCACTGCTCAAATTCAATTCTTGTGGAAGAGAAGCTGGTTTAAAAGATAAATACTCAGCCTCTCCAGATAAATTCTTAACGAATTCTCCTGATCTACTCATTTTTTCACCTCTTTTTGAAATAATGCCATTATTTTACCACTCTTATTTCAAAAAGTCACGCTGTTTTTGAAATATTCCCCATTTTTGGTATATTTTATTTCAAAAATCTGTGATTTTTAGAATCAACATGTTTTGCTATATACTATTTATTTCAAAATTCGCCTAATTTATAAAAGTATATAAATAACAAGGGCTCTGGCGAGCATCAAACCGCTCCCTTGACAGCAGTGGCAGCATAACTGTTTAAGCTTTAGGGTCTTGGAACAAAACATAACCCGCCACTTATACACACCATTAAAACATTCAAATTGATATCCTCTCACCAAAGAATTATCCTTGTCTCAAGAAGTACTTCTAATTCAAAATAAACGAGGATGAACACATGTCAATCCGATATAACTTCTATAATACTTGTGGCAAATTCTTAACATATGCCAATGACAGTGTTCGTGAAAAAACAATATACGCAACAACCACTATATCGAATGGATAAAACTAATTACCAATCAAGGCATATATACAAAGTATCTTGTTGAGAACACCAAGCCACAAGCATCATTTACACTTCAAAATAACGAAAAGATTATCAAAGCATATGCATATTGCAAAATACATGGACTTTGGCCAGATGATCTAGGCTGACCAAGTCCTAGTAAACCTTAAAAATTAAATATATAGCTTAAGCAAGAAGTCGAGGAGGCCCAATAGGACCTCCTCGCGCCACGTTAAATACACTATTTTGCTGAAAAATTTATCTTGGTTCCTAATACTGTCAATGTCAAGTCATGTAGCAATGGGCCCCGCACATGGCTGATTGATCCCTATCAATCTGCGCACTGATAAAAACAAGGGTTCTAGCGAGCATCGAACGTCATTTTAACAATAGTAGCAATAAAAGTTTTAGATTATTCAGCCTTTTCTTTATCTAATATATCCTTAATAATACTTTTAAATTCTAATATTTCACTTGATTTAATATAATAACCAAGATTAACCATTACGCCCGTATGGGATTCCACCACTCGTTTTAAAGTAGGAATATTCGTCACAACAAGCTTTCCTGTTGCATCATAAACAGGACCTGAAAACAAAGTTCCTAAAAAAATAACTCTACTGGCTCCCCACTTTAAATTACCCATTTTGTCTTTATATCCACCTTCATTTAGTATATAAATAGGCGAACCAGAAGAACCTGGGAAACAAGCCATATCAACCAATCCAATTCCAGTCTCATTAAAATCTATTGCGGGATGTGAAGCAGTATATCCCTTCCTAAAAATAGGCAAATTATTCTTTTGATCCCATAAGCCAATAGGATAACCAACCATAATCAATTCTTCAAGAGCGGACAAGTCTTCCAAAGTCTTCTGTGTTGGTAACATAGACTCATCTATAGCCAAAAAGAATACATCTTTACCCGTTTGCGACTTAACATATTCAAATACTGGATTAACAAAACAAAAGCATAAATCCTTATTAGAATGAAAATACCAATCAGTCGTTAATGTTATTTGGAAGCTTTCATTGCTCTCATTATCCCCTGTTTTTAAATGCAAGCAAAAAGTCATCGTAGTATTTTGCTTGTAATTCACCACATGCTTATTAGTGATTATAACTGGCACTGTGAAATCATCAATTTTAAAATTATAAAAATAACCAGTTCCAGAAGAACCATCATTGGACACTAATCTAACTGTATTAAACATTATTTTCTCTGAAACAGATACAGGTTTCATTTTTCTCACTTCCATTTTTATATATTAAGCCATACTATACTGCCTTACTTATAAATGGCAATTGTATCTACAATCACTGCCGGGCCCTCTATTATATCTAATACTTCATTTGGAATATCATCAAATATCGTATTATCAATTTCTCCATTAGAAATTGCTTCTATTTCAGAAAAACTCGAAAAAATATCATCTACTTTATACTGTTCGCCTTTATCAAGTACTCTTTTTATTTTGCAAAACAAAGTACATTCAAAATCCAGTTCTTCAATCCCTTTCAACAAAAACTTATTATCAATGCGTGTAATAAAAGGATATTTACCATTTGGAAATTCAAACACCAAATAAGTTTTATCATTTTGAACAAATTCACCTAATGTTTTTGCAAAGTTAAAAATATTCTTGTCGTCTTTATTCAACAGGTTGCCTTGCTTTGTATTGCTATAGACAGAGTTTATATTACTTATTTTTTCTGCAAGATTTACAAGCACAGATAATTTTGAACGCCTTGGTTTGGCCTCTACTTCTATATGGGCTCCACGGAAAATATCATTAAATATATTTTCGTCAATTATATCATAAAATTTAATGCCTTCTTCGCTATCAATCCATTTATAAACCGACTCAAATTTTGCCGAATCCGTTATCTTAGCAGAAGTATGACTTTCTATACTTCCATCTTTACCAACACTTCCAGATAATCCTATGTTATTTGTACCAATAGAGGCTGACGCATTCTTGTTTTTATTATCAGTTATCGTTATTTCCTCTTCATCAGCTACATACCCATTTATTTGCGCTACATAATCATTTAGCACTGTAGTATCTAAATAATAAAACGATCTAAGCATAATTCCTCCCAACATCTTTTCATTTTACCAAACAATGCCCTATACTCCGATATAGTCATCTATCGTATCCAAATTAATCTTATAGTAATTTCTTACACCCTTTTTAAAAGAAATCAGCAAATCTTGCGATTCAACAATTGCCAACCTTTTCACTAAAGTTCCATAAGCTATTTTCATTTCTGCCAATAATTCTTGCATTGAAATTCCATTTTCACTAAACAAGGCTGCTTGGATAAGTAGGCTGTATAACAATTGCATTTGTTCTGTTTGCGATTCCAAATGAGAAAGCAACGTTTTTTCATAGTATTCCCAAGCGCGCATGCTTTGCTCTAGTGCATCCAAAAGATCTAAATATGCCTCTTTAATCATATTTAACATCATAATCAGGAAAGGTGTTAAATCACCTTTATTTCTATCATCATCACATATTTCAAATGCCTTATAATACTTACCAATATTATTTTTTATGGTTTTTGAAATGTGATAAGCAATCAATGGCTCCAAATTTTTTGAAAGCACATAACTGAAGATAAACCTTCCAAGTCTTCCATTACCATCATAAAAAGGATGTATATCTTCTATCATATAATGAAAAATACAAGCCCTATAAATAGGCTCTATATCATTATCATTTAAAAATGACAATGCCTTTTCCATGTACTTAATTATGTTACTTTCTGGCTCCTTACCATAATGGATAATTTTACCTGAAGGTCCCTGAATTTCAGAAACATCTTTCCTAAAAATATCGCCATCAGGCATATTGCGTTTATCCTCAGCTATCACTTCGGGCAAAACAATTTCGTCATATAGATTTCTAATATCTTGCGAAGTATTTAATTGAATTCTTTCTTTACTGCTCATTTTTAGATATCTATCAATGAGCCCAAAAAATCTATTTTCTTTGTTTGCCTCAGTAGATTGAAGTTGCAGAATATCAAGAACGTCCCCAACTTCTTTTCTTGTACTATGTACTCCTTCAATATTATTAGTAATTACTATTTCATCAATTAAACTTTTATTTGAATATTGTTTTAATGCCACACCTGGAACATCTGTGCAATAAGCAAAGACCTGTTTATCAAGCCTTAATATATTTAACATCAAAGCGGATACTTCATTATTCACGACAAAAAAAGCCTGATTACCTTTTATATCGTAATTAAGCTTAATACTATTTTCCGAATTAAATCTGTTATTATACTCTATAGCATACTGATTCTTATTAACATGAAATAAAGTAACCAAATCTTTATAATCCATAACACACCTATTTAACAAAAAGTTTATTTTTTACAACTTACCGTGGTAAATTATACCGCTTTATTTTTCAAAAATCAATATTTTTGAAAAAATAGTCTCGAAAAAGCAATGTAATTATTATATAATTTGCCAAATTTGGGGAAACAGAACCCTACATTCCCGTAATTTACCCGTGATACACTATCTATCCCATCCACACATCAGATCTGTTCGATAAGGTTAACAGCCCAAAGACATTCCTATTCCTTGCCAAATATATTCCCGCCAAATTAACCACTCGCTCTCTCAATCGCCATTCATCCATCTAGCGCCTGATACTAACGGTCATACCTAAAAAACAATGCCAGGTCCACGACCCGGCATAAAAATACAAGGGCTCTGGCGAGCATCAAACCGCTCCCTTGACAGCAGTGGCAGTGACCGAAGGGATGTTGTTAAGCGAGGGGCTCAGGAACAAAACGTTCTCTGAGCCCCTCGTATTCGTTCTATTATTTATCTGTACGTCGTCCCTACAGCAAATAGCAGCGTAACTATTTAAGCTTAGAATCTTGAAACAAAACCATATTGAAACGAGTAAAATCAACTTACCGTTACATTTATAATATACATTTGGAAAGCTTTTATTGTTTAGACACAAATGCAATCAAATCTTTTATTCCAAATTCAATCATTTTCTGAATCTTTTTTCTTTCATTTGTTGGTATTGGTCCTGTATAACAACCCTTCTTACTAATTACTGCATGTGATAATTGTGAATCCAGTCTAAGCGAATGAATATATATAAGCATTTTTTGAAATTCTGGAAGTTCATTTTTCAGATTTTTTGCTTCTATACTTCCAAAATTCCCCAAAGTATACCCACAAAGTTTATCTCTATATTTTGCGCAAGCAATATTGCAAAGCATATCATCAATCGTATCCCAAATATTTACAAAAGCTGTAAGATCAGAATTAAAATAGTTTTCAGCAACATACATTTTAGTTTCTAGTTTTATTGCTTCCTTTCCCAAAAACTTTTTCCAAGTAAATGTACCCATATTTTTAGCAACAATCGTAGATAAATACTTATTTATCTGACAAACATCTTTTGAACCCCTAGAAATAATTTTAGTAGCCTTTAAAATGTTTTGAGAAATTGGGCAAATATTTTTATGTGTTGGTAATTGAAACCTTTCACTATCCAACACTATTTTTTGAGAAGCTATAAGCGCTAGATCATTATAATCATCACTCATTACTTCTTTAAGAATTATTTTATCAATATCGGAATTACTCTTTGATAAAATTTCTTTTTTTATCCACCAATTACTATTTTTATAATACTTTTCAAAAGTTTTATTTGCTATGAACCTGTTATCCTTCAGCATAAGAATATATTGCGCCTTCAATCTAGGATCCCTTATCATTTTATTCTTAATGCATTCTTTCGCTACTGCATATATCTTTTTGTTCCAAGTAGCATTAAAATTCCCAGATGCAGACTCCAATAATATTCCACAAATGTACTGAGTAGAAATGTTTTGACAACATTCAAAAATATATTTTGATATACTATTAGGAAGAACCCTTGGGTACCTTTGAATATAAAATGCAATCGAATCAATCAAATTTGGATATTCAGTTAATGCATTTAATATTACTTGATTTGCCTTATATGATGGCTTGATACACTTTATATAACGTTTAACAGTAGTCAAATCACAAGGCTCATGTTTTAATATCATTTTTAGTTCTTTGATAGAAATCTCCTGTTTTTCGTCTTCACTAAAATCATCATCAAACAGAGGTTTACTAATTCTTTTTACTTCATCCTCAATATTTTCAATCCTATGGAGTGATATTTTTGATGATTGTGGGAACAATCCCAATTGTTTACTTTTTAAATCCAGCAAATATAAAACATCACGTGCTGTCTCTTTACTTTTGGACATTATTTTTATGTCATCAACATATCTAAAATACTCAAAAGCATACTGTTTTTTTAGCCCTTCAATATATTCGTCATATTGAGAAAGAACAACTTCTGACACTATGCCAGACGCTAATGGTCCCTGTGGAATTCCTTGCCCTAACGGCAAGCCATTTGAAGACTCCCACATTGCAAGTAACCTGATAAATTCATTTGCCGCATTTTCACTAACTCTATTTTTGATTAATAATTGTTTTAATAAAGAATGATTAATGCTATCATAGCAAGCTGTTAAATCAAATGATGCAATATATTTATTTCCACTAATAAACGATTTTTCTAATGCCGCTGTGAATTTTTTATAAGATTCTTTCCAATATTCATAAAAATAATCACTATTATTATCCTTATACAAATTACCAAAAACAGTATTTCCATATCGTTTCCTTACTGTCTTAGTAATTATTGCTTCAGCAATAATATTTGCATATGCTTGATACACTATTTGATCTTCAATTGATAACAATGTATACATACGGTTTAATCCATTAGCTTTTGGAGAAAAAGCTCTTATTGATTCTGTCGGCAAGTATCCCGTAGCCATTTTTAATCTTAAATCGTTTAAATTTTCTTCCAAAGCCAATGAATAAGCATCATATTCATCTCTGAAATAGTTTTTATAATTATATTCGGTATTTGTAACAAGGCGTCTATATGCTAATTTTAAGTTTTCTTTTTTATTAATTGAATTTAAGTTATATTGCAAGCTCTCACCTACTTATTTTCAACAATTTTATAATATCAAAAAAACACTCTACAAATTAAGCTAATATTAATAATAATTACTTCCCATAATATAGTTTTGATTTTTAACGCTGTCCACTAAGCAATCATGAATTATCACAATCCTCCATTTGTTTATCAAGCCATTCAACGAACTCACCAAATTGATTATAAAGAGCCCGATATAATGCTGCCTTCCATGAATTCAAATCTATATGTTCCGCACTTTCCTTTGCACCCTCTATATATTTATACAATTGACTTCGACCAGATTCTCTCAAAACATTTTTCCACATATATAGATTGTTCTCTATCTCACTATTAGCCTGGACAGCAAACAACGTATCTAATTTATATATTTTAATAGTTTGATTAAATCTATTAGCAATCTCTTCTACTTCTGAATAACTGTTATAGTATTTTATATTTAGCAAGTCTGAAAAATCAATTTTCACATCAAGCCATTTTATAGTAGAAAAATCATCAATATAAGGATGCAACAACATTTGATTATTACTTCCAGGAAGATATGCCCCCTTATTTTGGTTACAGTCTCTGCACTCTGGCACAAGATTATTAGGATTTACACAAAGAAGTGGATATACACTTTTTGGAAGGTAGTGATCCAAATTTGATGCAACTTGTGTGTTACATATTGCGCATTTTCCGTTAGAAGAAATGCGTATCAAATCATAAATTGGCTTCATTTTATCAAATTTACTGTTTGAAAATTTTTTACTATATACACTTATCAGATCCTCTTTATCGTTTGGTTCGATAGAATACTTCTCAAAATGTTCAAAATCAAATGGTATACACCGTTTATAATCTTGATCACTTTTTTCAACAAGATCTGTGTATTTATATAATCGTTGACGCTTTTTCTCGTCTCTAAAACTGTTTACACATTCCTTATATATTTCCATTGCAGATTTATCAATCTTCGGTAAAGTTTGTTTAATCATTATCCATTTCCCGTTTCTTTTGACTATATAGAATATTTGCTAACGCAATTGCTTCATTTCCAAGATTGTTATCAAATTCATTCAGCACTTGCTCAAGCGAGTGCGACTTATCTACCACATCTTTTATCATTTTATGATATCCCGAGTGCAATACCTCTAATCCAAAAACCTCTCTTGTTAGAGAACCTATATCCGCTCCAAAAGTTTCAAATTGAGGCCTATTTGCTTGCCATGCATCACCAATTCTATTTAATATCCATACACAAGATTTAGGGACTTCTTGCAAAACAACCGGTGAATGTGTTGAAATAATTGCCATGCCATTTCTATCATTAAGTAAAAATGATAATGCTTGCATAAATGCAGATAAAAGAGGTGGATGTAAATGATTCTCTGGTTCATCAATTAACACAACGCTTTGTTCCTCTAAATCATTTACGCAACACGTCAACAAAGAAAGAACGCATTTATGCCCTGAGCTCAACAATCCAAACATCTCTTTTGCCCTAGATATAAGCGCGTTGTCTTCTTTTCCATCATTTTTCGATTCCAAATTACCAATATTAATTTCCGCAAACATTGGATCGCTCTCAATGATTTCTATTGTTTTCTTCCATCGCTCTAATTTTGCTTTGCTTGAAAGACAGCCCTTTAAAGCTAGTATAAACTGTTCCTCTATACTTGTTAGTAAATCGCCGTTCTCTCTATCTAGCCCAATATATGTACACTTAGGCCTCTTATCCACTGGATTTTTTTGAAGTTCAATAATAGTTGAATAATCATCAAATGGACTAAATGATACACAAATCACATTTGCAAATGTATCTGATGATTCGCTCATATCATACTTAAGTACAATTTGCTCATTCAATCCGTTACATATACTATCTGCGAGTGATTTTATTAAATTAGTTTTTCCGATACCATTTCGCCCAATAACAACATGAATGTTTGAGGATGGCTTTGTATTAGGCAAAACTTTAAAACCGATATTTAAGGGTCTGTTAGCGCTTTTCAATTCGATAGAAAATTGATATTGAGTTAAAATTTCTCCTCCAGTTGCAATTCTATGAAATTGTTTTTTACATTGAAAGTCTGTTACTTCTCTAAACAAAGATTCTCTTACCGATGCTTCTTCTTTGTATTCCTCATAAAGGCTCAAATCAAATGCCAAATCATTTAATTGCTTAAAAATATTACAATTATTATCAACATTTATTTTAGCAATCATTTCATATGCTTTTTCGGACTGCCAAAGTGAAATATAATCATTAGGAAGTTGACTAAATAACTTTCCTTTAAGATATTCAAATGTTGATTGTCCTTTTTCCATTCCCGCAAAAGCTATTTTTACAGTACCAATGAATTGGCCTTGATAATATGCTTGAAAAGTGGTTTTAAAACAAAAATCATCCCAATCATCTTGTTTTAAACAAATTTCATTTTTAGCATTATTAGGCCACTCACCATAACTAATAACACGAAAATTCATACAAACTCCTTTTTCCCTAACACAAACATCTCATATTACAGTATTTATTACAATAATGATTATACATCAATTGTTTAGTATTCTCAATCAACCCCATACCCACCAAAACACTACAACTCCACCATATACCATAATACTATAATTAACTTATTAGCATTCTATCGCCTTCATCAGCCCACTATTATATACTGCATCTTGATATAAGTAGCAACGCAAGAAGATATACAGTTACAGATGCTTCAAGATATTCAGGAACTATATTTATATTTCCCCAAATCGAGATACTTATCTTATCAGCAACTAGCGACTCTTTGTTTAGTTGCATATTATTTTATCCACATTATTATTTTGGCTCTATTATTTATATTAGGGTACAACATAAATTATGGAGCCTTCTTTTTTGGTGTAAATGCAAAAAAGTGTTTTGATATTAAAGAAAATACGCCTACATTAATATTACTATTGCTAATAATACATATACAAAGCACTTCGATTCAATAAAATCGGAGTGCTTTTATATACCCGTGATACACTATCTATTTTATCCACACATCAGATCTGTCCTATAAGGTTAACAGTCCAAATGAATTCCTATTCCTTGCCAAATATATTCCCGCCAAATTAACCACTCGCTCTCTGAATCACCAATCATCCCTCATTGCCTGATACTAACGGCCATGCCTAAAAAATAAAGCCGGGTCCACGACCCGGCATTAACTCAAACTATTTCTCCAAATGTATCAGGGTTATTAGAATCGAACTGCTCGTTTGCCCACATAACTGTTACAAGATTTTCTGTCTCTGAGAGATTAATTATATTGTGTGTGTAACCTGGGAGCATATGAATTGCTTTGATTTCATCACCAGTTACTTCGAACTCGATAATCTCATCTGTTCCAATTTTGCGTTCTTGAATTAAGCCATGCCCTGATACAACAATAAAGAATTCCCATTTACTGTTATGCCAATGCTGACCTTTGGTAATGCCTGGCTTTGAGATATTTACAGAAAACTGGCCACAGTTTTCTGTTCTCATTAGTTCGGTGAATGAGCCTCTGTCATCAATATTCATCTTGAGAGGGAAAGATACTTTTTCCTTTGGGAGATATGAGAGATACATTGAATATAACTTCTTTTCAAAAGAACCATTTGGTATTTCAGGCATAACTAGTGTTTCTGGTTGTGCCTTAAACTTTTCAAGACATTCAACAATGTATCCAAGAGTTGCCTTATGAGTTATTGGTGCAGCACAATACTTGCCATTATCACAAAGAATTGTATCTACCCCATCAAATTCACAATGATGTTCTTTACCTTCTAATGCGTCAAGCATCTCTTCTACAAGATCATCAATAAACAGTAACTCTAATTCTACTGATGGGTCATTTACAGTAATAGGTAAATCATTTGCCATATTATTGCAGAATGTTCCAATTGCAGAATTATAATTTGGTCTTACCCATTTGCCTGCAAGATTTGGGAAACGATAAACGAGTACCTTGGCACCAGTTGTTTCTCCATATTCAAAGAACAATTCTTCACCAGCGCGTTTTGATCTACCATACTCGCTGTCGCCAAAACGGCCAGACAATGTTGCTTGAAGCGACGATGAGAGCATAACAGGGCAATTGTTATTATGCTTCTTTAAACTATCAAGTAGCAAAGAAGCAAATCCAAAATTGCCCTCCATAAACTCTTCAGCATTTTCTGGCCTATTTACGCCAGCTAAATTAAATACAAAATCACAATCAGCGCAGAAGGAATCCAATTCCTCTGCGCTATTGTTTATGTCATATTCATAGATTTTATCAATCTGAATTCCAGGTCGTGTGCGGTTTTTACCGTCACGAATGTTTTTCAAATTTTCTACGAGGTTTCTGCCAACAAAACCGTTGGCACCAGTTACAAGAATACTCATTAAATATCCTTTCTCCAAACCATTCTGTTAACTATGTTTGTATATGACTGAATTATACGGATTACCTTCATTGAAACGTTAGTATCTGTATAATCAGGGCACGATTTGCCAAGAAGACCCTTGTCTCTCATTTCAATTGCCATATCAGTTGCCTGAAGCAATTCCTTCTCTGTTATGCCGGCGATAATGAAATCGCCTGCATCAATTGCTTCAGGACGCTCCGTAGAAGTACGGATGCATACTGCAGCAATTGGGGAACCAATTGAAATGTAGAAAGATGACTCTTCTGGCAGTGTGCCAGAATCAGAAATAACAGCAAGGCTGTTCATCTGGAGATTATTATAATCACTAAAGTTTAAAGGAACATTTACTTTAACCCTTGAATCAAGTACAAAACCTGTTTCTTCTAACTTCTTTTTTGAGCGTGGATGGCAAGAATATAATACTGGTACATCATATTTCTTTGCCAAAGCATTTATAGCATTAAATAGAGAATTAAAATTCTTTTCAGAATCAAGATTCTCCTCACGGTGAGCAGAAAGAAGAATGTACTTTCCTTTTTCAAGACCTAATCTTTCAAGAACATCGCTATTCTTAATTTTATCAAGATTACCTGTAAGCACTTCTGCCATAGGAGAACCAGTTACATAGATTCTTTCTTTAGGGAATCCCATCTCAATAAGATAACGTCTTGCAGCCTCAGAATATGGAAGATTAACATCTGAAATAATATCAACTATTCTTCTATTTGTTTCCTCTGGGAGGCATTCATCCTTGCAACGATTTCCTGCCTCCATATGGAATACTGGAATATGAAGTCTTTTAGCATTAATAGCAGAAAGGCAACTATTTGTATCCCCCAATACTAAAACAGCATCAGGCTTAAGTTCAGCCATTAAATCATAAGTTTGGCTAATGATATTGCCACAAGTTTCACCTAAGTTCTTGCCTGCTACATTCAATAATATATCAGGACCACCAAGTTCCAAATCCTCCCAAAAAACAAGTGAAAGATTTGGATCATAGTTCTGATTAGTGTAGACAATACATGTATCCATATACTCTCTAGCACATTTCATTGTAGCAGCAAGTCTAATTATTTCTGGTCTTGTACCAGCAATAATCATCAACTTGTTTTTGCCATTGTTCTTCCAATTAAAATCTGCCATAAATTTATACCTCAGCTAATCTTTCTTGGATATATTTAAGACTTGCAATTTTTTCTTTTGTTTGTTCTACATCTAAAAGTGCTGTGTTGTTACTATTAAACTCTGATAGTTTAGCACGTTCCACATTACCTTCAGTAAAGAATTTATCATAATTAAGTCCACGCTTATCACATGGTACTCTATAAAAGTTTCCTAAATCAATTGCATGAGAACATTCTTCGTTTGTCAACAAAGTCTCATACATTTTTTCACCATGACGAATACCTATCGTCTTGATATTGTTCTTATCGCCACCAAACAATTCACAAACAGCTTCCGCCTGTGTTTGAATTGTACAAGCTGGTGCCTTTTGAACAAGAATATCACCAGATTCACCGTTTTCAAAAGCAAACAAAACAAGGTCAACCGCCTCGTCAAGAGACATAATAAATCTTGTCATACTTGGCTCAGTTAAAGTGATTGGTTGTCCGCCCTTTATCTGGTCAATCCAAAGTGGAATAACAGAACCACGACTACACATTACATTACCATAACGGGTTACACAGATCTTTGTTTTATCTGTAGTGCGTGATTTTGCAACGGCTACCTTCTCCATCATTGCCTTAGAAGTTCCCATTGCATTAACTGGATATGCTGCTTTATCTGTTGATAAGCATATAACTGCCTCTACACCCTCTTCAATAGCCGCAGTCAAAACATTATCAGTTCCAAGGACATTAGTCTTAACAGCCTCTATAGGGAAGAACTCACAAGAAGGGACCTGCTTCAAAGCAGCAGCATGAAATACATAATCCACCCCATGCATAGCGTTCTTAACAGATGCCAAATCACGAACATCGCCAATATAGAAACTAATCTTATCAGCAACTTCTGGCATCTTTGCTTGGAATTCATGGCGCATATCATCTTGCTTTTTCTCATCACGAGAAAAGATGCGAATTTCACCAATATCAGTATCCAAAAATCTATTTAATACAGCATTTCCAAAAGAACCCGTACCACCAGTAATCATTAAAGTTTTATCTTTTGTAAAAGACATATCTGTCCTCCAATTTTATATTTTGTTTTAATCTTTAAGTAATTTCTTTTTTTCTTCACTCGTATTACAGGATATATAGATGATAATCATTACTATTAATTTAATAACATTAGTTAAAAGTGTTCCAACACAAAATCCCATAAGACCCCAGATTTTCAAAAGGGCAAGACACAATGTAATATAAATTATTACTGTACCTGCACTTAATACAATCTGCCATTTCATATCAAAAAACTTCAAAATGAATGGATTTACTATTGAAATCAATGCACCAAATATTGATGCAGCTGTCACAATATGTATATATTTAATTGCTTCACTAATATATTGAGGATATAACCATTGTAATACCGGTTTACTAATTGCTACACAAAAAATGTATCCAACAATACAAAAAACTGAACTAATTAATAATGTCTGTCCAAAAAGCTTATTTGACTTCGTTTTCATTTTTGCCAAATAAGTCAAAGCCACACTACTTATTGGTCCTATTGCTAAAGAGACTATTTTACCAAAAATTGTTGCCGAATAATAAATGGCAACTATTGTTCCTCCCAACAAAGGATATAACAAAAGCTTATCTGCATAAGAAATAATTCTTCCTAACAAGCCAGCAACAAGTAGCCACACACTTTGAATTGAAACCTCTTTAAACAATTCGGTTTTTCGAAAAGGCTCTTTCCAAATGTCAGTAGTAAAAACAATAAATATCAGACTTAATATTAAAGCAGTTAAATATACTATTTGCCAATATTCACACTTTAAAAACAACCAATATCCAAAAACATATCCAATTGTTAAAATTGCATTATTTATAGTAATAAACAAATAATTTATCTTTATTCGATATGCAACAATATAATATTCACGTAACAACCAAAGCGTTGTCATTATTATTGTTAGTATTAGTCCCCCAAACGAATCCTCGCTTTTATAGAATAGCGTAAACACTGCAACAGCAACAATATTTGCAATGATCAACACCATCGTTATTAAGGAAAAGTCACCTTTTACTTTTTTTTCATCATATTTGTTTTGAAAAATAAGCCTAATATTATTAATAACGTTTCCAAAAGTTGCTGGAACCGTATTAACAAAAGCTATTATAGTAACGAACAATCCATATTTGCTATCTCCCATTACAATTGACATTCGTGGAAGTATAAACAATTGTAAAACTATAATTGGTATCGCTGTTGCCACTATATTCAAAAGCATATCATATATTACTTTTTTCTTCATATAAATCTCTTTCTCTCATATTTATCGATTTTAAGCACAGTGCTATTCCAATATAGAATTGTACAGCCTCAACAAACGAATCAGAGATAAGTAATGCAGCCATATATGAAACAAACACTTCACACAAATTGTTTAATGTTAAATTATTTTTTCCCCTTATTCCTCGAATTATTATTACTAGAATTACCATAAACAATGCAATTCCTATAATCAATCCAAAAGAAAGACAAAATTCTATAACAATATTATGTGGATACAATCCTTCCGATTCCCATCCGCCAGTTATTCCTGCTCCCCAAAATACATATTTATTCTTTATTAAATCTATATAATGTAAATATAGCGATTCTCTTCCCGAATCAACTGAGATCTCACTTGATAATAATAAATTCAATGTACGACTATTATATCCATTGTTACTTAAAATCGTATACAACGAACTAGCAAGTTGCCTCCAAAACAACAACACAGTCATTATAAATAAAACAATTGTTGTTTTTAATCCCCGTGATACATTGCTTCCAAATATTTTTATTAAAAGATATCCAAACAAGCAAATAATAGGACCTCTTGAGGCACCAAGTATTATCACTGTAATTGATACAAAAATAAACAATAAATCTATTTTTTTCTTGTTGTTAATAAAATCATCAATGAAAAGCAATAAATCAAGCAACAAATAATATCCTGCTGACATTATATATGTGCCCTCTTCAGCATTTTTTGATAAAATGACAATCGATAACAAAAGCAAGGAAGGAATAGCTATAAAATAAAGTTTACGTGTTAAAATATAATAATCAATAATACAATAAGCACTTATTCCCAATGGCACATACACACAAAGTAAATAAAAATAGTTTCTTTCAAAATATGATAGATCAACATCGCCAAAATAGCGTGACATTATTAGCAAAACAAAAATTATTAATTCCGTTGAAACAAAAAGTTTTATATTACGTTTACTTATAGGTATTAATGCACCGATTAACAATATAGCCAGTATGGCCTTTGAAACAAAAGACCACCATGCGAACTCTCCTAAATATATTTTTACGAACAAATTGAGTGCTGCCACAAAAAAGTACCCCGCAATAAAATTGGACAACACCCCATCATAAGTAATTGCATTAGTACTTACCTTTATTACACCGTTATTTTTCATGGTAACCTGCAAACATCTCCACACATTCTACAATTCTGTACTGTTCTTCCTTTGTAATATAAGGATGTATAGGAATTGATAGCACCCTATCACACAAAGATGCCGTTTTTGATAAATCAACCTTTACACAATCGAATTTATCAAATGCCTTTTGCTCATGCATAGGCTTTGGATAATATACCATACTTGGTACACCATTTTCTTTTAAATAAGTTCGCAACCCATCACGTTGTGATACATCCTTTAATAGTATTGAATACTGTGCCCAACTTGAAAGAAATCCTGGAAGTACAGTTGGGGTAATCACATCAACATTTTTTAATAGTTCCGTATATCTTAATGCGACTTCATTTACATCCATTACTTCATAATCCTTAAATGCTTTAAATTTTACTAGAAGAATCGCAGCTTGAATTGTATCAAGACGAGAATTCATACCAATACGAACATTATCATACTTATTTGAACCCTTTCCATGAATCCTAAGTGACTTCATAAGAGAAGCGAGTTCATCATCATCGGTAAAAATTGCACCACCATCTCCATAACAGCCTAATGGCTTTGCTGGGAAAAATGAAGTTGTAGCTATATCACCAAATGAGCAAGCCTTTTTATCTCCTATTTGTCCCCCAAATCCTTGTGCAGCATCTTCAAGAAGCTGAAGATTATATTTTCTACAAATAGGAATTATTTCATTAAAGTTTGCCGGTTGACCAAACAAGTCAACTGCAACAACACCTTTTGGTATTAATTTACCTTCAGATAACACTAAGTTGATTGCATTTTCAAGAGACACGGGATCCATATTAAATGTATCTTTACATACATCAACAAATATTGGTGTTGCACCCTCATCTGCTACTATTTCACCTGATGAAAAGAATGTAAAATCAGGAACAAATACAGCATCTCCTGGTCCCCATCCCCATGCAATTGCTGCAAGAGACAAAGCGTCTGTGCCATTTGCACATGAAATGCAATGTTTTACACCCACATATTCAGCAAGTTCTGCTTCTAATTCAGATACTTGTTGACCTAAAATACAATTACATTCTGTTGCAACTTTTATCATTGCAGCATCAATATCAGTTTTTAAAACTTGATACTGCTTTTTTAAATCTCTAAATTCCATTAGAATTCACCTATCATATCAGTACTCTTGAAGTTTGTAAGAGGAAGTTTTACTGGTACTCCTGTTTTTTGACTCTTATAAATTGCAAGTATCATTTCAACAGCATTTCTTCCTGCCTGAGCATCAACATATGGTTCTCTATCATTTTCAATAGCATCTATAACATCTGCAAATAAACTTGTATGTCCATTACCATATACATTACTTGTTGCTTCCTGAAGGCCCTTGTTTTCTGCATCATCTTCAGTTTCATCAGCGAAGTCCCAAACATCAATATTGTTCGTTGATGTTCCACCAATCTTTACTGTGCCTTTTTCACCAAATACATAAAGTGTTTCTTCAAGGTTCTTTGGGTAAACATTAGTTGTGCCCTCAATTGTTGCTATGGCGCCATTTTTAAACTTAACAATTGCCATACCAACATCTTCTGCTTCCAAATAATCGTGAAACTGTTGACGAGTTGTACCATATATTTCATCGACTTCGTTTCCAAACATCCAGCGAAGGAGATCAATGCCATGGATACATTGATTCATTAGACAACCTCCGTCTTCTGCCCATGTTCCTCTCCAAGGAGCTTGATCATAATACTGTTTGCCGCGGTTCCAGCGAACATGAATTGAGCCATGTGAAAGTTTTCCAAATCGGCCAGATTCAATAGCTACTCTAAGTTGTTGAATAGCAACATTAAATCTATTCTGATGGCATGCGCAAACCTTGACATTCTTTTCTTTTGAGAGAGCAATAATCTTATCACAATCATCAAGTGACATTGCCATTGGTTTCTCAATAATTACATGTTTACCTGCATCAATACAATAAAGAGCTATTTCTGCATGAGAACCACTTTCTGTTGCAATACTCACGAGTTCAATTTCTGGATTATCTTCAAGCATTACTTTATAGTCCATATAGCGCTTAATAGATTTGTCTGCGACAATATCATTTTTATTAAGCACTTCTTCAATATTCTCTGGGACAATGTCACACACCGCAACAATTTCAAGTTTATTGTTAATTGCTGCCTTTATGTGATTTGTCGAAATTCGGCCTGCGCCTATTAGTGCGTATTTCATAACCTTGCCTCTTCAAAAATTAATTTTACCAAATCCTTTGGACTATTACATAACAAATAATCAATACCTTCTTTGTTGAAATCATCAATTGTATTTAATCCATATGAGACCATAATTGCAAGAATATTTTCCTCTTTTCCAACCAACAAATCTTGTATTGAATCACCAACTATTATACCCTTATCTGTACAATTATCTAAAACATATTCGTATTTACTTGTGCTGTCATCAAGAACCACATAAGGCAATTTAATCCCTAATTTTTCAAGCTGCCAAATAAAATTTGTCTCGTTCCTTCTTTTAGTCAAAATAGTGGCATCAAGACTATAAAGAATTCTTAAATCATTTTCAGATATCACAATTTTATCTAGTTCCAAATAAGATTTATCTTCCAGCAAAAGTTTTTTCTTTTCAAAATATTTATCACATAAAGATACATTTAATGCTTTTGCAACCAATTCATCTTTTTTTAATTTTTGCTTGAAAAATTTATATGACTTAAAATCAACTGTCCCATTTAGATGGCAAAACACATTATAATATCTTGGCCATAAATCAATTATAGTTCCATCAAAATCTAAATAAATCATATTTCTTCATATATTTCCTCAAAATACCTATACATTCTAAGAGGTTTTAATAATACTTTACCGCTCTTAGATTCCATATCAACATCATCTAGTATATCCAATAGCATAGCCGGTATATTAGCGCCAGACATCACTGTAAGGGGTAATCCACCGGAAGGATATCTTAAGTTTATATCTATGAAATATGGTATACCATCCTTTAAGATATATTGAAAATTAACACATCCACACATTTTAAATCTATTTGATATCTTTTCTATCCAAGGCTGTATATCAAAACTATTATCCGTACAAGTAATCGATACAGCACCTCCGATAGTTTTTTCTCTCCTTCGCTGATTTAATATAAGTAGTTTGCCGGTAAAATCAAACATGCAATCCACCGTAAATTCTGATCCCTTAATGTTTTCATAAAAATCAGAATCCTTTTCTATTGTTTTCATCAAAGCAAATTCCTCATCAGTTTTAATCAAATATAGCCCCGAACTACCACTTCCAATATTTTTTTTCATTAAAATAGGGAATTTTGCATTTTTACTGTCAAGAATTCTTCTGGGCGTAGGAACCCCCAATTTTAGCAAATTTTCATTCATATTTACTTTATTATCTAATGCAACAAAGGTATCATATGGAGACACAATAAACTTTGTCGCCGTAGCCCGCTTAATTTTTTCACTATTTTTTGAAACCGTTTTTATCTCTAAAGAATGCGTCGGAATATAATAATCAATTTCATACTTAATCAACAAATCTATTAGAGCATCTACAAATTCAACCGATGATGCATTTGGTAAAATCAATTGCTTATTTACAAAAAATTTTCCTGCAGTTATTTCATTACAATCTGCACCAAATAAGTAAATATCCTCCATTTCACCAAAACACTTTGCTAAATATACACCAGTTAATCCACCGTTACTACCAATTAATACATTTTTGATCATATTATAATCTCCAGAATTTCATTCCTGATGCTTTAAGTTCATCCATGCGATACAAGCTCTTAACATCTATAAGCACCTTTTCATTATCTTTTAATGAATCCTTAAACAAAGCTTTTAATTTCATCATAGACATTGAACGGTATTCATTATGTCCTACTGCTACAATCACGCAATCAGCCTTTGGAATATGTTCAAATGATAATAGTTCAACGCCATACTCTTCCTTTGCTACTTTTTTATCTGCCCAACCGTCTGTTACTATAGGATTAATTTCATATTCTTTAAGCCTATTAATAATGTCAACCACTTTACTATTTCTTGTATCCGGACAATTCTCTTTGAAAGTAATACCAAGAATAACTACCGTTGATTTTTTTGGTGCCATACCCACTTCAATCATTGACTTAATTGCCGCATCTGCTACAAATGCACCCATACTATCATTTACTTTACGCCCATTAAGAATAATTTGAGAGTGGTAACCAAGTTTCTCTGCTGCATTAGTTAGATAATATGGATCTACTCCAATACAATGTCCCCCTACAAGCCCAGGTTTAAAACCAAGAGCATTCCACTTGGTATCCATTCCAGCAAGAACTTCGTTAGTATCAATACCCATCTTGTCACAAATCATTGCAATTTCATTCATAAAAGCAATATTGATGTCACGCTGTGAGTTTTCAATAACCTTAATAGCTTCAGCCGCTTTTATTGTTGAAACTGGGAAAGTGCCAGCTTTAATCACCATATCATATACTTTTTTTATTTCTCTACTGGATTCTTCATCCATGCCAGATACAACCTTTTTTATATTTGTCAATGTATGAACTCTATCTCCAGGGTTTATTCGTTCAGGAGAATATCCGATTTTCCAATCGATACCGCATTTTAATCCGGATTCTTTTTCAATAATTGGAATGCAAATATCTTCTGTAACTCCAGGATACACAGTCGACTCAAATACAACAATTGTACCCGGTTTAATGTTTTGTCCAACTATTTTAGATGCTCCTTCTATAGGACCTAAATCTGGACTATTATCTGCTTTAACAGGTGTGGGTACTGCAACGATAATGAAACTTGCCTCCGACAATTTTTGTGGATCATAAGTAAAATCTACAGTCGTATTTTTAATGGATTCGCCCACTTCATTTGTTGAATCAACACCATTTTTATACTCGTTTATCCTTATTTTATTAATATCAAATCCAATTACTTGCACATGCTTTGAAAATTCAACAGCAATTGGCATACCAACATACCCCAATCCAACAATTGCAAGCTTGTTTTTCCCTAAAATAAGGTCCTCATATATCATACTAAAATCCATAACTCTCTCCACCCATTATTCATACAATTTTGCTGCTAACTTTTTATAATCCAAAACTTCAGTTGCCAGTTTTTTAGACAACAACTGCATATCACATAAATTCACTTCTCCATTTTTAATTTGAATAAAACAATTCATTAAGTCTTCATATGAACTAGCCCACATAAAATTGCCTATATTTAGTTCCTCATATATAGAATACGATTTTGTTAAAATAGCGCAATTACAACAGATTGCATTTTGTAACGTTGCAGAAGGTGTACCAGGTTGACAATATAAATCACATGCGCACAAATAACTATATAATTCATCTGATGGTTTCCACCCCAAAAATTGTATTTGCTCATTTCCATCAATCAATTGTTTTAATTCATTTCCAAATTTATCATTAGAAATAGTTCCTATAATCACAAGTTTAGCATTTGATAAATTTGAATTTAAAAAAGCTTTAATTAGTACATCTGTAGATTTATTTCTTGTGATTTTCCCCGAATGAACAATTAATATTTCTTGATTACTTATTTTCAATTCATTTCGCTTTGATACTCTTCTTTTTAAATATTCATCATCATCTAACACTATCCCACCTAATGGATAATGTTCCATCAAATCATTTGGAACTTTATAAACCTCTGTTAAAAATCTTTTTTCTTCCGGTCCTATATATAGAAAAGTTTTTAAATATGGCACAACTAGTTTAACAAGCGATTTATAAATACCTTTATGCAATACATTCAAGGACAGCCAATTTCTTCCACTGTTTTCGTAAGTTGTATGTGAATCAGCATATAGTTTTACATCTTTATGTCTTTTAACATATTTAACAACGTCTATTATAGAAAAAAAAGATACGTCATGCGACATAATGACATCTGGTGAAAAAGTTTCAAGTTCGTTATATAACCCTTTATACACTCTCAATTTCCTAGTAATCACATTTACTCCCAAATTAACATAAGGCAACCTTACTATTGGAATATTTGTTTCTGTATAATAACTGCTCGGATTTAAATAGCCGAGTTCACGATTATCAACAAATGTTTCTGTTGAAGCTATTATTTTAACCTCGTTCCCATCTTCTTGATTAATCTTAGGAATGATATTTTCTTGATAATTATATCCATCAATATAGAAACACGATAAACAGAGATGCACTATTTTCAAAGTATTCCCTCCAATGAATCAACAAACTTGCTAGGATTATCACAATAAATTGCATGTTTTTTCAAATCGCTATCACTTAATTTCCACCACTTAGAATCAAGAAGTTTTTCAGCAGTATTGGTATCAAAACGATATTTTATATGTCGTGCCGGTACACCAGCTACAATTTCATATGGTAATACATTTTTTGTTACAACCGATCCCATACCAATTACTGCCCCATCCCCAACTATCACGCCAGGTTTTATTAAAGCACGCTCACCAATCCATACATCGTTCCCTATTATACATTTTTTTACCGGGGCACGTTTTTTAGTGGCAAATTTTTTCTTTACGCTGTCTCTTCCAGCATAAAAAACAGGTGATGTTGATACCCAATCGATGGGATGTTCAGCCAAACCAATAACAACACCATCCGCTATTGAACAAAAAGCACCTATGTCAGCATTACAAATTTTACAATCATAACCGCAAAATGAATATTTTCCAAAATTTGTATTAATAATTGTGCTGCCTGATTCAATTTTTGAGGTTTTAGGAATATTGGAGTTTTTAATTGCTCTACCCCTAATTTTTTTTAACAATCGGTTATAAATATATCCCATCATTTTCGTATTCTCTTTTCTATACCCAAAAATTCATAAATTGTAATTCCCATCCTATACATCCACTGATTACTTTTAAAGTGATCTGTACACTCTGGAAGATTATATAAATCCATCAATTTATCTATGCCAATTTCCAAACGTTTTGAAACCTCTTCAATCAATTGAAAGCTTTCCTCGGATGTCAAAGGTGGTTCTTTAAGTATTTCAATCGCTTCGTCTCTACTAATTTGGCCTGTAATAACAAGACTAGATAATTGGGCCTTTCTTATATCATGCCCAAAGCGTGTTGGATTCCACCAACCTTCTAAAAACTTTGTCAATAGATCTTCAAAGTGCTTCTGACCATAAGGTTCATACCCATATTCTTTGACAAGTGTATTTACCATTAATTCTTTAGTAACCGGAACAAGATTTAATGGCTTAACAGTTTTTACACCTTTGACATATGGAAGCCAAAACTTATGTTTAAACCCATTAGTAAATGTATAATTTTCTATTGGGATATCACAATACTTTTTAATGACATCTTTTATATATTTACTATCACCAGTAGGCCCAGCGCCTTTAAACCACGAACTTGGATCGGCTACAATTTCAGTTGATATATTGTAACCATTTAAGATATACTTGACCCCAAGTTTCTGTGAATATTTGTCAATAACTGCTATAAAGGCATGATCTTGTGGAGCATCCAAAGCTTCTAAGCCAGTACGAAACCACGCTAGTTGCATCTCACGCATTTCATTCCAATCTAACTTTTCAACATGCAACTCTATTCCTAATTTGTCCGTAATTTTTCTTATGTTTTTTTCTGCAACTGGCAAATTCCATCCAGCATCGATATGAAAAACAAAAGGTCTTAATCCCCATTCTTTCACCGCCATATGAAGCATATATGAACTATCTAGCCCACCGCTTAATCCTAATATACAGTCATAGTCTTTTCCTTTACCACTTTCTTTAATTTGATTTAAAAGGGTTTGCAATTCACCTTCATGACCATAACCATAATTCCATTCTGGCAGTATTCTTTGCTTAAATTCATTACAACGATTACACACACCGTTTTCATCAAAAGTTATATTTTCATCAGTTGTATCCATGACACAACATGAACAAATTTGATATTCACGCATTTTATTACTCATCCTCATTTTTAACAATTACTTTATATGCGATATCAACTGAATAATTATTATTCAAATACTCAATTGCCTTTTTTCTTTCTTTTCCCAATTCAAGATTAAGAATATCCCCGCACAATTTTTTAAAATAATTTACATCATTGCTTTCACAACACCATCCAAAGCCATTTTCAGCAATAACTTTTCCAACATCTGTATTTGAATCTGTACATGCTAGTACTGGTAATCCAGCTTGCATATATGAAAGTAAACGGCTTGGAAAGTTTGGAATAGTAAAACGATGATCAAGAAAAATCATGCCAACATCACAAGCAGCTATCATTCTGTCATAATCATCTTTTGGCAGTTGCTGCATCAATTTAAAATTAGTTGGGTGTTCTTCATTGTAGTATTTTTCTAATTTGCTATATTCGGTTCCTTTACCCACTATAAGAAAGAAGACATCTTGATTATCTTTTTCCGCTTTTAGGCACTCTATAATAAAAGGTACGCCCTGAGGCTTTCCTAAATTTCCACCGTAAACAAATACTTTTTTATCCAATGGAATTCCGTACTTATTTCTTATTTCAACTCGTTCATTTTCAGAAATAGTCATATTCTTAACATCGATACAATTTGGACAAATTTCAACTTTATTTTTTGAAATGCTAGAATTATGGCTTAACACATAATCCACGTTTGCTTGTGACATGCATCCAATTCTATCAGAGATAGTATATAGTCTTTTTTCTTTGCACCTAAAATATTTATAAATTAGACCCTTTAACCCTATAGTGGTCATCATTTCCAAATCAACTGCATTTTGAGGGAAAATGTCTTTAAGCATTAAATAAGATTTTGCATCATCACGCTTTTTAACATAATTAATTGTTGATACAAGAGTAATTGGTGGAGTAGTATAAATCACTAAATCAAATTTAACATCTGAAAAAAACTTTTTAATTGCATTTTTATACTGATATTCCACCAAAATGGTCGAAACACCTTTTTCAATCAAATTTACATTTTTAATATTTCCAGTTTTTACCCTAAGAATATTTATGCCATACTCTATCGATAATTCTGTTGGTTTACCTTGCCTACGTTCTCGTTTGCAAACAACATATACAGTATGATATTTCGAAAACTCTTTTATTAAGTCAATGTGAACTGAGCCATTAGACAAATCATCAAACTCACCAAGAGATAAAAACAAAACATTCATAAATCAATCCTCAATGTAACATTTTCATAATCATATAACATAATTAATTCCTATTCACACAATATTCTTTTCCATAATAGTTCACATAACTATTTTCTAAATCAACAACACTATATGGATGATGCACTACTCTTTCGCTTTCAGGAGGTAGTTCCATATAATTTCCGTATCTCATTTTCAATAAGGCATCTGCATCATTTGGAATAGGCACAGCCAATCCTTCGAAATCTGATATCTTAACTGGAAGAAACAATGATTTTGAAAAAGTTGTCTTGTAACAATTCCCATGAAAGCCACACCAATACTCATCTGATTTATATGATGATAAAATCTTATATGTTAAATTTATCAAAATCTCCCTTATACATTTTGGAGTAACTTTCAGTAATACAAATGAACCATATTTCATAATTGATCCTCTATTTTGAGGAACAACTCCATACAACATAAGCCTATACACCATCGATGTAATTGCAAAGAATTCTAATAATATACTGTTTTTGGGTGCATTAAACATTGGATATATATCCACAAATACACCATGATTTATATTGCGCCATGATTCTGTTTCTTCAATTAGCGTCGTGTTAGTATCTCTAACTCGTCCTATCATCAGTCCATACTCATGGTCTGTCTCTGACGTTTGTAAAAAATAATTATCTTTAAAATCACTCGAGCATCTTATCAACTTTTCAAAATCGTTAATATGCATAGCTATATCAATATCGTCATCCCATGGAATAAATCCTTTATGCCTCACAGCACCCAAACATGTTCCCCAAGCCAAAAAGTATGTAATATCATTTTTTTTGCATACTCTATCTATTTCTTTCAATATTTCTAATTGTTTGTTTTTTAATTCACTCTGGTTATACATATATACCCTCTACATTAGAATAATGAATCGATTTCATTCCTAAATTATTTGATGCAATAAAATCTTTACTTATATTATCTCCTGCATATGCCATTCTTTCGAATGGAACTTTCAATTCTTTTTGTATTAATTCAAACGCTTTTAGATTTGGTTTCCTAAATTCAATCCCACCAAGCTCATCAGTTACGATTATGTGAGGAATCAAATCTGATAAACCCAATGCATTTATTTTGTTCCATTGGCCCTCTGGCCTTCCGTCAGTTACTATTCCAAGTTGTTTGCCACTTTCACTTAGTCGTATTAACATATCTCTAACACCAGGATAAAGGTGAATGTTTGGCATATGATTACGATAAATTTCAAGTGCTTCTTCTTTTCTTTCGGGTATTACCGTATCAAAAGCTGGCTTACCATCAAGAAACGCTTGCCATAATTCATCTACTTTATCAGGTGCTGCGGCTTCAAATCCGCTTCTAACATATTCCTTCTCAGAATAAAGAGTGTCGTCTAAATCAAAAATAACAGCATCTACATCATCAACATATTTTTCAACATCTAGTATGCTGGTAATTTTAATCACTTTGTTCACCTACTTTACTCTTACACTTTGATCAAATCTGCTATATACTGCACCATTTTCTGCAGCATTAGGTATATAACTTAAAGACTCATTATTTAAAAGTTTTAATAAAGCTTCTGTTGAATCTGCACCTGCTTTAATACTCAATGGCGCTCCACCACCAAAGCGTGGATTCATTTCTATGTAATAATCATCACCCGTCGATGATTCTCTTATTAACTGAACTGTTATTTGGCCACAAGGCTTATAATCTTTGATAAGTTGCTTTATTTCCTCAATGATCTTTTCGTCTTGTGAAATCTCTGTTTTTAATACTTCACCCGTTCTAACAGCAAGCCTAATGCGAGGAGTAATAAATATTGGATTGCCATCAAAATCACAGAATATATCAACGGTATATTCTGTGCCTTCTATGTATGGCTGAATTATGTAATCTGGAACTTGAGATGCATACATCTCAAGTTCTTCTTTATTTTTAACTTTATATGCAAATATACTTGAACTTCCATCTTTTGGTTTTATAAATGCTGGGAAGCCTTGAGTATAATCTTTAACATCATCTACTGGATGAGGACTTCTTAATCCTACGGATTTAAAATAATCAGCCGTTAGCCTCTTATCTCTACAAAGAGATATTTTATCCTCCGCACTAATTACAACCTTTGTCTTACCAAAATTATTTTTATTTCGAGAAAGGATTAATAAGTCCGTATCTATAGTTGGTATCAATGCGTCAATATTATTTTCTTCACACACTTTTACCAAAGTTGGAATATATGCCTCATCTTTAATCTTAGGCACAATTATGGTCTGGTCACAAAACTGAAGTGCTGGAGCAGAGTCAGTTATATCTGCACCAAATATTTCAAGCGAAACACCTATTCTATTTGATGCATCTCGAAAAGCTTGTATAAGTTCAACTCTTCGACCTACACTTGTGAATAATATCTTCATTTGTTTTCCTCTGTTCCCATAAACTCTTCCATTGTTACGCTTGTATCAGATGAGATGTCTGATCTTTGTAGCATCTTAATTGCTGACATGATGACAATTTTTGCATCAAGAAGAAATGATACATTGTCAACGTACCAAACATCGTATTTAAACTTATTCTCCCAGGACAGCGTATTTCTTCCGTTTACTTGTGCCCAACCTGACAAACCTGGTTTAACTTCATGTCTTCTTGCTTGTTCTTTTGTGTATCTTGGTAAATACCTAACTAGCAATGGACGTGGGCCTATGATTGACATATCACCTTTTAGGATGTTGAACGCTTCAGGAAGTTCATCAAGGCTAGTGCTTCTCAAAAATTGACCAAATTTGGTTAATCTAATTTCATCAGGAAGTAATTCGCCATTCTCATCCTTTTCATCCGTCATCGTACGGAATTTATAGAGTTTAAATATTTTGCCATCTTTGCCTGGTCGTTCTTGTGTGAATAACACTGGAGATCCCAATTTGATTCTTACAAGGATGGCTATGATGATATAGAGCCAACCAAACACTACTAATGCAAGGATGGCACAGATTATATCTAAAATTCGCTTAATGTACTTTTGATACACTAAAAACAACTCCTAATGATTTCAATAATTATTTGCTGCTGGTCTTCTGTCATCTTAATGTCAGATGGAAGGCAAAGACCTTTTTGGAATACATCTTCATCAATTGGTTTGTCTTTGTTGGTGGTGATGAAGTCGTTGTCTTTGTAAACTGGTTGCATATGCATTGGTTTCCAGATTGGTCTAGATTCAACATTGTATTCCTGTAGCTTGTTCATGATGTCAATTGGGTTGACATCATTTTCTATATAGATACAGCTGAGCCAATAGTTTGGATTGCAATCCTTAGTATATGGATTCATTGTAAGTGGAAGGTCTTTGAGACCTTCTTTGTATGTATCGTAGATTCTTTTCTTTTCAGCGATGTGTTCGTCAAGGTGAATGAGTTGACCTCTAGCAATGCCAGCAATGATGTTCGACATACGGTAGTTGTAGCCTATGTACTCATGCTGGTACCAAGGAGCAGGTTCTCTTGCTTGAGTTGAGAGCTTTCTAGCAAAGTCTGCTTTGTCCTTGTCTGGTGTGAGAAGCATACCGCCTGACGAACCAGTGATTATTTTGTTGCCATTGAAAGAGATGGCATTAATATCACCAAATGTTCCAGTTTCTATTTGTTTGTATGTTGCGCCCAAGGATTCTGCTGCATCCTCTATGAGGATTGCATTGTGCTTGTGTGCTATTTTTGATATTTCATCTAATTTGGCTGGAGTACCATAGAGGTTGGCAACAACAACTGCTTTAGCATTTGGATATTTTTGGAAAGCAAGCTCTAATGCTTCTGGATCCATATTCCAAGTTTCATATTCTGAATCAATGAAAACCGGGATAGCTTTTTCGTATGTGATTGGGTTGCAGGTTGCTGCAAAAGTCATGTCAGATGAGAAAACAATATCACCTTGGTTGATGCCTGCACACTTCATTGCTAAGTGAAGTGCTGATGTGCCACTAGCAAGTGCAACTGCGTGTTGATTGTTGAGCTTTTTACTTATATCTTTCTCAAGCTCATTTATGTTTTCACCAGCAGTTGTTATCCAGTTTTTATCGAATGCATCTTTAACATATGCTTGCTCTTCTTCGTGCATGGTTGGACTTGCAAGCCACACTTTTTGCTCAAAAGGTTTAATTTCCATTGTGTTCTCCTTGTGCTTAAATAATGCGAAGGGCTCCCTTGGTGTAAGGGAGCTTCTTTTAATTATTGGTTTCTTCTATTGGATGGTAGGTTGGAACGATGGCTTTGATGTATGATCTGACGTTTGCTTCATCGTTGTTTTCACAGTAGTGAACGAGTTCTTTGTGAAGTGGGATGATGAGGTCGAGATCAAAGTCTATTGGTTTACCAACGTGGATGAGGTCGTTTTGAGTTTTTTCGAGACCTTCCTCTGCCATTAGTTTTTCTTCGTATAGTTTCTCACCAGGACGTAGACCGGTGTAAACGATTGGGATGTCTACATCAGGTCTGAAGCCACTGAGCTTTATTAAGTTTCTGGCAAGAGTATCTATCTTCATTGGCTCGCCCATATCGAGTACGAATATCTCGCCACCCTCTGCATAATAACTTGCTTGAAGGACGAGAGATACTGCCTCTGGGATAGTCATGAAATAACGGATTATGTCAGGATGGGTAACTGTTACTGGACCACCATGTTCAATCTGTTTCTTGAATAGTGGGATAACAGAACCATTGGAACCAAGAACGTTGCCGAAACGAACAGCAACGAAATTAGTTTCTTTGTGATCGCGATCCATGGACTGGATTATCATCTCACAGATACGCTTGGATGCACCCATGACATTAGTTGGGTTAACAGCCTTATCTGTACTGATGAGGACAAATTTCTTGGTTTCATATTTTATAGCTGCTTGAGCTGTCTTGAATGTGCCTTGAACATTGTTCTTGATTGCTTCACAAGGTGAATCCTCCATTAGAGGGACATGCTTGTGAGCTGCTGCATGGAATACTATCTCTGGTCTGTATGTCTTGAAGACGAAATCCATGCGTCTTGTATCTCTGACAGAACCAATTAGAACTTTTATGTTGAGATCTGGATGCTTGTATTTAAGTTCCTGCTGAATCTCATATGCATTGTTCTCATATATGTCGAAGATTACAAGTTGTTTTGGATTGTGGTTTGCAATCTGTCTGCAGAGTTCTGAGCCGATTGAACCACCGCCACCTGTGACAAGAATTACTTTGCCTTCAAGCGACTCGAGGATTTCTTCATTGTTTACTTTGATTGGTTCTCTGCCCAAGAGATCCTGAACGTCTACATCTGCCATGTTGGCAAGCTTGATTGTACCCTTGGAGAACTGATACATACCTGGGAGAATCTTGAGTTCACATCCAGTTTCTTTACAGATGTTAACTATCTCTCTACGATCATGCTCCTTGGCAGATGGAATTGCGATGTATATTACGTCAATTTTATATTTGTCAGCATTTAGGAGAATGTCCTCCCTTGTTCCAACTACTGGGAAACCGAGGATGTATCTGCCTGTCTTGTTAGGGTTATCGTCGATGATACAGCAGACTTTTACGTTGTAATCATCTGAGCGAGCGATGTCGGTGAGGAGGGCTGTGCCAGCGGCACCAGCGCCTATGATCATCGCACGGCGGTTCTCTTCATTACGAGAAGAAACCGCATTGCGGAGTACGTTCACGAATCTGTAAGAGAAACGAATGCCTAGTGCGAAGCAGAATTGGAGAATGATACCGAATAGAGTGTATGAAAGAGGCATTCTGTGAACGAATTCTTCAATTAGGAACATATGGATGGCTGCAGAAATTACTACACCAAGACCGGTCCATATGAGTTCGTTGAAACTTGCAAATCTCCAGATGCTTCTGTACATCCTACAGATTGCATAAATTGCTACCGTTATTATTGCTATCCATGGAATAAACTTGATGTATGCATTTAGATACATAGGGTCTATTCTCGAATATCTGAAATCAAAGCGTATCAGGAGTGCAAGGAAATATGCACCGACTGATGTTATTGCGTCGTATATAACAAGCAATGCCGCAATTATTTTCCAGTGATTACCTTTCATACGTATGTTGTTCCCCAATCGTTCTAACAAATACTTCCACTCCACCGTAAATATATTTTGAAATATTATATTATACGCTAACGTGGAATACAATATACAATAAGCACAAAATGCCTAAATTATCTAAATTATTTAATATATTTTATTATTATATATAATATATTATGGTTAAAAATTATTTTACCACTAATTGGTTTTTTTACAATATTTTTTTAGGGGAATAAAAAAGCAGGGGCTGTTGCCTCTGCTTTTTGTTTGTTGTTTTGTTGTTATTGTTTGTTTTCGTTTTTCTTGTTTGTTGTTATTCCCACTCGATTGTAGCGACTGGTTTTTCGGAGATGTCCCAGAGAACACGGTTGATGCCTGGGATTTGTACGATGCGATCACGCATTGTGCAGAGGGTTTCGAAAGGAATTTCTGGTACTGTTACAAGAACTGCATCTGTTGTGTTAACGGCACGGATTACAACTGCCCAACCCATGTAACGCTGGCCTACACCATCAACATACTTGATACCTGTTGACTGGATGTCTGGGATAGCGCAGAAATACTGCCATGGTGTCTCTGGAAGCTTCTCAATTTCTTCACGAACGATTGCATCTGCTTCACGGAGTGCTTCAAGTCTGTCACGTGTGATTGCACCTACGCAACGAACACCGAGACCTGGGCCTGGGAATGGCTGACGGTATACCATGTTGTCTGGTAAACCGAGCTGTTTTCCGACCATACGTACTTCATCTTTATAAAGAAGTTTTACTGGCTCAACAAGTTCAAACTGGAGATCCTCAGGAAGTCCACCAACGTTGTGATGTGCCTTAACACCGTGGCTTTCGAGGATATCAGGGTAGATTGTGCCCTGTCCGAGGAAGGCGATTCCTTCCTGCTTTGCTGCCTCTTCTGCGAATACATCTATGAATTCTTTACCGATGATTTTACGCTTAGTTTCTGGGTCATCTACACCGGCAAGTTTGTCAAGGAAACGGTCTGTTGCATCTACATAAATGAGGTTGGCATTCATCTGATTTCTGAATACCTCAATTACCTGCTCAGGCTCTCCCTTTCTGAGGAGACCATGATTTACATGAACGCATACAAGTTGCTGGCCTACTGCCTTGATGAGGAGGGCTGCAACTACTGATGAATCAACTCCGCCAGAGAGTGCAAGAAGTACCTTCTTATCGCCAATTTGAGCTCTAAGAGCATCAATTTGCTCAGCGATAAAAGCATCTGCAAGTTCAGGTGTGTTGATACGGGCCATTGTGTCTGGGCGTACGTTTGAATCCATAAAATATTCCTTCTTTTTTAGAATTTAATGGAGAGATTATATCACTTTTTTTGTAAGGCTACAAGATTGACTTGATAGATTTATATATATATAATATTAATGTCTATTACTATTAAGGAGGTGGGGCAAAATGATAAAGTTTGTCACCGTCGACAAGATCCGTCCCGGCGTAACTCTCGCACGTGATATATACGGTATCGACACATTCACAAACCGCGTAGTTATGCTAAAAGCCGGTCAGGAACTTACCGTCGGTCATATTACGAAACTCATGAGCCTTGACCTTCAGGGCGTATACATCAATGAGCGAGTAGAAGCACCTGAAATTGTCCCATCTAGAACTCGCGATCAGATGGTAAAACTTATTAAAGATTTATATAATTTTGTAGAGGAACCAACATCTCTTCTCTATACAGAAAAAATCAGTGCAACCAATGATATTTTGGAGCATGCAATTGATGATATCTGCACTAGAAAAGATTTTTCTCTAAGTGTAGATAGTTTTAATTTCCACGACAATGATAAGTACAATCATACAATGAGTGTTGCAGTTATCTGTATTGCTATCGGCAAGGAACTTAGAATGCCTAAGCAATCACTCCTAGACCTCACAGTTGCGGCAATTTTGCATGATGTTGGTGATTCTAAAATTCCTCAAGAGTTGCTGGAAAAACCAGCAAAACTCTCACCGGAGGAATTCGAACCAATCAAGGAACACAGCCAGTTCGGACATGATATTATCTCCGAGATTTCTGGCGTTTCTGAGCATGTAAAAGAAGGTGTTCTCCGTCACCATGAGAGATTTGACGGAAGCGGTTATCCAGGCGCTCTGTCCGGCAAATCTATCCCTCTTTTCTCAAGAATTATTGCTGTCGCAGATGTATATAGTGCGCTGACATCCCAGCGCCCTTACCGCGACGCATATTCACCAGCAGAGGCCATTGAATACATCATGGGCAACGCTGGCAGACAGTTCGATTCTGGCGTAGTTAAGGCATTTCTTAAGTGTATTTCACCTTATGCAGTCGGCAGCTGTGTCAAGCTTTCCAATGGTGAAAAAGCAGTTGTTGCCGACCAAAATCCTGATAATCCACTTCGCCCAACAATCTTCCTTATGGATGATCCAACTGTCATGATTGATCTATATAACGACAGAAGATTCTTCAATATAGTAATTTCAGAAACCATAAACGATTAAGTCCTGGAGGTGTCCCTTATGCAGATGAACCAAGAACTTTTCAAAGCATATATTGAGGACACCACCACTCTAATCGAAGAGATGGATTTAATACTCAAGAAACGTAACAGCATTGGCACCCTCGACCGCGAGAGTGTTGATGCTCTTTTTCGTATATTCCACACTATTAAGGCCTCTGCCGCAGTGCTCGAGGATAATAAAACAGTCGACACTGCGTACAAGATGGAAAATATTGTCGGATACATAAGGAAGCATGGCGCTTCCTCTCTGCCGATGGATAAAGTATTTTCCCTAATGTTTGAGGCTGAATATTTCTTCCGCAGCGAGATGGGAAGCCTCTCATCGGCAGGTCAAAATGTTGAGTTCCAAGGAAAACTCAACAGTTTTGTATCCGACCTCGATTTCGGTGAAATCCCTGATGTGATGATGGTTTCATTCGAGTCACTGCGGCCTCTTTTCGAGCATGTTATCGCCGAAATGAGTGCAGAGCTTGGCAAGAAAGCCAACCTCTATTTCGACGGCGAACACATATATATCGATAGACAAATTCTAACGCGCCTGTCTGGCCCTCTGACCCAGATTGTACGCAATGCCATGGACCATGGCATTGAAACGCCAGAGGAGCGCATAGCGCTCGGCAAGCCGCCAGAAGGCGCTATCACAGTCACCTATGGCCTAGAAGAAAATATTATGTTTATCACAATATTTAATGATGGAAAAACCTTATCCCTTAAGGAAATTCTGCGCAAGGCCGACCATTTACACATTCTTAAAAAACCACGTGATGCATATAAGGCACCAGAGATTGCCAACCTAATTATGGAGCGTGGATTTACAACAAAAGAAATTCCAACCAAATATTCTGGCCGCGGCGTTGGCATGGATATCATCAAGTCGACAGCCGAGGATCTCGGCGGCACAGTCCTCGTAAATGCCGGAGAAACCGCCGGTTTCTCAATGACCCTCGCCTTCCCAATTGATGATAAGTCCCAACGCGCAGCCATCCGTAAAAAAATCGAAACTCAGGGGGATGAAGAAGATGTCAAATAAAATACTAATCGTTGATGATGCAGCATTTATGAGACTTATGCTCAAGGACATTTTAACAAGCGCAGACTTCACTGGTATCATAGAAGCAAAGTCTGGTAACGAAGCTATGATGCAAGTTCGCCTTGAACGTCCTCATGTTGTTATACTTGATGTTACAATGCCAGATATGGACGGCATAGAGGCTCTGGACAAGATTAAAACCTTCTCCGAGGATACAGCAGTCATTATGTGCTCCTCTATGGGTCAAGAAACGATTGTTGAAACCTGCTTTGAGCACGGAGCCGATGACTTCGTAATGAAGCCATTTAAGCCTGAGAGAATAATTCAGGCCGTATCTAAATTTGTAACTCCTCAACAAAATGCAGAATAATTATTATTAAAAAGAGCCTCGGCCAATTGGTCGAGGCTTTTATTTGTTTTGTTTTGCTTATTTATTTTGCTTTTTTCTCTTATTGTTTTTATCTATCCTCACGGAAGTAAGAGAGGCCGAGTGCAGCTGGTGGCTGTGACTCACGCTTGTTGCGAAGTGAGATGAGGATAAGTACGATAAGTGTAACGATGTATGGAAGCATCTTGAAGAGTTCCTGTGCTTCAATACCCATACCTGGAATTGAAATATAGTTGTATGCGATGAGAAGGCCACCAAATAGGTAACTGGATAGGATAGCCATATTTGGTCTCCAGATAGCGAAGATAACGATTGCTACTGCGAGCCAACCACGGTCACCGAAACCACCATTTGACCAGATACCGCTTGCATAGTCCATTACATAGTAGAGTCCACCAAGTCCTGCTACCATTGAGCCAATGCAAGTTGTGAGGTACTTGTACTTGTTGACATTGATACCTGCAGCATCTGCTGTTGCTGGATTTTCACCAACAGCACGGAGGTGAAGACCTACGCGTGTGCGGTTTAGTACAAAGCTTGATACAAGTGCGATGATAACTGCTACATATACAAGGAAACTGTATGAGAATAACAGCTTGCCTACTACGCCGAGATTGTCAGCGAAAGGAAGAGTTGTCTTGAAGCACTTGGATGTTGCTGAAAGAGTGATTGCTGGCATATCTGAGCCAGAAATCTTGATAAGTGAACCACCAAAGAAGTTACCAAAACCTACACCAAATGTTGTGAGTGCAAGACCTGTAACATTCTGGTTAGCACGTAGTGTTACTGTCAGAACACAATAGATGAGGCCACCGATAAGTGAGCCAAGAAGTGATGTGAGAAGTGGGATGAGCACTGCAAGGAATGGATTGATATTCTCTGCACCAACGCCATTCTCATAGAAGAATGCTCCGATTACACCTGAGATGGCACCGATATACATAATACCTGGGATACCGAGGTTTAGATGTCCTGACTTCTCAGTCAAAATTTCACCAGTTGAACCGAAAAGAAGTGGTGTGCCCTGCATGATTGCACGCTGAATAAATTGAACTATCAACATATTATTCACCCTCCTTGTCGTTCTTCTGAATCTTGTAATTTATAAAGAATTCAGAGCCAATGATGAAAAAGATGATTATTCCAACGATAATATCGGAGAATGAAGCATTCAGTCCACAGAGCTGTGAAATCTGAATTGCGCCCTTCTCAAAGAATACGAGAAGGAATGATGTGAGGATCATTACAAATGGATTAAACTTGGCAAGCCAAGAAACCATGATTGCAGTAAATCCACGACCTGCAATCGTATCTCTTGATAATGTGTGATCTGCGCCTGATACCAGGAGGAATCCTGCTATACCGCAGAGCGCACCTGAGATAAGCATTGTGCGAATAATTACTTTCTTTACATCGATACCGATATACTTTGCTGTATTCTCTGATTCACCAACTACGGCAATTTCATAGCCCTGCTTAGAATACTTGAGATATACATACATAATTGCTGTAAGTACAAGTACGATGATTACATTTATAAGATATGGCTGTCCGCCAATTGATGGGAGCCAACCATAATGTGTAGCGGCATTGATAACATCAAGTTTACCGGAACCACCTGTTGCAAATACGCAGATGTAATAAGATACAACCTGGATTGCAATATAGTTCATCATAAGTGTGAAGAGCGTCTCGTTTGTTCCAAAACGAGCCTTGAAAACTGCTGGAACTACAGCCCAGATAGCACCTGCAAGCATTGATGCAACTGCCATTACAATAATGAAGAGCCAACCTGGTAACTTGTCGCCAGCGAACATCATACAAGCCACTGATGCAAGACCGCCCATTAGAGCCTGTCCCTCAGCACCGATGTTCCAGAACTTCATTTTGAAGGCTGGTGTTACGGCGATTGATACACATAGGAGCATCGCAATACCCTGGAGAAGAGACCAGATACGGCGCTCTGTGCCAAATGCACCCTCAATCATTGTGCCATATACTTCAAAAGGATTCTGTCCTGTTACAAGTACGATTACAACTGCGACGAGAACTGCGCCTAGGACAATAGCTCCTATTCTAATGAGCCATGCTTGCCATGCAGGCATCGTTTCTCTTTTAACTACATGAAATCCCATTAGTTCTCGCCTCCTTTTGTCATGAGAAGACCAACTTCTTCTTTAGTTGTATTTCTTGCATCTACAATACCTGTTACCTGTCCGCCGTTTACTACAACAATACGGTCGCAGAGGGCAACGAGAACGTCTAGGTCCTCACCGACGAAGATTACTGCTACGCCGTCCTGCTTCTGCTTATTGAGGAGGTTGTAAATTGTATATGATGAGTTAATATCAAGTCCACGAACTGGATATGCAGCCATGAGAACTGTTGGTGCGGATGCAATTTCACGACCAACAAGAATCTTCTGTACATTACCACCTGAGAGACGTCTTACAGGTGTTGAAATGCTAGGAGTTACTACTTCGAGTTCCTCAACAACATTCTCTGCGAGTTCTCTTGGTGGCTTTCTGTTAAGGAAGGCTGTCTTGCCCTTCTTATAACTTCTAAGCATCATGTTATCTGTGAGGTCCATATTACCTACAAGTCCCATACCGAGACGGTCCTCAGGAACAAATGAAAGTCTAACACCGAGATCTCTTATCTGGAGCGGTGTCTTATTTCTCAAGTTCTCCTTCTCACCGGTCTTAGGGTTGTTGTAATTAATCTCACCAGAATCGAGTTTTACGAGACCGGCAATTGCCTCGAGAAGTTCCTTCTGGCCAGAACCAGCAATTCCTGCGATTCCGAGAATCTCACCAGATTTTGCTGTGAAACTAACATTGTTAAGAACCTTAACGCCCTCATAATTTGTGAGGTTTAGTCCTTCTATTTCTAAACGATCCTCTGCATTCTGTGGCTCAGTTCTCTCTATATTGAGCTCTATCTTCTTGCCAACCATCATCTCGGTAAGTTTGGATTCGTCTGCATCCTTGGTGATGATTGTGCCAATATTCTCGCCCTTTCTAAGAACTGTTACACGGTCAGATATATCAAGTACTTCATGGAGTTTATGGGTGATTATTATGATTGATTTGCCGTCTTTTGACATATTGCGGATAACATCAAAGAGCTTCAATGTCTCCTGAGGTGTAAGTACTGCTGTTGGCTCATCGAGGATAAGGATATCTGCGCCACGATAGAGAACCTTGATGATTTCTACAGTCTGCTTCTCTGATACAGACATCTCATAAATCTTCTTATCAAGGTCGATTACAAAGCCATATTTATCACATGTCTCTTGAATAGTCTTCTTGGCAGCCTTGAGGTCATACTTTCCCTCATTTATGCCAAGCACGATATTCTCTGTAGCATTGAAGACATCGATTAGCTTGAAGTGCTGGTGCACCATACCAATTTTTAGGTCAAGTGCAGCCTTAGGTGAGCTAATCTTAACCTCTTTGCCGTCAACGAAAATCTGTCCCTCATCTGGGAAATAGATTCCGGAAATCATGTTCATAAGTGTTGTCTTACCAGAACCATTCTCTCCGAGAATCGCAAGAATTTCGCCACGCTTGACATCGAGGTCAACATTCTTATTCGCTACAACTTTTGTGCCAAAGCGCTTAGTAATGCCACGAAGTTCAAGTGCATTTTCTGCCATAATTCACCCTCCATTTAATATCTAAAAAGAGATTCGCATAGAATGCGGATTTCTTTTTAAAAATTAAATTGGGACGGAGAGAGAAAATCTCTCCGTCCATAATTTAACATTTTTACTTAAGTGTGATACCGTCGATATCGAGGTCGAAGTAAGGAGCTGAACGTCCTGTGGACTCACAGAATACGCCGTCCTTAATAGCTTCTGTCTCACCAACATAGTCGCCTGCATCATCAACGTCAGCAAGATAGCTTAAGATGTGACCATCTGCGTCTGTTCTGATAGCATCCTTCTTGAACTTGTTGTATGTATCATCAAATCTTGTAACTGTGAATGTAGAAGTATCAAATACCTGGAGTGAACCATCCATGAGTGCAGCCTTAACTTCTGCAATCTTAGCTGCTGTTCCCTCTGCAGGAGCCTTCTTACCAAGGTCTGTAAGTGCTACAGAACCATCGTCAAGAGTACCAACGAAGTCAGCTGGGATTTCCTTGCCGTTCTTAGCTGCATCAATGATTCTTGTGAAATATGGTTCCCAGTTAATCTTAGAAGAGATAAGGAATGTCTCTGGGCACTGAGCCTCTGTTGAACCATTGTATGATACGTCTGGAACGCCTGCTGATTCACAAGCTGTTGGAGCACCGTAAGAGTCAGCGTGCTGTGAGATAAGAACGCAACCGTCAGCGATGAGCTTCTGAGCTGATTCTTTCTCAGCTGCTTCATCATACCATGAGTTTGTGAACATTACTTCCATAGTAGCTGATGGGCATACATAACGAGCGCCAAGATAGAATGATGTGTAACCTGATTTAACTTCTGCATATGGATATGCACCAACATAACCGATCTTAGCTGCGTCAGCCTTGATCTTGCCAGAATCGATCATCTCGTTGAGCTTGAGACCAGCTACAACACCAGCGATGAAACGGCCCTGATAGATGTTAGCAAATGCATCGTGGAAGTTTGCAAGACCTGCTGTATGAGCCTGTGTACCTGTTGCATGACAGAACTGTACTTCTGGCTTCTCTTTTGCAGCTTCAAGAATGTATGGCTCGTGACCGAAAGAATCAGCCATAACAAGCTTACAACCCTGGTCTACAAGGTCGAGAGCAGCATCCTTAGCTTCTGCGCCTTCAGGAATGTTTGTTGTGATGAAATAAGTTTTACCTTCTACAAGGCCAGCCTTTTCACAAGCTGCTTTCCAAGCGTCGATGAAGTTCTTGTCATAAGTTGAGTTTTCATCGTGGAGACAGATAAGACCTACTTTGAATTCGTCCGCTGTAGTAGCTGTCTTGCCGCCGCAAGCTGCGAAAGAAAGAACCATTACAAGGACAAGTGCGAGTGCGAGAAATCTTCTCATTGTTTTTTCCTCCCTCAAGAAAAAATGTTTTTATTTAATAAAAGCATACCGAGCGCTTTCATTACTGAGTTAGTCGACAAATTCAATATTGCCGGTTTCTGAGTCCATGCTCATTACACGGGCGAGGGACTCGACGCGGTAGCCGTCTGCACGGATGTTCTTACCGCCGTCCTGGAAGGCCTTCTCAATTACGATGCCGGCGCCTATTACTTCTCCGCCTGCATCCTCAACTAGCTTGATAAGGCCGTGAAGTGCCTCGCCATGTGCTAGGAAGTCGTCGATGATGAGAACCTTGTCACCAGGATTTAAATATGCTTTCTCAATCATTACCTGATTGGTTACGCCATGTGTGTATGACTTAACAGGTGCGGAGTAGACATTGTCTGCGATATTGGATGTCTTGGACTTCTTGGCGAAAACAACAGGACACTCAAAATACTGAGCGGTGAGACAAGCAACACCGATTCCTGATGCCTCGATAGTCAAAATCTTGTTGACGCCTGTTCCCTCGTAGAGACGATAAAACTCACGGCCAACTTCGCACATAAATGGAACGTCTATCTGATGGTTGAGAAATGAGCCTACTTTTAGGACATTGCCAGGATAAACTTGACCTTCTTTTAAGATTTTTTCTTCTAAAGCTTTCATTTTCCTAGCCCCTTAAAATTAGTTAAGGCAGACTACAAGAAATAGATGTAGCCTGCCTGTTTTCAGTGTAAAAAAACAAGTAGTCGCAACTGAGGCGTCGCGGTAGAAACTCTTGGGCCATCCATCCAAAATTATACTTGTGTCTGCGCTATTAAATTATGTAATCATTTTACCAAAATTTAGTCAAAATTTCAATTGTATAAGTTGACTAAAGATAGCAAAAAATTAGTCCTCGTTTGGTACAGAAATCATAGCGGTTGTACCCGCACTTGGCAGCGTTACAAATGTGAGGTCGCCACCAACCATTCGCTTGAGTCGATCACGAACATTTGCGATGCCAAAGTGCGCACCCTGGATATCCTGGAGTTCGTCATCGCCCTTAAATCCTTTACCATTATCCTGAACGATAATTGTATGACCTGTATCCGAGCCAAATACTTTGATATTTACCTCACCATATTCAACGTCCTTTAGGCCATGTCTTATGGCATTCTCAACAATCTGTTGCAAGGTGAGTGCAGGGATTTCAAAGTCACCTGATTCTATCTCATATTTTACCTTGAGATTTCTATTCTTAACGAGCTCAATTGCAACATAATTCTGTGTGAGCTCGAGCTCTACGCTAAATGGAATTGGTGTTGTCATATCAGTTGTCTCAAAATTCGCGCGAAGGAAGGTTATGAGACAGTCCGTTGCTGCCTGAGCAGCAGGTGGATTGGTGAGAATAAGGTCACGATATGACTCGAGTGTCTCATAGATAAAGCGCGGTCTAACTTGAGACAACTTCATAGCGGCGCGCTGGTCGGAGAGAAGCTCTTCCTTCTCCTCGTTCGCACTCGTCGTGGTGAAAATATGTAGATATAGATAATAGAAAATACAAGAGATAATTATTGATAGATTTACGAGATGAATTCCTGTATAGAGCGTCTCCACAGCTGTCGCAATAATTACGACCAGCGCGCAGAGAAGGATGGCCATGGAATTGTTTTTCTTCTTTTGCCTAAAGTCGCGAATCGCTATAACTACGATTACTATGATATAAATGAGAGTTACGATATGTGCTGTAAATCCAAGTGGTCCACGCACGAAATTGTTTTTCTCATCAAATGTATATGCAATAGGCAATCCAAACATAGATGTTGCGAAAATCGCACTGTTTAAGATGATTGGAACCCATACAGTAAAACCGAATTTTTTCGTATATGTCGTAATACGGAGGAATAGCATACAAGCAATTGGACGCAAGGTATAACCCACCCAATTGACAACTACTCGCTCAATATTATAGGTTGGATATCCTGCAAAATAGAGTTCTGCCTGATCAAAGAGAGACAGGAGAAATACAACCCATATAATGCCACGCATATATCCGGTTGCTTTCTTGCCGATATCCGAGTTGGATGTGAGGATAAGCCTCATACCAATCAACATAACCAGCAATATGAAATTGCTTGTCAGATACTCAAATAGAATATGTGCCATAATTATCTCCTAAAAATAATATGGATATATTATAACATTTAAAATAAATAAAAAAAAGAGTGGCATTTGCCACTCTCTATACTGGGTGCAGGGGAGGGACTTGAACCCTCGACCTCCGGGTTATGAGCCCGACGAGCTACCAGCTGCTCTACCCTGCGATATGTAAGGAGCGGACTAGTCCGCTCCTCTTTGACGCTTATTCATTATAACAAAATGTTATCAAATTGCAAGCACTTTTTATTAGTCAATCTTAATAAGTGCGCTAATTGCTGGATGAGCCTCAAACCATTCTGGATAATTGCGCTTGAAAATTGCTGGCATGTTCCATGGATTGATAAGTACCATAACATAACCCATAAATCCTGTAAATCCTACAAGACCAAATGCAAGAGCAAGTTTAATAAACTTCTTAATCATTATTTCATCTCCTAAATTTTCTTTAGAAACTTATTCCCTTAAACATACTGCCACTTGACTGATAATCAACCTCTGCTGCAGTTTCTGCTGCAAGCTCAGCTGCGATTTCTTTCTCAGTCTTAGGTACAGCAACTACTGTTGGCTGCTTAGCCTTTTTTTGCTTTTTCTTCTTAGGCTCTGGCATGTCAAACTTGCCAGCGTCATTTACTGCCTTATATGACTCAGAATCAATGAGAGCAATAGAAGCCTCATAACCGTTGGCTACTCTCTCCTCATAGATCTTCTTAGCCTGAGCCTTGCGGGCAGCTTTCTTTTTCTTCTCAAGAGCTTTTTTATCGCTGTTAAGTTTCTTTTCTTCCTTCTTGAGCTTATCAAGATCTGCCTTGGCAGCCTTTGCTGCTGGCATGCCTGCTGCGTGCTTAGCACGAGCCTTCTCAATAGCCTCAGAAGCAAATTCAGAACCCTTAGTGAAAATAAAAGGTGTAACAGCTGTAACGCCAATAATTGTACCTGCAATAGCACCGCCTGTAATAGCAGCTGCTGCAGTAATTATTGTCTGCTTCCTAGAGTCGCGTCCTTTCATTGATATTCCCCTCCAAAAGTGGTTAACACATAAATACTAATTAATAATAACCAATTTTAACTCATTAATCAAGATTTAACTTATGAGTCATAATAAAGCTGTTAAACCAGAAGAGAACTCCGCTGAAAATGAGATTGATTACGATTGAACCAAGAATAACTATCTGAAGTGCCTTTCCTCCACTTGTTGAGAGGATTGTGTAATAGTCTGGAACTACCTTAGTAATAACTGCAAGATAGATAGACATGATAATCCAAGTTGCGATATCGATGATTATATAACCACCAATTGTTCCAAGTGCCTTGTGCTTCTTGGAGATGAGCATTCCAAATGAAACTGATGAGTACCATGTGATAACGAAACGTGTTACGAACATGAAGATACAGAATGCAACTTCTACGCCGAATAGCCAAAGTGGTACACCGAGTTCATCGCGGAGGAAGTCTCCATTTACTTCAATGACATTGCTAATCGAGTCATAAACCCTCTTGACGAGATCTATCAACTGGTCATAGTGACCGAGTGTGATAAAGAGTGACAAGAATGCAATTATAAGGCTGAACAAAATCCAGATCCAAGAGTTAAACAACTTGGATGTGATAAGTGATGCTGGACGAACTGGAAGTGTCAGCATAAGATATCCTTCATCTGTATAGAAGTTCTTGTAGAACCTGTAGATGATATAGAAAAGTGTCAGGATAATAAGTGCAATAAATGCAAGAATATAAAGTGTTGAAATCAAGGATGATAGAACCTTGATAATTCTAACGAATGTCTGTGGAACATTGTCGATAATATATTGACGAGATGTTATCCATGTGAGGAAACGTCCAATTACTGAGAGAACTAGAACTGCAATGTAAGATGGAAGCGCAACCTTGCCTATGGTTAAGAACTCGTGCTTCGTAAGTTTTCCTAGCATCTGAACACCTCCCTGAAGAGGCCATCTACTGTCTTGCCCTGCTTCTTGACATCATCAACTGTTGAATGCTGCAAGATTTCGCCCTCACGGATAAATACAAATTCATTGAGAACTGGCTCAACATCCGCGATAAGGTGGGTTGAAATAAGAACAGTAGAATCCTGCGCATAGTTGCCTATGATTGTCTCAAGAATGTAGTCACGAGCAGCAGGATCTACGCCGCCGATAGGCTCGTCGAGCAAGTAGAGCTTAGCCTCGCGGCTCATAACAAGGATAAGCTGCACCTTCTCGCGGTTACCCTTGGAAAGATCCTTTAGCGGACGCTTTGGATCTATTTCGAGACGCTCAAGCATCTCATATGCCTTTTCTTTATTAAAGTCCTTGTAGAAATCGCCCATAAAATCAACATGTCTGCTGATTTTCTTGGAGAGGTCCAAGTAATTGCGCTCTGGAAGATACGCAACCATTTTCTTGGTCTCAACGCCTGGCTTCTGGCCTCCTACAAGTATCTCGCCTGCGGTTGGAAGAAGCAGACCGGAAGCGAGTTTTATCAAAGTGGTTTTACCACTACCATTAGGTCCAAGTAAGCCGATTACTTTACCTTCTGGCAACTCAAGATTTATTCCCTTGAGTGCGGTGAAACTACCATATTGCTTCTTTAAATGGTTACATTCAAGTATGTTAGCCACGTAGGATTCCTCCTTATATAGAATAGAGTTATTTTACCATATTTTTGCTCGCAGAGGCAAGTATCATAAGTGCACTCTTTAGAGTTTTTATGGTGTCTTTTGGATTGTCCACCTTGACTGAAACGTATGGTTTGGAGCCAGCGGATACGAGGATATGACCTTTCATAGCCTCGTTCAGGCGTGTGACGCCACGCATGTCAATGGTGTTCCAATATAGGATGAGGTTCTGACCGTTTTGACCAATCTCATAGATTCCGAGAGAGGCCGCAGTGTTTCTGAGCTGAGATATCTCAATCAGGCCGAGCACGGAAGCCGGTGGGTCTCCGAAACGGTCGATGAGCTCATCCGTTACATCCATTGCGTCCTCAGCAGTTCTAACATCCGCAATTCGTCTGTAAATTGCGAGCCTGTGTGGAACGCTATTTATGTAACTGTCCGGAATATGTGCATCGATTTGAATATCAATCAGACATTCTGGATCTGGTACAACCGGTTTGTTCTCAGAGATACCCTTATTCTCCGCAATTGCCTCGGCAAGTATCTTGAGATACATGTCGTATCCGACCGCTTCCATGTGGCCATGCTGCTGAGCGCCAAGTATACTGCCCGCTCCACGGAGTTCAAGATCTCTCATCGCAATTTTAAATCCGGAGCCAAACTCCGTATATTCTCTAATTGCGGTCAGTCTCCTATATGCAATCTCCGTCAATTCCTTGCCACCATAGAAGGTGAAATATGCGAATGCTCGTCTGCTGGAGCGTCCAATTCTTCCTCTTATCTGGTGCAATTGGGCAAGGCCCAAATGGTCTGAATTCTCAATGATTAGAGTATTCGCATTAGGCACATCAACGCCTGTCTCAATTATGGTCGTGCAGACGAGAACATCTATCTCGCCCTCAACTAGGCGGCGCCATACATCGGAGAGTTCCTCCTCTCCCATCTTGCCATGGGCAATGCCAATTCGCGCCTCTGGAACGAGTTCGTGAATTCTCGCTGCACAGTGCATGATTGAATCCACGTTGTTGTGCATATAATAGACCTGTCCGCCACGGCGGAGTTCCCGCTCTATCGCATCAGCCACGAGACCTGGGTCATATTCCATGACATAGGTCTGTACAGGGTGGCGGTCGAGCGGCGCCTCCTCAATTATTGACATATCTCTAATTCCTGTCATCGCCATATTGAGTGTTCTAGGTATCGGTGTGGCGGACAGTGTAAGTACATCAACATTTGGGAATTTTTCCTTGAGTTTCTCCTTTTGGGCAACGCCAAAGCGCTGTTCCTCGTCAATTATGAGAAGCCCCAAGTCACGGAATTCTACATCCTTAGAAATCAGTCTATGTGTTCCGACAACAATGTCAGTATATCCCGCTTTGATATTTTGTACCGTTTTTCTCTGCTGGGATGGTGTTCTAAAACGTGACAACATCTCTATTTCAAACGGGAAGCCATCAAAGCGACGAACTATCGTATTGTAATGCTGGAACGCAAGAATTGTTGTCGGCACGAGGAACGCGCATTGCTTGCCCTCGGCAATACATTTGAAGGCTGCGCGAAGTGCAACTTCCGTCTTGCCAAATCCAACATCTCCACAGAGAAGTCTGTCCATTGGAACAGGCTTTTCCATATCCTTCTTAATCTCATTTATACAGCGGAGCTGGTCCTCTGTCTCATCATATTCAAAGCGCCTCTCAAAGTCACTCTGCATGTCAATATCCGGCGAGAATGCATACCCAGGTGTGCATTGACGCTTGGCATATAGCTCAGTCAATTCCTTAGCCATATCATTTACAGCGGAGCGCACTTTCGCCTTGGAATTGGCCCATTCCTTGCCACCGAGACGGTTGAGTTTTACTGTCTTGCTGTCCTCCCTAGGACCTATATATTTTGATACGAGGTCCAGCTGAGTTACAGGGACATAGAGAACGTCTCCCTTGGCATATTTTATCTTGATATAATCCTTGGTAAGGCCTGATACAGATAGATTTTCTATACCGTCAAAGATACCTACACCGTGGATATTATGGACAATATAATCTCCCTTATGGAGTTCATCCAAACTGTGGAAAGCGTTTTCAGCTTTGTTCCTAAAACGCTTCTTTACGCCACCACCCACTGCGCCGTGGGTTATAAGTTGAAAGTTGCCATCTGGGATTCTAAAGCCAGATGAGAATGTATTTGGCAGAACTGTTATCTTGCCTCGTGGAAATTCCTTAGGCGCATAGAGCGAGAAAAAGGCCTTATATCCTTTTTCTGACAGCTCCTCTGCAATGGCCTTGGCACCTTTCGCAGTGCCCGCGGCAATTACAGTGGTGGCGCCCTTTTCTAAGATATCCTCAGTGAGGCTGGACACAGTGCCATTCCACTGTGGCATCTGTCCGAGACTGAGGGTGAAAAGTTCAGATATTGGTGTGTCGAAACTTCCTCTTGCGAAATTATCGAGATAGATTGTATTCGCATTCTGATAATCAGATACGAGCGCTTGGAAGCCTATTGTAAAGTCACCCATTGACTTGACATAATCGCCTGATTCCAGCGCGTCACGTATCTCCTCATGATGTATCTTATTGAACGAATTTACACGCTCTTTTACAGCACTGCTCTCCAGTACGAAAAGCAGATCCTTATCCCTCATATATCCGAGTGGCGTTGTCGCATCCGGATAGATTAAATTGATATATTTGTCGAGACAGATATCTGAAATATGATTGCGGATTTTATCCGAATCCTCAAGTATCTTGGCCTTGGAATTCTCTTTCTTAATCTTGCGCGACAGTGCCTCTATCTCATCTGCTAGAGTTTCACTATCAAGGGCAAAAATTTCATTGGATGGCGTGATTTGAACCTCATCTATGGTGTCGGTTCTTCTCTGACTTAGAGTGTCGAACTCGGCGATTGTATCCACCTCGTCACCCCAGAGTTCCATACGAATTGGATGCTCACGGTCAGGTGGGAAGAAGTCAACAATTCCACCTCTTACAGCATATTGTCCCTGTCCCTCGACCTCATCACGACGGCTGTATCCCGCTGCATCAAGAGCAAGGATGAGATCGTCGAGATCAACTGTTCCACCTTGCTTTAAGGTGATGATTCTCTTGGCAAGAACATTGCTCGGAATTGTCTTCTCAACCGCCGCTGCAGCAGGCATAACAATGACATCCGCCGTACCCATTATGAGGCTCGACAATGTTCCCATTCTTGCGCGCTCATAGTCATGCGACCTCGTCTGTCCCGAGATGAGACCGAGGTCACGCGCTGGGAACACTTGCGCTTTTGTGCCAAATGCAACGAGGTCATCGACGAGTTTCGTCGCCATAGCCTCGTCTGGCGTAATCACAAAAGCGCGAGACCCGCTCGCATCCTGCAGCGCATGTATTACCAGCGCCTTGTGAATATTGGCCACGCCAAGTACTCCCAGTGGGCTCTTGCCCCCTAGGATTGTCTCTTTTATTTTGCTATATTCAGCATTTTTCAAAAGAGATTTTTCGTAGCCTGTCATTTTATTTCCTCACATGGCAATGCCCCCATCAGTCTATGATGGGGGTGTCTTCATTTTCTTCTTTTTTCTTTTTCTTGGTGTTATAGAGATTCATTGCAGAGGCTGTATCACCAGCCACTATCAAGTCAACAGCAGCAGCTGCTTTCTTGATTGTCTCATTCATCAGAGGAATGTCATCCTTCGCAAATCGTCCGAGGACATGATCTGCAAGATCGGAATCCATATCCCGTCTCTCTCCCACACCGATTTTAACACGTGGGAATTTGTCTGATCCTAGATGAGCAATGATACTCTTTAGACCATTGTGGCCCCCTGCTGTGCCAGAGCGTCTAATCCTTAGAACACCTGGGTCGAGACTGATATCATCCGATAAAACGATGATATTCTCAGGTGGGACCTTGTAGAAACGCGCCGCCTCACCTACGGCTTCTCCGCTGTTGTTCATATATGTCTGAGGCTTCATGAGAAGGCACTTCTCAGTGCCAATCATGCAAGATGCGGTCAGTGCTTTGAACTTCAAATGATCTATCTTGACCCCATGATTTTCCGCAACAGCATTTATTGCGATAAAGCCGATATTGTGGCGCGTCTGCTCATATTCCGGGCCCGGATTTCCGAGTCCTACGATTATAAACATACGCTTTTCCCTTCTATTTTATAAACCGTCTCAACATGGTTGCGAGATCTCGGTGTTTCTCGAAATATAGGCCAAAGCCAAATATTACAACATAAACTAAAATGCAGAACAAAATGAGTTGCGGTACACTCCGTCCGCCTCTGCTCTTTATGAACTTTTCTCGTTCCTCTGCATTCTCAATCTTCCTTGATTTATCAAGTACTGATGTGCAGTGCTGCATATATAGATAGTTGGCAAATAGAGCACTGAGAATATCAACTACAAGTTCTACATCACCAGCTGCATTTAGAGCTTCTGGCTGAGGAGGAAGCTTCTTTTGAGCATCCTCAATAGCAGCATTCATCTCATCTGTTGTCTCATAATCTTTCGATAACAAAACTTCGTTGTAAACCTTGTAAGTCTCGTTGTAATACTTGTTGATATCATTCATAAAAATTGCTGGAATGATAAGGATACAGAGAAGTGTGATAATTGCATATTTCCACATTTTTCTGTATGCGAAGTAAAGTGGGCCCAGGAAAAATGCGGCCCAGTTCCAAGAGACTTTCTTGCCAGTTTTATCCATCTTGAGAAAACGAGGGATAAATTTATATGTGTTCTTTTGAACAACACTTGCATAGTCATCTACTGTGTAGTTGCCTATCTTTTCATTTCCCTTGATCTCACGATAAACTGGGAGCGAATTTCCCTCCTGGTCATAACCCATTTCACCGATTACGCCATTGACTGGCATATTTTCCTTGGTGAGCTTTTGAACCTCTTTTACCTCTGCCTTAGGAGCGGCTGGTTCCTCTGGCTTGTTAGGATTTACGAAAGTGAAATTGTCTTGATGCTTACTCTCGAAGGCACATTCGCCTATTTTATTGTAACAGTCACGGTGGTGTGGTGTGCCGCAATCTGGGCATACAACGACATCAGAATTGTCGTCGAAAACCTCGTGACATACTGGACATTTTACTCCTGTGTATTTCATGGTTACACCTCCAAATATACCCGTTTATTATACACTATTTTTCTTTACAAGACAAAACTTTTCTATTATAATGTGAAAATGCGTGAAAGGACTGATTATTGTGCTCCAATACGAAGAGCTTAGACTCTCCCTTCTCGAGAACGAAAAGCCACTTGCCGAACTGAAAGTTGCACTCGGTCTCGACCAGATGAAAGATGAAATAAAAAGACTAGAGGAAGAGGCTGCACAGGAGGGCTTTTGGGATGATCTTGAGAACTCCCAAAAGGTACTTCAGCGCACATCTTCCCTCAAGAATAAAGTTGCAGCATATGAGGAACTTCAAGGCCTCTTTGACGACTCTCTCGTTATGATTGAACTCGCCGATGAGGAGGGCGATGAAAGCCTCTTTGATGAGTGCCAAGAGAGCGTAAACGAGTTCAAAAGCAAGCTCGATACAATGACGCTTTCAACACTCCTCACAGGCGAATATGATAGCAACAATGCCATCTTGACATTCCACGCCGGCGCAGGCGGAACAGAGGCCCAGGACTGGGCATCAATGCTGTTTCGCATGTACAACCGCTGGGGTGAACGCCATGGCTTTAAGGTGACCACAACCGACTACCTCGACGGAGATGAGGCTGGACTAAAGTCCGCCACCATCATCATCGAGGGCGAAAATGCTTATGGATATATGAAATCAGAGGCTGGCGTTCACCGCCTCGTTCGCGTATCTCCATTCGATGCCGCAGGTCGACGTCACACCTCATTTGCAGCTATTGAAGTAATGCCTGAAATCGATGACAACATAGAGGTCGACCTCCGTCCAGAGGACATCGAAATGGAGGTTTACCGCGCTTCCGGCGCCGGCGGACAGAAAGTCAACAAGACATCCTCCGCTGTACGTCTCATCCACAAGCCAACCGGCATTGTTGTATGTTGCCAAGTCGAGCGTTCGCAGCATCAGAACCGTGAGGTCTGCATGCGTATGCTTAAATCAAAACTCATCGAAATCAAGGAACGCGAACATCTCGACAAGATCGAGGACATCAAGGGCACCAAGACAGAGATCGCTTGGGGCAACCAGATTAGAAACTATGTCTTTATGCCATATACTTTGGCCAAGGACACTCGTACCAATTACGAAATGGGTAATATTAACGCCGTTATGGACGGTGACATTGATGGATTTATCAATGCATATCTCCAGCAGCAGTCACTTAACAATTTAAAAAATAATTGACATAGCGCACGTTTTTATTTATAATTACAAAACGCACCTTGCTCTATCCGATGTAAGAGATAGGGCCAGAGACCAAAAGGAGGTAAAAACAATGGCTAAGAACTATGAAGCAATGCTCGTATTCTCAGTAAAGAATGGTGAAGACGCAGCAAAAGCAAATTTCGAGAAGTTTAAAGCACTTATCGAAAAGAACGGTACCATTGGCAACGTAGATGAATGGGGTGTTCGTAAGCTTGCTTATGACATCAACTACGAGTCAGACGGTATGTACTTTGTAGTAGAATATCAGGCAGAGCCTGATTTCCCAGCTGAGTTCGAACGTGTCCTCGGTATCACCGATGGCGTACTTCGTTTCCTCAACATTGCAAAGTAATCACAGGAGGTACTAACTATGCTTAACTGTGCAGTAATCATGGGTCGTCTTACAGCAGACCCAGAACTTCGTACAACTACTAGCGGAATCTCTGTTACAAGCTTTTCCGTTGCAGTTGACCGTTCCTATGTTAGACCTGGCGAAGAGCGTCAGACAGACTTCATCAACGTTGTTGCTTGGAGACAGACAGCTGAATTCGTAACTCGTTATTTCCACAAGGGATCAATGATTGCAGTTCAGGGTTCTATCCAGACAAGAAGTTATGAGGACAAGACAGGCGCTAAGCGCACAGCAGTAGAAATCGTTGCTGATAACGTTTCTTTCTGTGGCTCGAAGAATGACGGCGGCGCAGCACCAGTTGCAGCACCAATGGACGCAGCTCCAGCACCTTCATTCTCAACAGCAAATGCTGCTGACTTCTCTACTTCTGACATGGAAGATGAATTACCATTCTAATTAATATAGGAGGATACCATAATGGCATTTGATAAAAACGCTCATGGCGCAAGAAAGTCACGCAAAAAAGTTTGCTCTTTCTGCGTAGAGAAAGTTGATACAATCGACTACAAGGATACAGCTCGTCTCCGCAAGTACACAAGCGACCGCGCTAAGATCCTTCCAAGACGTGTAACAGGCACATGTGCTTATCATCAGAGAGAGCTCACAACAGCTATCAAGCGTGCTCGCCACGTTGCACTTCTTCCATACTCAGCTGACTAATTAGTTGAATAAAAAGACCCGCTCAATCGAGCGGGTCTTATTTTTTTATACTATTTATCTATTCTCCGTTTGATTACTGGAATCGCAGATGCGATAAGTCCGAATAAGAACTGGAACAGAACAATCTGTCCACCGGAGATGCCGAGTCCCTCTCTACCTGTAACTATTGTAAGTACAAGGAATAAGAGAAGAGCAAATCCAGAATAGATATATGATACAAGTTTGTTCGCATATACATCGCCCTGGAGTTCACGTGCCTCATAGAAGGCTGTGATTGAGGACTCAAGTGTACCATTGTGAATGATACCAGCAGGTGCTGTCTCGATATCCTCTTCGCGATAGCGCTGGAATATATCGCCAGATACTGGGCTCAGTATTTTGACAGCGCTAAGTGGAAGTCCAAAGTACTCGCATACCATCTCTTCTGTGATATTGCAATCACAGGAGCGAACGAGGATAGCCACACCTGCTCTATCGAGCTTGCGCAAATATTTGCCAACGCGCTTGTCAGGCTGATACTTGATAACGAACATTGCAGAGATCTTACCTGCGATTGCAAGATAGATAACTTTGCGTCCGTCATGAGTATATTGAGCCTCAAAGTCACGGTCAGGTGCCTCAACATTATGATTTATGAGAAGGTCGCGTGTTCCAAGTAAAACGCGTCTGCCATGAATCCAAGATGAGAGACCGAGACGCTCCTCATAAGCGAGTGACTCAACAGGTGGAAGGAGATCCTTCTTACCCAAGATTACATTATCAAAGATATCTGCAAGTGGTCCATCTGACTCGATAACGAGTGCTGCAGCATAGAGGATAGCATCATCAATTCTCATATTGTGGAATGTCTTGATACCAATGATACTGCAAGAACCCTTCTTGAAGATGTCTGTTGCATCAAATACATATGCATTTGCATCTGTGCTATCTTCTACTGCACGATGACCTACGATTGCAGCACCGTTCTTATTGAACTCTCTGTTCTCAAAGAGAAGTGCAATATTGGATGCGATAAGCATAAATCCAGGAATTGTGATACAGCATACTGCTGCGATTGTACCAAAGGCAAATACTAAACTGCCATGGATAATTCCAAATATCAATGCAAACAGGAGACCTGCTGCGAGTGAGCCCAAGATAATCTTGTCAGCATACTCATCTGCTGGATCATCCTCAAATGAATTCTCAATAAAGTAAGATGGGCGGTCCATACGAGCATTGTAATAAATCTCTGGGTCTCCGATAAGAAGTCCACGGCCGATTTCAAATGCATCGTCTTCGCCAGAAATCTTCTCTGTGCTATAGAGCTGTGTTCCGCTTGTGATAAATGCGAAGTTGTTCTTCGCACGGAGCAGTGCGATATATTTTGCTGCATTTGCAAGGAATAATGTAAAGCAAGCAGCTGCTGTATAAATTGCTGCTGTTGTATATCCATCTCTTGTGAAGAGCATGATTGCGATGTCCTCAAGGAGACAAGCAGCAACAACTACGAATGTTCCAGATGCTGCATTTGGTTTCTTGGCAACAAGTCCCTTGAAGCCACGAACCAATGTGCTTGCACCACATGCACCGGCGATTGCGAGAAGAATAATATTTACTATTCCGCAGCCAAATGCGCCGCCAACTATATCAACGCTACCATTAGATCTTGCAATTATTCCTGTAAGTACAAGCGCAATAACTGTTATTACAGCTTGAACTATTCCAGTGATGAGTGTTGTCTTGGTAGTGCTTGCAAGCTCAGCTCTGATTCTCTCTTCGTCTGCTTCCTCTTCATATTCATCTTCAATGAAGTTAGAAACAAGTGCCTGTGCACTAACAGGTGCCTTAAACTTCTTCTCTTCTACCTCTTCTTCCTCTTCGTCTTCGTCTGAGAAATCAGTGTCGAGTTTGAAGTTTGTTATCTTCGCAGCGCGCTTTTCTCTGAGAGTCTCTTCTGCATTCTCTTCATCGATTTGATCGATTTCTTCCTCTTCACCAAATCCTGTAAGTTTGATCTGGCCAGCAACCTCATCCTCTTCACGCTCGATTACAGGTGAGGCAGGATCTGCTGCAACAATTGTCTTTTCAACACTTGAAAGTTCTGCGTCAGCAGAAATGATTGTTGGAACAGACTCAAGGTCTGCTGTATTTACAAATTTGCTTCTCTTAACTATGCGGCCATCTCTCTCGATTGGGTCTTGATTCTCGCCCATATGAAGAGCCTCATAGTCAGCAGTACGCTCGAGATGCTGCTTTGGAACGTTGAGGAAACGCTCTCTATATTTATCTGACTGAATTACACCTTCTGGTGACTTTTCAACTCTGTCAGCGTCAGTAACTATCTGGTGATTAATCTTTTCGTTCCTAATTGGATAAATACCAATTGTCTTCTGTGCAAGAGCACGGCGTTCACGAATCTGTTCCTCTGTCTCTGGCTCAACAGCCTCTTCCTTAGATGGAACTTCAACCTCTTCGATATCCTCGTCATCAGCGAGTTCCATAACAGAGTTCTTAGCTTCAATTTCAACTTCATTGAGAAGTTGTGTTGTTCTAGAAAGCGCTGTGCCCTGAGGCTTAGGTTCTTCTGCTGCAGGCTCCTCAACCTCAGCCTCTTCCTCTATTTCAACATTTGAATCATCAGAGGCAACTTCGAATTCAGACTCGTCATACTCTTCATATTCCTCGCCCTCTTCTTCATCATCCTGCTCGCCGTCCACTAAAACAGCCTTCATTCTCTGGAAGAAAGAGCGCTTTTCTTTTTTCTCTTTTGCCTTTTTCTTAGGAGCAGGTTCCTCTACAAATTCGTCGTCATCAAAGTCTTCGAATTGTTCTGTCGCATCATCAGCCTCAACTTCAACTTCTGGAAGTTCAGGCTCATCATACTCCTCTTCTTCGATATATGGATCTTCTGGTTCTTCCTCCTCTACATCTGCAAAATCAGCAAATGTTTGTGGGGCAGGAGTTTCATCCTGAGGTTCGGAACCGCCAATACCGAGAAGTGAGTCAATTTCATCGAGAGACCAACTCTTAGTTGTTTTCTTAGTGCTTTCTGCCTCGAGATCAGAGAGCAAGTTTTCGAGAGATAACTTATCAGCCATGTTTCCTACACCCCTTTCATATAGTCTTAATATTAAGCCTCTGACGGCTAACTTCATACATTACGATTCCTGCTGCAACGGATGCATTCAGGGAATCAATTTCTCCTCGCATCGGGAGGGAGAGAACAAAGTCACATTTCTCTTTTATGAGACGGCCCATGCCTTGTCCCTCGTTTCCAACGATTAGGGCAATCGCTCCAGTGAGGTCTGTCTGGCACCATGTTTCACCATCCATGTCGGTTCCATATATCCAGACGCCTCTCTCCTTGAGCTCTTCGATGGCGGAAGCGAGATTGGCAACGCGCGCAACTGGCATATATTCCAGAGCGCCTGCCGCTGTTTTAGCAACGGTGAAGTTGAGCGTTGCTGAGCGGCGCTTTGGTACGATTACGCCATGCGCTCCCGCGCAGTGCGCGCTTCTTATAATCGCACCGAGATTGTGTGGATCCTCAATCTCATCACAGATAATGATGAATGGCTTTTCACCCTTCTCTTCTGCTAAAGCAAAGATATCATCTATACTCGCATAATCGTGAGCCGCAGCCCTTGCAATTACACCTTGATGATTCTGATTGCCACACATAAAGTCGAGTTTCTTCTGGTCAGTATCCTTTACAACGACACCGGCGTCTCGACACATACTTATGATTTTTCCAACAGAACCGGACCGCTCTCCTTTTGCAACATAGAGCGTATCAATCTCTCTGCCGGCCTTTAGTGCTTCCATAACCGGATTGCGTCCGATTATGAGATCATTCTGTGCCTCCATACGGTTGGCTTCCTCCATTTTCGCCCTAAAAATGGCATATATAGATATAATACATGGGATATTATACCACTTATAGTGTTTTATGGCAACAAAAAACGTATGGACAAGTGCATAAAAAGTGACCCGTAAAACTATTGATTTTAACCCCTACTTCTTATATAATATTACAAGTAAAAGCAGAGTAGCTTTTGTTTGACCATATGGCGTGTGGGTCCTGTGCGACAGGGCGTCGTGAACCATGTCAGGCGGGGAACCGAGCAGCATTAAGCGAATAGTTCTGTGCGCCACAGTCCGCCTGCTCGTCATATGGTCAAGTGAAAGACCTCTGCTTTATTTTTAGATTTTGGGAGGTTGTATTTATGTACCAGGCTCTATACCGCAAATGGCGTCCTCAGACATTCGCAGATGTTGTCGGACAGGACCATATAACCTCAACCCTAATGAATGAAATTGAAAATGGCAGACATTCTCATGCCTACCTCTTCACTGGTTCCCGCGGAACCGGCAAGACCACTTGTGCCAAGATTTTCGCCAAAGCAGTAAACTGCGAACATCCAGTAAACGGCGATCCTTGCAACGAGTGTGACACCTGCCGTGGCATCGACAGCGGTGCGATTATGGATGTTATCGAAATAGATGCTGCATCCAACAACGGTGTCGACAATATCCGTGACATCCGTGACGAGGCCAACTTCACACCTGTTGGTGGCAAGTATCGTGTATATATCATCGACGAAGTTCACATGCTCTCAACAGGCGCTTTCAATGCGCTTCTCAAGACTCTTGAGGAACCACCTGAGCATGTAAAATTTGTCCTCGCGACAACAGAGGTTCACAAGCTCCCAGCAACTATCCTCTCCCGTTGCCAGCGCTTTGATTTCAAGCGCATCAAGCCAGAGGATATCGCCGGCAGACTCGCATATATCGCAGAGCAAGAGGGACTTGACCTCACAGCAGAGGCAGCAATGCTCATAGCTCGTCTCGCTGACGGCGCTCTCCGTGATGCGCTCTCTATTCTCGACCAGTGCATCGGCCACTCAAGAAATATCACAGTAGATGTTGTAAATGAGACCGTTGGCCTTGCAGGAAAAGAATATCTCTTTGCTCTATCAACAAGTATTCTCAACAAGGACGGAGCCTCCGCCCTAACTCAGATAAATGATTTGCACAACCGTTCCTGTGATATGGAACGCCTATGCAACGAGCTTTCTAACCACTTTAGAAATCTTATGATATGCAAGGCTGTAAAACAACCTGCCGAGCTCATCGTATGTTCCGAAGCCGAGCTTCTTGATTATCAAAATCTCGCTTCCACATACTCAATGGACTTCATTCTAGAAGTCCTAAATGTTCTCGGCGACACGCTCAGCAGCCTGCGCAGTGGACTCAACCGACGCGTAGAGATGGAGATGTCCATCCTCCGCCTCTGCCAGAGCCCAACAGTGTCGCTCCTTTCAGGCGCCACACCTGTCACCGCTCCGGCTCCAACACCGGCTCCTGCACCAGCACCTGCTGCCCCTGCTCCTACACCAGCTCCCGCTCCTGTAGTCGAGCCAGCACCTGCTCCAGTTCCAGAGCCTACTCCTGAGCCAGAGCCAGAAATCGAAGAGATACCATTCCCAGACGAGGAATTCTCTGCTCCTCCTGCAATTGAAGCAAGTGAGCCAGAACCAGAACCTGCGCCTGAACCAGAGCCAGAAGTTCCTGCTCCAGAGCCAGTTCCAGAGCATATCTCACTCCAGGAGTCACTCCCAGATGGCGAGATCCCGACAAACGTATGGAACGCTCTTATCCGTGAAGTGGTATCAACAGATAAAGCACTTATAGGCACCCTCAACAGTGCCAAAGCATATAAAATTGGCGAGCGTCTTGTTATCGACACAGACAACATTTTGCTCCGCAGATTCCTTCCAATGGAGAACCATCGCGATGTGATCTACGCTGCAACTTTCACTGTTCTCGGTGAGTATTTACATCCATCACTTCCGCTCGAAGGTGAGGATCTAAGCGCAATTGCCAATGCACCAGCCCCTGCTCCAACTCCTGAGCCAGAGCCAGTTCCAGAGCCTATGCCGGAACCAGTGCCTGAACCAGAGCCAGAAAAAGAGAACGACCCGCTCGACAATTTCATCGAGCAGATCGAGGGACAGGTAGATTTCAGTTTGTATATTGAAGATTAATTTCGATAAAGTAAGGAGAACTTGATATGAAAGCAAGAATCCCAAATCAAGGTGGCGGAATGAACCAGGCTGCAATGATGAAGCAACTTCAGCAGATGCAGGACAATATGGAAACCACTCAGAAAGAAATTGAAGAGACAGAATTCACAGCATCATCAGGCGGCGGAGCTGTCGAAGTTGCCGTAACAGGTGCTCACGAAGTGAAGTCAATTAAAATCCAGCCAGATGTAGTAGACCCAGAGGATGTTGAAATGCTCGAGGATATGCTCATCGCCGCACTCAATGAGGCTCAGAGAAAAGCATCTGAGACCATGGAGCGCGAAATGGGCAAAATCACTGGTGGTATGAATATCCCAGGTCTCGGTAACTTGCTATGAGTTTAGGATATGATGTTGCTGCGCTTTCCGAACTTATCAATCAGTTCGAGCGCATGCCAGGCATCGGCAAGAAGAGCGCTCAGCGCATGGCCTTCTATGTTCTCAACATGAAGCCAGATGACGCTCATAAATTTGCCGCTGCAATAGAAAATGCACATGAGAAAATTCATCAGTGCAGTGTGTGTTGCAATCTCACAGAGGACGAAGTATGCGCCGTTTGCAGAAACGATGCGCGCAACCGTGCTATCGTCTGTGTTGTCGAGGATCCAAGAGATGTTATGGCTATCGAGCGCACGCACGAATTTGATGGCACGTATCATGTGCTACACGGCGCCATTTCCCCTATGAACGGAATTGGTCCCGACCAACTTACAATCAAGCAATTGCTCGCGAGACTTGACGGCGTAGAGGAAGTCATTATGGCTACCAATCCTACCGTTGAGGGTGAAGCAACTGCTGTTTATGTATCTCGACTGCTAAAGCCACTTGGCATTAAGGTTACTCGTCTTGCATATGGTGTACCTGTTGGTGCAGATCTCGAATATGCTGATGAAGTAACTCTCACCCGTGCTATGGAAGGCAGAAGAGAAATCTAATTGTTTGCCAAGCGACATGAAACGAGGTGATATTTATGGCAGACAAGAAGTCTGACAACGGCCTTACGACTGTTGCCAACAATAAAAAGGCCTACCATGAATATTTCGTACTCGAAAGTCACGAGGCAGGCATAGAGCTCTTTGGCACAGAAGTTAAATCTGTTCGCCAAGGTAAAATCAATCTAAAAGATGCTTGGATATCCGTAGATGACGGCGAGCTCTGGGTCAACGGAATGCATATTGCCCCTTATGACCACGGCAATATTTTCAACCGTGACCCTATGCGCAAGCGCCGTCTTCTTATGCACAAAAAAGAGATAAACAAGCTCTTCGCAGAAGTTCAGCAAGAGGGTGTCACGCTCATCCCTCTCTCTGCTTACTTCAACCGCGGCCGCCTTAAAATCCAAGTCGGCCTCTGCAAAGGTAAACACACCTATGACAAGCGTGCCACCGTTGCCAAGCGCGACGCCGACCTCGAAGCACGCCGTGCCCTAAAAGAGCGTAATCAATAAGGGGATGAAAGGATTTCGACGGGGTCTTTGAAGCATGATAAGCGAGTAGTGGTGTAGGGTCCACTATAAAACTCTGCAATTTAAAAATAACTGACGAAAAACCAGTTTTACAGGCTGCTTAATGCAACCCGTCCTACTCTTGAATACCGCGGCTTGAGTTAGGGCGTCGACTAGCGGTGAACGTGAACAGGTGGGTACCTCCCCACTTGTCATGACGTAGAGGTTACCGACGGTATAAGCCCGTTTATCGGCGTATACAAGGGGAAATCCTAAAAGGTAAAATACACTCGTAGAAGTTTGTGTGAATGAGGTTTCGGACGCGGTTTCGATTACCGCCATCTCCACCAGAAAAAATCATATCAGGAGGACAAGAAAATGGGATTTAAGAAAAAGCCCCAGCATATTGTTATTGCCGGAATGGGCCAAGGCGGCATGGTAGCTGCTTACTATCTCGGCAAAGCAGGATTCTCAGTTGATATTTATGAAAAGGCTAAGGAAGGTGAAGTTTCTCACCCTTGGACAGATGATGTTATGTCTGCAGTCTTTGATAGATGTGGTATTCCAATGCCACCGAAGGAAGGCTATTCACAGAAGAACAACTGGTATTGGGTAATCCCAGGAAATGACAGAAAGCTCATGTTCCCAGGAACCGCTCCAGGAGTAGAAATCTCTGTTGACCGCCGTATCTTGTCTGCTCATTTTGCCAAGCTTGCAACAGAGTCTGGATGCAAGATTCATTATGAGACAGCAGTTAAGAAGCTCTTGCTTGATGGCGATAAAATCGTCGGAATTGAGCTGGAAGATGGCAAGAAAGTTAAAGCAGATCTCGTAATCGACGCACTCGGTATCGACTCTGTTCTACGTCCACAGGCCCCTGCAAAATGGGACATTCAAGCACATGAAGCAGATGACGACTTGATGCTCGGCTACCGTGAGTTCTTCAAGAGAAATCCAAATTATGTTCCACCAGAATATCCTGATTACAGAGCATGCATGTATCTAAAGCACATGGGCGGAGCAGGTCTTTCATGGTGTAATCTCAGCCCAGAAAATACTATGGATATGCTTATCGGACGCCTCTATGGAATGTCAAAAGACGACATGGAAGTTATGAAGAAAGAAATCTTTAGAATGCATGCCGATCAGCTAACTGACGAGGTTGTTGTACCAGGTAGATTTGTTAAAATTGGTACAAGATATACATTGTCCAAGCTCGTTGCTGATGGCTATGCACTTGTTGGTGATAGCGCATTCATGACAATCCCAATTATGGGTTCAGGTATCGAAGCATCTATGGATGCAGGTGTATATCTCTCAGAGGCAATCATTGCCAATAAGGGACGTGAGATGAGCGCTAAGAATCTCTGGCCTTACCAGGTTAAGTACTACCACAAGAAGGGCGCTCTCTTTGCACTGATTGATATCATCAAGCGTTGGGTTCTCAACCTCGATGCAGACCTTGTAAATTGGGCTATTTATAAAGTTGCAACACCTAAGATTATTGAATCAATCTCAGGTATGGCATTCCGTGGAATGTCCCCTGTTATAGGCGTTTTCAATATTCTTACACAGCTTCCAATTTCAATTGCAACACTTCTCTCCAAGCCAGCTATGTTAAAGGAAATTGGCGGTGTCTTGAAGCAGGCAATTCATGCACTTGTTGTTGCTGCCAAGATTCCAATTAAGTATAACGAAGCAAAAGTTCATGACTGGGTAATGGATTACGAAGCATCCTTCCCACATAGAGATTAATTAAGTAAAACAAAAACGAACGGAACTCTACGTTCCGGTCGTTTTCTGTCTTACGACAACTTTATTTATTTCGAGAAGAATTTCTTCTTGAAAATTTCTTATTTGAGAGAAGCCTTAATCTGCTGAGCTCTCGCAATAACATTTTGTGGTGCTGGTGCACCGAGACAAGTACGATCTTTTACGCATTTTTCGAGATTTATTGCCTCATAAACGCCGTCGTCGAACAAGTCACAAACTGCCTTGTAACCAGAAAGTGGAAGTGTTTCAAGAGTCAGTCCTTGCTTAATGCAAAGTGCAACAAGTTCTCCTGTTGCCTTATATGCATCACGGAATGGGAGACCCTTGCCAACAAGATAATCTGCGCAATCTGTTGCATTGATAAAGCCCTTGGCAGCAGCATTTCTCATGTTGTCTGTTAGAACTGTCATAGTATCAATCATAGGAATAAATGCGGTGAGACACATCTTGACTGTGTCGAGCGCATCAAAGATTGCTTCCTTATCCTCCTGCATATCTTTGTTATATGCAAGTGGGATTCCCTTCATGACAGTGAGAAGTGTCATGAGGTCACCGAACACACGGCCTGATTTACCACGTACGAGTTCGGCAATGTCTGGATTCTTCTTCTGAGGCATAATGCTGGAGCCTGTTGAGAAGGCATCATCAAGTTCAATAAACTTGAATTCCCATGAACACCAGAGAATTATTTCCTCAGAAAAACGTGAGAGATGAACCATAACAAGGCTGAGTGCATTGGCAATTTCAATACAGAAATCTCTGTCAGATACACCATCGAGAGAGTTCATGCAAACACCGTCAAAGCCTAGTGCCTTGGCTGTCATTTCACGATCAATATTATATGTTGTGCCGGCAAGCGCGCCGCTGCCGAGAGGGCAGAAATTCATACGCGCCTTGGCATCATTTAGTCTATCTATATCACGGAGGAACATCTCGGCATACGCGAGCAAGTGGTGACCAAAAACGATTGGTTGCGCACGTTGCATATGCGTATATCCTGGCATTACAGCGTCGCTGTATTGCTCTGCCTTATCGCACAGAACAGAAATGAGTTCTGTGAGCTGTGGGATAAGGGCTTCCACTTCGTTTCTTAGTGTGAGTCTTATATCAAGCGCAACCTGATCGTTTCTGGATCTGGATGTATGAAGGCGCTTGCCGGCGTCTCCTATACGGCTTGTAAGTTCACCCTCTACGAATGTGTGAATATCCTCTGCCTCAGGATCAATTACGAGCTTGCCACTCTCAATATCCATAAGGATTTCTTCAAGTCCCTTGAGGATTGAATCGCGGTCATCTTTGCTGATAATTCCCTGTGCAGCGAGCATCGTGGCATGTGCCATGCTGCCTGTTATGTCCTCTTTATACATACGCTGGTCAAAGGAAATGCTTGAGTTGAAGTCATTGGTCTTCTTATCAATTTCCTTCTCGAAACGTCCTGTCCAAAGTTTCATATTATTCACCCTTATTTGCTCTGCTGATCCATCATAGCCTTAACCTTGATTGGAAGACCAAAGAGGTTGATGAATCCTGCTGAGTCAGCCTGATTATATACTTCGTCCTCATCAAATGTTGCAAAGTCTGGGTTGTAAAGTGAGTAAGGTGATGTAACACCTGCATTTATCATATTGCCCTTATAGAGCTTGAGTTTTACTGTACCTGTGCATGTCTCAGTTGCCTTGTCAAAGAAAGCAGAGAGAGACTCACGAAGTGGTGAATACCACTGGCCGTTATATACTGTCTCACCGAAAGTAATAGCAAGTTTCTGCATCTCATGAGCAGTATATTTATCGAGACAAATTGTCTTGAGAACATCAAGAGCCTTGTAAAGGATTGTTCCACCTGGTGTCTCATATACGCCACGGCTCTTCATACCAACGAGTCTGTTTTCAACGACGTCGAGAAGACCGATGCCGTTCTTACCGCCGATTTCATTGAGTGCCAAGATGATTTCCTGCATTGACATCTTCTTACCGTCAAGTGCAACTGGCTTACCTGCTTCGAAATCAAGTGTGATATATGTTGCCTCATCAGGAGCCTTAAGTGGAGAAACGCCGAGCTCAAGGAAGCCTTCCTTCTCGTACTGTGGCTCATTTGCTGGATCCTCAAGGTCAAGACCTTCATGGCTCAAGTGCCAGAGGTTCTTGTCCTTAGAATAATTTGTTTCTCTGTTTATCTTAAGAGGTACATTGTGTGCCTCAGCATAGTCAATTTCTTCTTCTCTTGACTTAATTGACCACTCTCTCCAAGGAGCGATGATCTTCATATCAGGAGCAAATGCCTTGATTGTAAGTTCAAAACGTACCTGGTCATTGCCCTTACCTGTGCAACCGTGGCAGATAGCGTCAGCGCCCTCAGCCTTAGCAATTTCTACAAGTCTCTTAGCGATGAGAGGTCTTGCGAAAGATGTACCGAGGAGATATCCCTCATACTTTGCGCCTGCCTTGAGACAAGGAAGAATGAATTCATCACAGAGCTCATCTGTTAAGTCCTCAACATAGAGTTTAGATGCGCCTGTCTTGAGAGCTTTTTCCTCAAGTCCTTCGAGTTCGTCTGCCTGGCCAACGTTACCAGAAACTGCGATAACTTCACAGTTATTATAGTTTTCTTTAAGCCAAGGAATAATGATTGATGTGTCGAGTCCGCCTGAATATGCAAGGACTACTTTTTTGATTTGACTTTTATCGAGTGCCATAAATTTGTACCTCTTCTCATAAATTGAAATAAATAAAGTATGCCTATTATATGCATAAAAATTCATAAAGTCAAGGATTTTATTCAATTTTTTGCATAAAAATTCATAGTGCTATTATGTTGCATCCGTGATATACTATAAAATGTATATTTATCTATAATATTATTCTTTAATAAGAAGTAAGAAGGAGAACCAATGGGACTTTTTAAATCATTATTCGGAGATTATTCATCTAAACAAATTAAAAAGATGAATCCAATAAAGGATGAGGTACTATCTCTCGCAGACAAGTATAAAGCAATGTCAGACGAGGAGTTACGCGCAGTAACTCCTGCTCTAAAGGACAGACTTGCAAATGGCGAAACACTCGATGATATTTTGCCAGATGCATTTGCTGCCTGCGTTGAGGCATCTGACCGTGTACTCGGTATGCGTCATTATCCAGTTCAGATTCTCGGTGGTATCATCCTCCACAACGGTGGTATCTCAGAGATGAAGACAGGTGAAGGTAAAACTCTTGTGGCTACCCTCCCTGCATATCTTAATGCACTTGCTGGCAACGGTGTACATATCGTTACAGTAAATGACTATCTTGCTCGTCGTGACTCTGAGTGGATGGGCAAAGTATATAGATTCCTTGGTCTCTCCGTTGGTCTTATCGTAAATGGTCTCGACAATGAGGATCGTCGCAAGGCTTATAATGCCGACATCACTTATGGTACTAATAACGAATTTGGTTTCGACTATCTTCGTGACAATATGGTTTCCTACAAGAGTGAAAAGGTACAGCGCAAGCCTTTCTATGCAATCGTCGACGAGGTCGACTCAATCCTCATAGATGAGGCTCGTACACCACTTATCATCTCTGGTATGGGTACAGAGTCAACAGAACTTTACAAGCTCGCCAATGACTTTGTAAAGAAACTCTCTATGACCAAGATCAAGGAGCAGGATTCCAAGAAAGAGTACGAGACCGCTGGTGACGGCGACTATATCGTAGATGAAAAAGCTAAGACTGCAACTCTCGCTGAGAGCGGTGTTGCAAAAGCCGAAGCTTACTTCAATATTGAAAACCTCATGGATGATGAGAACCAGACACTTCTCCACCACATCAACCAGGCAATCAAGGCTCACGGCGTTATGCACCGCGACATTGACTATGTTGTAAAAGATGGCGAAGTTCTCATCGTTGACGAGTTCACAGGACGTATCATGCTCGGTCGTCGTTACAACGAAGGTCTCCACCAGGCTATCGAGGCCAAAGAAAATGTTAACGTTCGTCGCGAGTCCAAGACTCTCGCAACAATCACTTTCCAGAACTACTTCCGTCTCTATGAGAAACTTGCTGGTATGACAGGTACTGCTATGACAGAGGCTGACGAGTTCTCAGAGATCTATGGATTGTTCCCAGTAGAAGTTCCAACAAACAAGCCAATGATTCGTATCGACAATCCTGATGTTGTATACAAGACAGAGGTTGCCAAGTTCAATGCTGTAATTGATAGAATCATGGAATGCCACGAAAAAGGACAGCCTGTACTTGTTGGTACAATCAATATTGAAAAATCAGAAATTCTCTCTAAGATGCTCAAGAAACGTGGCATCAAGCACGAAGTGCTCAACGCTAAGAACCATGAGCGTGAGGCTGAAATTATCGCCCAGGCCGGTAAGTATGGCGCTGTAACAATCGCCACCAATATGGCCGGACGTGGTACTGATATTATGCTCGGTGGTAACCCTGAGTATCTCGCTAAAGCCAAGCTTCGTCAGAAGGGCTATAGCGATGAAGTTATCGCTGAAGCAACAGGATTTGCATCAACAGATGATGAAGAAATTCTTGAAGCACGCAAACTCTTTGCTGAGTATGAAGCACAGTTTAGAGATGATATTAAGGATGAGGCTCAGAAAGTATGTGAGGCCGGCGGTCTCTATATCGTAGGTACTGAGCGTCATGAATCACGCCGTATCGACAACCAGCTCCGCGGACGTTCTGGACGTCAAGGCGACCCTGGCGAGAGCCAGTTCTTCCTCTCAATGGAAGATGATTTGCTCCGTCTCTTTGGCGGCGAGCGTATGACTCGTGTTATGGACACGCTCAATGTTGATGAGAATATGCCAATTGAAGTTCGTATCCTCTCCAACACAGTAGAGAGTGCTCAGAAGAAACTTGAATCTGAGAACTACTCTATCCGTAAGCATGTCCTCCAATACGACGATGTTATGAACAAACAGCGTGAGATTATCTACACTCAGCGTGACCAGGTTCTCGATGAGGCTGATCTCCACGATAAGATTCTCGGTATGTTTGACGATACCGTTACATCAAACGTTGGTCTCTATTGTCCAAATGACGATTCAGATTCTTGGAACCTCGCTGGTCTCCATGAATATTTCAGCGGTTGGATTCTAAAGAAGGACGATTCCATTGCAGATATGAGTGCTAATGAAATCACAGAATTCCTTACAACTCGTGGACATGAAATCTATGAGAAGCGTGAAGCAGAATTTACTCCTGAGGTTATGCGTGACCTCGAGCGTATGATTCTCCTTCGTAACGTTGATATCAACTGGATGGATCACATCGATGCTATGGAAGAACTCAAGAAGGGCATCGGCCTCCGTGCTTATGCACAGAAGGACCCTGTTGTAATGTTCAAGTTTGAGAGCTTTGATATCTTTGATGAGATGACTAATACAATTCGTGAAAATACTGTTCGTCAGCTCTTTACTGTTCGTATTCAGAAAAACGAAGAGGTTAAGCGTCAGCAAGTAGCGAAGGTAACTGGCACATCCGGTTCAGGTGACGGTTCAGACAAGCAGCGCCCTGTTCAGAGAAAGGGTGCCAAGGTTGGACCAAACGATCCTTGTCCATGTGGTTCAGGCAAGAAGTATAAAAAATGTTGTATGTTAAAGGAAAATTCGGAGAACTAATTCATGCAAAAACGTATAAGACGCTTCATGAAAATTGCATATGGTGCTGATCTTCCTATCAGACAGAGATTCTTCAACATTGTATTCACAGCAGGATTTATTGTAGGTATTGCAGGTATACTTGCCTGCATATTCCTAAAATCCTCCCGTGCAGCAATTATTGTCTCTGCTGTTATGACTTTTGCATTCCCAATTTTCGCTTTCTGGGGCATAAAAGCCAATAAGGCTCAGAAGTTTATTACAATTTTCTCTTTATGCATTGTAAACTTCTTGATTTTCCCTGCTCTATATATCACAGGCGGAAGCATATTATGTGGTATCCCAGGTTATTTCGCATTTGGTATTGCTTTAACGCTTTTCCTAACAAATGGAATTGGTGGATATATCCTATGCTTTATTGAATCCGCTTGGTATGCATTCGTATATTATGCATCATATCGTTGGCCGAGCATCTGCACACAGGTGCCGGCGTTTACGGCATCAGAAAACGGTGCCAAGATATTCCAGTTCCAAGCCGTATCTTCCAATGTAATCATGGTTTCATTTGCTGCGGCTATCCTCTCCAAAATCATTTTCCAGATGTATATTCAGGAGAGCCGACTGGTTAATGCTTCTATTAAAGAAGTTGAGAGCCAATCAATCATTGACCCGCTCACAGCTATCTACAACAGAAGATATATGTATTCGCGTTTGACTGATATGGTCAAGGAGGCGCACGATGAAGGAAGCGCCCTCTCGATTGTAATGTTTGATATTGACCACTTTAAGAATCTCAATGATACCTATGGTCATCCACTAGGTGACAGCATACTAAAGTCTATTGCATCAATCATCAAACGCGCTTGTAAAGAAGGAGAATTCGTAGCGCGCTACGGCGGCGAAGAATTCCTTCTCATCCTTCCGGGAATAACAGAGGAAGGCGCATTCAATCGTGCGGAAGAAATCCGTATATGCATTGAAAAATCATATCTGTCTCCAGAACTTCCTGAGAATAAGCCAGTCACAATAAGTGGCGGTGTGGCTACATTCTCTGGATCCCTCAACGAGGAGCAACTCGTTGCCCTTGCTGATAAGAATCTATATGAGGCTAAGAGTTCTGGCAGAAATAAAATAATGAGAGGAAGTGACGTCTCATGATTCCTCTCATTAAGAAAATCCTCAAGGGTACAGGTATCAAGGATCCTGCTCTAAAGAAAGAATCTTTCACAACGCTCCTCGGCGTAACACTTTTCTGTTTCTCCGCTCTTGCTTTTGTATCGTTCTTCCTAAAAAAGCATTACCTATGCTATATCTCATTTGCAGGCATCCTATTCTTCCTTCTTATCTTGTGGATGATTAATAAAAATCCGAAATTTAATAAATATGATAGGGTTCTCTACATGCTATTCTGCGTCATAATCGGAGACTTCGCACTTCCTTGCCTATTCTTCTTTGGTGGCGGAATTCAGTGTGGTGCCCCACTTATTGGAATCCTTGCTGCATCAGCCACGATTCTACTTCTCGATAACTTGCTTATGTTTATATCGCTTGGTATCCAAGGATCGTTCGCAATAGCAACATTCCTGATTGATTATTTCATCCCACAATTTGCAAGACAATTTACAGATCTCGGCGATAGAACATTTGTTGATATCGCAGCAACATCTATTCTTGTAGGATTCTCACTTGGAATATTCCTCAGAAAACTTACCAAGTTGCTCGACTTAAATCAGCAGAAAGCACGCGACCTTCTTGTTCAAATCGAGGATGCATCAACTAAGGATCCATTGTCCGGTGCATATAACAGACGCTATCTTATGACATATATCGAGTCCTGCATCAAGCAGGTCAAGAGTGGCGAGATGAAGACCTTCTCACTTCTCATGTTCGATATAGACCACTTCAAGAAAATCAATGATAAGTATGGTCATCTCGCCGGTGACGACTGTATCAAGAATCTTGTAGTAATTATGAAGTCCACGCTTCGTTCGGTTGACGTAATCACACGCTACGGCGGTGAGGAGTTCATCTGCGTACTTCCTACAGCAGATGACACACCTGCTTTCCGCCGCGCTGAGCAGATACGTACAACCGTCGAAAAAACGCAGCTGTCGTCCGATATAACGGACAAGGCCGTAACCGTCAGCTGCGGTGTTGTAATGTACAAGCCTGGAATGACTGTAGACGAGCTTGTTAAGCTCGCCGACAAGAATCTCTATCTTGCCAAGGAAGGCGGCAGAAACCAGACTGTATGGCACGAAGGAGGCATTCCTCCACTCGTATATGAAGTATATGACGCTGATCTAACTCCGGTACAGAATTCCGGACGACGCTTCTCAGATGCTTCCAATCTTGCATAATAAAAAAAGAACCCCGCGAGGATAACCTCGCGGGGATTTTTTATATCACTTTCTCTACTTATGCAAGGAATGCCTTGAGCTCTTCGTTGCCAGTAATGAAGTTTCTACCAAATGAAAGAACGTTTTCTTTATCTGCCTCTGGTGGAAGTGTTGCTGTTCCATCTGGCATTACAAAGTATACAGAAACAAGTGTTGCATCTGAACGCATGTCGCTATAAAGGAACTCAAATACCATTGGCATGTTTCCTTCTGCCTCGATAGATACGAGGTTCTCTGCTGGTACGTTAAATGATGCACATACAGCCTTGATATTGCTATTTGTAACCTTGTCAGATACTGTAGCGCCACCGATTTTTACTTCCTTAGTCTTATCCATAGCTGGAGCAACCTCTTCAAATGGAAGCTCAACTACTGGTGCCTCTGCTACAGGCTCAACTGGAGCTACTTCTGCAACTGGCTCGATATAATCAGAACCAGCAAATGCATCAGCTGCTGTTGGAAGTCCGAGAGAATCTGCAGGTGCCTCACCTGGTGCATCTGTCATTGAAACTGAGAAACCTTCCTCAAGTGGGTTAACTTCTTCTACTACTGGAGCTGGCTCTTCTGCTGGTGCTGTTGGAAGAACTGGCTCGCTTGATGTGAAATCATCGATTGGAGCAGCTGTTGGAAGAACGAACTCTGGCTCTGCTGCTGGTGCTTCTTCAAAAGCTACAGGAGCAACTGGCTCAACTGGTTCTTCCTCGAATGCTACTGGCTCTACTGGTGCCTCTTCGAATGCTACTGGCTCTACAGGAGCGATTGGCTCAACTGGTGCTTCTTCGAATGCTACTGGCTCTACAGGAGCAATTGGCTCTACTGGTGCCTCTTCGAATGCTACTGGCTCTACAGGAGCAATTGGCTCTACTGGTGCCTCTTCGAATGCTACTGGCTCTACAGGAGCGATTGGCTCTGCTGGAGCGTCTACTACAAGCTCAGGAATCTCTGCTGTATCAATTGCATCTGCAACTGGTGCTACAACTGGAAATACAGGCTCAACAACTGGAGCTGCTACTACTGGCTCAACTACAGGAATTACTGGCTCTACAACTGGAAGAGCTGCCTCTGCAGCTGCTTCTTGCTCTACAGGTGTCTTAACAACATCCTGCAAATTATCTTTGTCCTCACCGAGGTCGCCTGCAAGATATGGAAGCTGCATTCCGATATCGCTATAGTCTTCCTCTGCTGGTGCTGCTACAGGCTCTGCTACTGGTGCAGCTGGTGCTGGAGAAATTGGTTCAACAACAGGTGCTGTAAATACTGGGAGCTCTGAAGCAACTGGTGCCTTAGTCTCTGGTGCCTTATTTACAACCTTGTCTGTCTTAGCAGGAGCTGTTCCATCTCCTACCTTCTTGAATGCCTTGGTTGTTACGGCAATAGTGCCGGCAGCTGTAGAAGCTGCAGCAACAGCAAGTGCGCCAATTTTTACTACTGTTCCGAGTTTCATACGTTCTACTCCTTTGGTTTGGTTTTATTTTTTATTCACTTCTAGAAATGCTGAACTTGTACTGATCCTTACCATTTCTCTTAGCTTCGTAAAGAGCAGCATCAGCCTTCTTGAAGAGTTCTTCATATGTCTTGCCATCCTTATTGAACATGGCAACACCAATACTGGTGGAAAGTCGTCCAGGGAATCCGTTATCGATACCATATCTCTTGAATGATGATGTGAGCTGTTGTAACTTATCACATACCATTGCAACGGACTGAACATTTTTAATAAGTACCACGAACTCGTCACCGCCCGCACGACCTAAGATATCGGTCTCACGGAAGTTACGATTAAGTTCGTTAGAAAATGCAAGCAAGATCTGGTCACCAACTGTATGGCCACGTGTATCATTGATTGTCTTGAAGTTATCGATATCAATGATAAGAAGTGCATGCTGTACAGATGAATCCTTCTCGAGGCACTCCTCGATAAGACTCTTGGTTGTCATCTTGTTATAGAGCTGTGTAAGAGGATCCTTCTCTGCTTCGAGTTTCAATCTATCCTCATTATTCTTACGCTCCTGAATATTCTGAACTAGGCAGAGGGCATATATGTTACCATCATCAACCGTTGGCTCCTGCTTAGTCATAAGAATGGATACCCATTCATATTCATCCTCTGCGCTAAGGATACGGGCTTCTGAATAAATCTGAGAGCCGCCGAGTGTCATAAACTCGTTCTCAACGTGCTCAATATTGAATACGCGAGAGAACATATTGGCATCATCAGGATGAACAAGCTGATATGCATAACGATACAAGTCATCAATTGACATATCCCTTTTATCAGTTGCTGTCATTCCATAATGCTCATTATCTCTGAGCATTACACATTCGCCAGTTACAAGATTTATCTCAAATGCGATATCAAATACTTCTTCAAAGACATTTCCAAGTCTTCTCTGTGATGCTGTTGTTTCAGCCAAAGCCTTACCGTTTAGGAAGAAACCATTAAGTCTCTCAACATGGTTAACATCTGTAATGAATATTGCAAGGATAATTGCAGGAATTGCAGATACAACCTCTCCAGTTGTAAGAGCGCCGAGTGTAAGACCACGATATATCAACAAGCCTGCTGATGCGGCAGCACAGAGCATTGTCGGTACACCTTCAACCAAATTATAAACTGGAACCATAAAGCCCAATATCATAAGTGGCATCCAAACAACCATTACAAGCATCCAATTGTCTGGGAAAGCAAAAATTGGGAATGTTGTAATTAAGAAATAAACAAACCAAAATATAGTGAATAAAACCTGAGTAAACTGGAAATTCTTCTTGTCATATGGTTTGGTGTCATCAGCGATAATTGTATATATTTTGCGCGCAGCAAACGCAAAAGCGATAATTCCTATTACGCCTGCTCCCTCTGCGACCATAAGCACTGGTGATAAGTACTGTCTTACGATTGGTGTAGAGAGAACTACTATGATATAAGCAATCAAGAATATGCTGAAATTGAATGTTCTCTGTATGTTTGAAACGACACGTCTTCTCTCAACATATGCGAGATACTGAGCCTCATGTTCATCATCAGGCTTTTGCGTTCCATAATATTTACTTACAAGACTCAATTTTTTAAGCGAGTCATTAACTGGACCCTTCACAGTATCGTCTCCTATATATAAATATATATAATCGTAGAAATATTTAATCTATTATATTACTATTTTACCGATAAATCAAATATTTAGGAAAAAATAAAAGGAGTTGCAATCGCAACTCCTTTTTTCATACAGAAAAATTAATCTTCTTCCTTCATCTTAGCGAAGCACTCGCTGCAATAAACAGGTCTGTCTTCTCTTGGCTGGAATGGAACCTTAGCTGGGCCACCGCATGAAGCACATGTTGCCTCATACATCTGTCTCTCAGCCTTCTGAGCGTTCTTTCTTGCATCACGGCAAGCCTTGCAACGCTGTGGCTCGTTCTCAAAACCTTTTTCTGCATAGAATTCCTGTTCACCAGCTGTGAATACGAATTCTTCTCCGCACTCCTTACAAATGAGTGTCTTGTCCTCGTACATTTCTATATACCCCGCTTGAATTTTATTAGTCCAAATTGATGAACCTAATCAAGCATATAGTATACCCGACAAATTCATTTGTCAAATAAAATAAACGAATTGGCGTTATTATTTTTAAAAAAATTTACACCTATTTCTTTTTGATAAAAACCGGAACCAAACTTGCGCCTAAAATTACCACAGCAACAACGCCGACTATTATCATGATTTTTCCCGTGCTGCTCTGTCCAGTCATAGGAATTGTATTCATTGTATCAGGTGATAGAGCGAATGCTCTGAACGCAACAAGGAACACACTTCCGATCATCAAAACTGCAAGAAAAAGCGCAACCGCTCTTACAAATTTAGTTCTGTTCATCTATTAGTCCTCCAACCACGTCTTAACATCTGCAAGCATCTGCTGATATAGATCATTTGCGCCATCAAAACTATCAGCAACTGCTGTGAAATAAAACTTGAGTTTTGGCTCTGTGCCAGATGGACGTGCAACGAGTCCGTTGCCATTCTCAAGTGTCCATGCAAGAACATTAGATGCTGGAAGCCCAGTAGTTTCTGTGTCCTTATAGTCAACTACACCGAGTACTTTAAGACCTGCTACTGCAGTTGGTGCATTGAAGCGAAGCTTGTCCATGATGTCTGCCATCTTTTGCATGCCTGCTGCACCCTCGAATTGGAAGCTATCAACGCGGTTGAGATAGATTCCATATCGAGCGTATATCTCATTCATAACGTCGATGAGTGTCTTACCCTGTGTTTTATAATAGGCAGCCATCTCAACGACAAGCTGAGATGCAACAACTGCGTCCTTATCACGCGCATGGATGCCGAGCAAGTAGCCGTAGCTCTCCTCCATACCAACGATGAAGTTATCCTCGCGACCCTCTTTTTCAAGATTGGTTATATACTCACCGATATACTTGAAACCTGTGAGGAGGTTCGCAACACTTGCACCGTAGTCGGCAGCAATGCGCTCTACAAGGCTTGTTGTAACAAATGATTTGATAACAACCGGTGCCTCTGGCATTTTGCCCTGAGCCTTGTACTGAGAAAGAACATATTCAGTGAAAAGCGCTCCAACTTCATTGCCAGTCATGAGCTGATAATCCGTGCCATTATATACAGCGATACCCATGCGGTCGCAGTCTGGGTCAGTTGCAAGGAGAAGGTCTGCCTTCTCTGTCTCAGCCATCTTGAGTGCGCACTCAAATGCTTGACGAATCTCTGGATTAGGGAAAGGACATGTTGGGAAGTTTCCATCAGGGAGTTCCTGCTCAGGAACGACCAAAACGTCCTTGATACCAAGGCGGGAAAGTGCATAGCGGACAGGCTTATTGCCTGTTCCGTTAAGTGGTGTATAGATTACTTTGAGGCCTGAATTTGCAGCGATTTCACGATTGATTACTTTGCTGCCAACGAGGTCAAAGAACTTCTCATATACAGCATCACTGATATATTCAATCTTGCCTGCTGCAAGTCCTTCATCAAAGTCCATTGTGCGGACATCTGCGAACATATCAACCTTTTGGATATAGTCGTAACAGAGGGCAGCTGCCTCATCTGTCATCTGATATCCCTCTGGGTCATAGCACTTATATCCATTGTAAGCAGCCGGGTTGTGGCTTGCGGTGATAATAACACCAGATGAACAATGGAGTTCGCGAACAGCGAATGAGAGCATCGGTGTTGGAACAAGTGTCTTATAAATATATGCCTTGATTCCATTTGCAGCAAATACTCCTGCTGTCTCCCTTGCAAATATATCTGAATTTATTCTTGAGTCATATGCGATAGCAACAGATGGATTTTCAAATGTTGCATTTAAGTAGTCTGCAACACCTTGTGACGCTTGATTTACAGTATAGATATTCATTCTATTGGTACCTGCACCGAGCGTTCCACGCAATCCTGCTGTGCCAAATTCGAGATTTCTATAGAATCTATCGAGGATTTCATCCTCGTTGCCAGCAATCTCGACAAGTTCTGCTTTTAGTGTGCTATCCTGGCACTTTTCACACCAGATATTATAGAGTTCGTTATGTTCTGACATAAGAAAACCTCCGTTAATAAACTAATAATAATTTTAACGCGCTACATGTTATAATGTCAATGGTATTAAGGGAGGTGCCAATGTTCTCAAAAGTGAACAGCATGGGGCTTCAAGGCTTTACTGCTCATATGGTTGAAGTGGAATGTGACCTGTCCTCAGGCCTACCCCGTTTTGACCTCGTAGGTCTGCCAGATTCGGCTGTATCCGAGGCAAAAGAGCGGGTGCGCTCAGCCATCAAGAATTGTAATCTTGAATTCCCCGTTAGCAGGATAACTGTAAATCTCGCTCCTGCAGAATTTAAAAAGGAAGGCCCAATATATGACCTTCCAATTCTAATTGCCATTTTAAAGTCCTCCAAACAGTTGTCAACGCAGATAGACAGCTCCGCCCTTATTGGAGAAGTGGCTCTAAATGGTGAAGTAAGACGCATCAGCGGAGTATTGCCGATGATTGCGGAGGCGAAACGGTCAGGTATAGAAGCCGTATATGTGCCAGAGGAAAATTCGTTGGAAGCAGCGCTTATTCCCGACATTACTATATATCCTGTAAAAACCGTTTCAGAACTACTGAATCACTTGATGGACAAGGAGAAAATCACTCCTCTGCCATCGCTGTCCTTTGAAACTATTAGGGACAGTTTAAAGAATTCAATTAGCAGTGAAATCACTCCTGATTTCTCAGATGTTTATGGGCAGAAGACGGCGCGACGAGCCCTGGAGGTTGCGGCCGCAGGCGGTCACAACGTGCTTCTCGTCGGCAGCCCTGGAGCGGGCAAAAGTATGCTTGCCAAGAGGCTTCCAACCATTTTGCCCGACATGACTTTTGAAGAGGCGATTGAGTCATCTTCAATCTATTCTGTCGCCGGTGCACTAAATGCAGAGGTGCCACTCGTGACAGAGAGACCCTTTCGCTCGCCTCACCATACAACAACGGACATCGCTCTGTCAGGTGGTGGCACCAAAGCAAAACCTGGCGAGATTTCTCTCGCCCACAACGGGGTCCTTTTCCTCGATGAGTTGCCTCTCTTCTCGCGCGCAGCGATAGAGACACTCCGGCAACCACTCGAGGATGGATGTGTAACCGTATCGAGAAATTCCGTCACTGCGACCTATCCTGGAAGCATTATGCTCGTCGGCGCTATGAACCCTTGCCCGTGTGGATTTTTATATGATCCTATCAAGGATTGCACCTGCACTGACATCGCTAAGAAGCACTATTTAAGCCGTATTTCTGGCCCGCTCCTCGACAGAATTGACATCCATGTTCTCGTCGATCCACTCGACTGCAGTGTGCTTGTGAATGATGTCTCGGAAAAGCCGGAATCATCAGCGGAAATTAAGTTGCGCGTGAATGCAGCACGCGCAATACAGACCGAGCGATTTTCAGGCTCGGGTATTCTGTGCAACGCACAGATGACACCGCGAATGGTGCGCAAGTATTGCATACTTGATCCTGCCGCCAAGAACATGCTTCTTACGGCGTTCGACAAGTTGCATTTCTCAGCTCGCGCAAACGATAAAATCCTTCGCACAGCGCGCACCATCGCCGACCTTGACCAGAGTGAAATCATTCACGCAAGTCATCTGGCGGAAGCACTGCAATATAGGACAATGGACAGACGGACATAAGAAAAGCCTCCCCATCTCGGGGAGGCTTAATCTATTTTTTCTTAACCCTTAAGGCCTCTACTCTGTCTGTCCATGTCCTCAACTACGATATCATAAATCTCGCCGATTGAGCTACAATACTCGAGAACTTTCCAAGGCTCATTTGTATGGAAATGAATTTTAATTGGATCTCCATCTCCACCTACTGCGAGAAGGCAGTCACCCTTGAAATTGGCCATAAAATAATCATGTACTTCATCCTCATCGAGATCGTCGCCATCGATGAGAAGCTGAGTGTCATATCTAAACTCTTCCATTCTTCTTACCTCTTTCCAATTTAGATGCTTTTTCCTGTTTCAACTTCTAGAATATTATTGAATACTGCTGTCTGGGAACTGGAAATGTGCTTGTCGAGATGCAAGCTGCCAAAATACCACTTCTTGAACTCGCATGAGTTGCCGAGTTCCTCAAGATATGTATTGAGAAGTGTAACTCTATTCTGGCTGCTCTTGTCAGCAAGGAGAATGAAATCCTTAATTCTAGCAGATGGCTCGTGGGTGATAATATAATCCACTTTGTTGCCTGCCTTATCAATATTCTCTGCACCTTCTAGCAATTCTTGCTGGCTAGGTGATTCCTCAGCTGACCAGGTGTTATTGGCGATTCTGATATCAATATCAGGGCTCTCGCCGCCACCCATTGTAAAGAAAGTCTTGCCCTCTATTTCATAAATCTGACCACGCATCAGATGATATAGGTTTCCTCCGAGATGGTGAACCTTGCCACCGTTCCATTCGGAAACTTCTGCTGTGTTCAGAATCTTGAAATTCTCGTGTGTGCCATCTATAAAGCAAACATTATATTTCTTGTTGCTAAGTTTGGTGAGAAGTTTTGCCTCCTCTACGCCACCGTTCCAGATGAATCCAAAGTCACCACATATGATAAGCGTATCGCCTTTTTTTAGTCTCTTAGCAGCAGATGTATTGAAGCGTTCGATGTCGCCGTGAATGTCGCCTGTTACGTATACCAAAAGTTTCACATCCTCTTTATTTTCAATGCAAATACTGTTATACTATATTACAATATTATCACAACATAAACAAGGTGGATTTTACTATGAAAAAGCGATTAACATTCATAATTGCTCTTGTGTTAATTCTGACTGTTCTTATGCCGACTTTTGCTATTCCTACATCGGCAAATTACAATGACGAATTGACAAGTGCGGGCATTACTATGTCTGATGTCGTTTACATGGAAAACTTGGATCACAACACCGTAGTATTCAATAAAAATTCCACCAAGAAAGTTCCAATGGCATCCATTACCAAGATTACAACATGCCTCTTGGTTCTAGAAAATTGTGACAACTTAGATGAGAAAATCACTGTAAGTGATAGCACACTCCAGACCCTCGCTGGCACTGGTAGTTCCCTTGCAGGAATCAAGGCCGGTGAGATACTTACAGTTGAGCAGCTCCTCAATTTGCTTATGGTCAAGAGTGCCAACGAGGCCGCCTGCATACTTGCAGAATATGTCGGCGGTGGTAGCGTATCCAAATTCGTTGACATGATGAATAAATATGTATCTGATATGGGATGTAAGAACACCCATTATACCAATCCTCACGGTCTGGATGAAACAAACCACTACACCACCGCCGAGGACCTTGCAATCATCATAAAGCATGCGCTTAAAAATGATAAATTTGTCGATATAGTAGGACAGACAAAATATACTCTCGCTGCAACCAATATGCGCGACCAGGTTACTTATCAGACAACCAACTTCCTTATGCTTGAAAACAGCAGCTATCATGTTGCAGGATGTAAAGGTATCAAGACTGGTACAACATCCGCTGCCGGCAACTGTCTTGTATCATATGCGACTCAGAATGGATATACCTATCTCTGTATCGTACTCGGCGCACCTAAGGATGACGTCAAGAACAAGAATTATGCTTTCCTTGAGTCCAAGAAAGCCTATGCTTGGGTATTTAACAAGCTCCGCACCAAGACGGTCGCATCCAAGACAGACCTTGTTACAGATGTTCCTGTAATTCTCGGCAAGAGGACCGACCATGTACGCCTTGTGCCGAAAGAGGATGTATATGCTCTCATCCCTGCAAATTATGACAAGTCTTCACTTCTTGTAACACCAATTTCTTCAACTATTCCTAAGAAACTCAAGGCCCCTATCAAGGCTGGCAAAGTAGTTGGAAAAGCTGAAATCAAATATGCAGGTGACGTAATTGCAACGGTTGATCTTGTTGCCGGCGAAGACATTTCGCTTGGCTTCTTTGCCGCAATCGGATACTTCTTAAAGTCACTTCTCACCAGCACATTTATGAAGATTATTTACGTCGTTGGTGGCGTGCTTCTCGCAATAGTCCTTGCGCTTCGCTACTACAACAAGCAACGCCGCGAGGCCAAGCGAATCCAGCTCGTTCGCCGGAGCAAGCAAGCGCCTTCCAGAAATGCTACCGCATACTCCAGGCGCTATAAATCAGCCGGTTATAAGAACCAGCACAACCATAACGCGCCACGCAAGAAATAGACATAAAAAAGCCCCGCCAGGAATCTGGCGGGGTTTAATTTTTTAATTAGTCATCAAGAGACTCATCAAGCTCTGCGAAGTACTTAATTGTACGTACCATCTGGCTTGTGTAAGAGTTCTCATTGTCATACCAAGAAACAACCTGTACCTGGAATGTATCGTCATCAATCTTAGTTACCATTGTCTGAGTAGCGTCAAAGAGTGAGCCCTGTGTGATACCAACGATATCAGCAGATACGAGTGGTTCCTCTGTATAACCGAATGATGCTGGAGCCTTGTCTGATGCAGCCTTCATAGCAGCATTGATAGCGTCTGGTGTGATATCCTTACCCTTAACAACTGCAACAAGAATTGTTGTTGAACCTGTTGGAACTGGAACACGCTGAGCAGAACCGATAAGCTTACCATTGAGTTCAGGAATTACAAGACCGATTGCCTTGGCAGCACCTGTTGAGTTAGGAACGATTGAGCATGTAGCTGCACGTGCACGGCGGAGATCGCCCTTCTTATGAGGACCATCAAGAAGCATCTGGTCACCTGTGAAAGCGTGAACAGTTGTCATGATGCCTGACTGAATTGGCGCGAAGTCGTTGAGAGCCTTAGCCATAGGAGCAAGGCAGTTTGTTGTGCAAGAAGCAGCAGAAATAACTGTATCATCCTTAGTTAAGATATCCTCATTAACTGAGAATACAACTGTTGGAAGATCGTTTCCTGCAGGAGCAGAAATTACTACTTTCTTAGCGCCGGCATTTATATGAGCCATTGACTTCTCTTTGCTTGTATAGAAACCGGTGCACTCAAGAACTACATCTACACCAAGGTCGCCCCATGGGAGATTGCTTGCATCAGCTTCCTTATAAATCTTGATTTCCTTACCATCTACAACGATAGCGTCGTCCTTAGCCTCTACCTTGTCAGCAAGAGCATAGCGACCCTGTGCTGAATCGTACTTCAAGAGATGAGCGAGCATCTTAGGATCTGTAAGATCGTTGATAGCAACGATTTCATATCCTTCTGCCTGGAACATCTGACGGAATGCGAGACGACCGATACGACCGAAACCATTAATTGCAACTTTAACCATTTTGTTGTGCCTCCAAAATTTTACTATTACCACAAATTGTTCTTTTTCTTAAACAAAGTGAAAGTTACCTTTTCAAAAGATTGACAAAAATTTGTCAATCTACTATTATTATACGCGATGCAACCCACATTGCAAGTGTTTTTTAACTGTTAAGAACGATTGGCTCGCTAAAATTATATCAATCATTGTTACAATGTCAATAATATGGTATTATTTAGTATAAATATTTATATTTACCTTACATAATATAATTAACTTTCTATATGGAGGCATAAAAATGGACAGACAAAGAAAAACCATGGATGGTAATACCGCTGCGGCGCACGTATCCTATGCGTTCACAGAAGTAGCTGGAATTTATCCTATCACACCATCCAGCCCTATGGCAGACTACGTTGACCAGTGGTCAGCTCAGGGCAGAAAAAACATTTTCGGCACAACAGTAAAAGTTGCTGAAATGCAATCAGAAGCTGGTGCTGCTGGTACTGTACACGGCTCACTTGCAGCAGGTGCACTCACCACTACTTATACAGCATCACAGGGACTTCTCCTTATGATTCCTAACATGTATAAAATCGCTGGTGAACTTCTCCCAGCTGTTTTCCATGTATCAGCTCGCTGCGTTGCATCTCACGCTCTTAATATTTTTGGTGACCACTCTGACGTATATTCTTGCCGTCAGACTGGTTTCGCTATGCTTGCTGAGACAAACCCTCAGGAAGTAATGGACCTCGGTGCAGTTGCACACCTTGCTGCAATTGAAGGCCGTGTTCCTTTCCTCAATTTCTTTGATGGATTTAGAACATCTCACGAGATTCAGGACATTGAAATTTGGGATTATAACGATCTCAAGGAAATGTGCAATATGGATGCAGTAAATGAATTCCGTGCACATGCCCTCAATCCTAATCATCCAACAATGCGTGGTTCACACGAAAACGACGACGTTTTCTTCCAGCATCGTGAGGCTTGCAACAAGTACTATGATGCAGTTCCTGCAATTGTTGAGAAATATATGGACAAGGTCAATGCAAAACTTGGCACTGACTACAAGCTCTTCAACTATTACGGAGCAGAGGATGCAGAGAACATCATTATCGCTATGGGTTCTATCTGCGACGTAACAGAAGATGTAATCGATTATCTCAATGCAAACGGACAGAAGGTTGGTCTCCTCAAGGTTCGTCTATACAGACCATTTGCAGTTGACAAATTTGTTGACGCTATTCCAAGCACTGTTAAGAAGATTGCTGTCCTCGACAGAACTAAGGAGCCTGGCTCTATCGGCGAGCCTCTCTTCCTCGATGTAGTTGCTGCTCTAAATGCCAAGGGCAAGAAGGACATCACAGTTCTCGGCGGTCGTTATGGTCTCGGTTCAAAAGATACTCCTCCATCATCTATATTTGCAGTATATGAGGAACTTGCAAAAGCTGATTCTAAGCCTCATTTCACAATCGGTATCAACGACGATATCACATATCTCTCACTTGAAGAGAAGCCAGCTCCAAACGTAGCTGCTCCTGGTACAATCGAGTGCAAGTTCTGGGGCCTCGGCGGCGACGGTACAGTTGGTGCTAACAAGAACTCAATCAAGATTATCGGTGACTACACTGACATGCACGCTCAGGCTTACTTCCAGTACGACTCCAAGAAGACTGGTGGCGTTACAGTATCTCACCTTCGTTTTGGTAAGAACAAGATTAAGAGCCCTTACTATGTAAACCAGGCTGACTTCGTTGCTTGCCACAACCCATCATACATTGAAAAGGCATTCCGCATCGTTGACGATGTAAAGCCAGGCGGCGTATTCCTTATCAACTGCCAGTGGGATGATGCTGAACTCGCAGAAAAACTTGATGCTGAGTCCAAGCGCTACATTGCCAAGAACAATGTTCAGCTCTATACAGTAAACGCTATTGACCTTGCCGCTAAGGTTGGCATGGGCAAGCGTACCAATACAATTCTTCAGGCTGCTTTCTTTGCACTTGCTAACATCATGCCAATTGATGAGGCAGTTGAGCATATGAAAGACGCCGCTACTAAGTCTTACTCTAAGAAGGGTCCAGACGTAGTAAAGTGCAACCATGATGCTATCGATGCTGGTGTATCAGCATTCAAGAAGGTTGATGTACCTGCTGATTGGGTAAACGCAACAGACGACGCTGCTGCTCCTAAGACAGAAGGTCCAGAAAAACTCGTTCGCATGGTTGACAACATCATGAAGCCAATCGGCCATATGGATGGTTACAAGGTTCCTGCATCAGCATTTGCTGATCATACAGATGGTACATTCGAACTCGGCGCATCAGCTCATGAGAAGCGCGGCGTTGCAGTAATGGTACCAGAGTGGACAGCAGAGACATGCGCAAAGTGTAACAAGTGCGCATATGTCTGCCCACACGCAACAATCCGTCCATTCGCTCTTGACGCCGCAGAAAAAGCTGCTGCGCCAGCAATCACAAAGTTTGCTCCAAAGCCAGTAGTTGGCACAGAGTATACATACACACTTGCAGTATCACCTATGGACTGTATGGGATGCGGCGTCTGCGTAGGCGTTTGCCCAACAGACTCACTAAAGATGGTATCTCGTGAATCTCAGGATGCTCAGCAGGCAGCATTTGATTACTGTGTTGCAAATGTTACAGAGAAGCCAGAGACAACAGCTAAGCTCTCAGTTATCTCTTCTCAGTATAAGAAGCCTCTCCTTGAGTTCTCAGGTTCTTGCGCAGGTTGCGCAGAGACAGCTTATGCTCGTCTTGTAACTCAGCTCTTTGGTGACAGAATGTACATCTCCAATGCAACAGGATGTTCATCAATCTGGGGTGGTCCTGCTTCTACATCACCATACACAGTTGACAAGAACGGTCACGGTCCAGCATGGGCTAACTCACTCTTTGAGGATAATGCTGAGCATGGTTATGGTATGCTTCTCGGACAGAATGCAATTCGTGCAGACCTCATCGAGAAGGTTAAGTTCGTATCAGAAAAAGAAGACGCACCAGAGAATGTAAAGGCTGCTGCCAAGGATTATCTTGCAACAGTAGACAACGGCGCACTCAATGGCCCAGCAACAGAGAAACTCATTGCTGCACTCGAGGATCACGCAGGTAGCTGCGGTCCTGATTGCATCGGCAAGCAGATTCTCTCTAAAAAAGATTATCTCCAGAAGAAGTCCATATGGATTTTCGGTGGAGACGGTTGGGCTTATGATATCGGTTTCGGTGGTCTCGACCACGTTATCGCATCAGGCGCAGATGTAAATATCTTCGTATTTGATACAGAAGTTTATTCCAATACAGGCGGACAGGCTTCCAAGGCTTCTCAGGTAGGTCAGGTTGCTCAGTTTGCAGCTGCTGGTAAGGCAATTCAGAAGAAGAGCCTCGCTGAAATTGCAATGTCTTATGGCTATGTATATGTAGCACAGGTTGCAATGGGTGCTGACCAGAATCAGACACTCAAGGCTATTGCAGAAGCAGAAGCTTACAACGGACCATCACTCATCATCGGTTACTCACCTTGTGAGATGCACAGCATCAAGGGTGGTATGGTTAACTGCCAGGCTGAGATGAAGAAGGCTGTTGATTGCGGTTACTGGAACATGTTCCGTTACAACCCAGCGCTCAAGGCTGAAGGCAAGAATCCATTCACTCTCGACTCTAAGGTTCCAGAGACAGAAGGTTATCGTGCATTCCTTATGAATGAAGCTCGTTACAGCGCTCTTACACGTTCATTCCCAGAGCGTGCAGAGGAACTCTTCTCACAGGCAGAAGAGGACGCTAAGGCTCGCTATGCACACCTTGAAAAACTAATTAAACTCTATAGCGAATAATCAATTGGAGGTAGAGTTATGGCTAATCAATACGTAATGGCCCTCGACCAGGGTACAACAAGCTCCCGCGCAATCGTTTTTGATAAGCACGGAAACATAATTGCTAAATCTCAGAGAGAATTTGAGCAGCACTATCCAGAGGCTGGTTGGGTTGAGCACAATCCAATGGATATTCTCTATTCAGAATATCAATCAATTTCTACAATCCTTTCTGAGGGAGAAGTTTTGCCAGAAGAAATCGCTTGCCTTGGTGTAACTAACCAGAGAGAAACAACAATTCTCTGGGACAAAACAACTGGTCTTCCAATCTACAATGCACCAGTATGGCAGTGCCGTAGAACTGCCTCCATGTGTGAAGACCTCAAGGCTCGTGGCCTTGAGAAGTATGTTCGTGAGCATACAGGTCTTCTCATCGATGCTTATTTCTCAGCTACTAAGATTAAGTGGCTCCTTGATAATGTAGACGGTGCAAAACAGCTTGCAGAAGAGGGTAAACTCCTCTTCGGCACAGTTGAGACATGGCTCATCTGGAACCTCACAGGTGGTGCAACACACCCAGAGACAGCTGTCCATGTAACCGACTACTCCAACGCATCAAGAACAATGATATTTGATGTTGATAAGCTCGCTTGGGATGAATATCTCTGCAAGGAGATTGGTATTCCTATGAATATTCTCCCAACACCTGTACCTTCATCTCAGGTATACGGCAAAGTAGCTCCTGACATCCCAGGTCTTGAGACACTCGCAGGCACACCAATTTCAGGTGCCATTGGCGACCAGCCAGCAGCCCTCTTTGGTCAAGCTTGTTTCAAGAAAGGTATGGCTAAATCAACATATGGCACAGGTTGCTTCCTTCTTATGAACTCTGGCACAGAGCGTGTTCATTCTAAGAATCAGATGACAACAGGTGTTGCTTGGTCTCTCAATGGCGAGACAACATATGCAATCGAAGGTTCAGCATTCAATGCTGGCTGCGTTATCCAATGGCTCCGCGATGAGATCCATCTCATCGACAATGCGCCTCGTTGCGATGAACTTGCAGAATCTGTACCTGACACCAACGGTGTCTATATCGTTCCTGCATTCACAGGCCTCGGCGCACCATATTGGGATATGTATGCTCGTGGCTGCATAGTAGGCCTAACACGTGGCGCTAACCGCGCTCACTTTGCACGTGCCGTACTTGAAGCACTCGCATACCAAGTAGTAGACCTTATTCGTGCAATGGAAGATGACTCTGGAATTAAAATTGCATCACTTCGCGTAGACGGTGGTGCTTCTGTATCCAATATTATGATGCAGATTCAGTCAGACTTCCTAAATTGCGAAGTAAATAGACCTAAGGTTGTTGAAACAACTGCTCTCGGTGCAGCTTATCTCGCAGGTCTCGCTGTAGGCGTATGGAAAGATACAGATGAGATTGAAGAAAACCGTCAGGTTGCTAAAATCTTCAAGCCAGCAATGGATGAAGAAAAACGCGCTTCTATGTACAAGGGATGGAAGAAGGCTGTTGCAAGAGCAATGAACTGGGTAGATCCAGAATAATTATTAGGGGGAACCACATTCATGGTTCCCCTTTTATATGGTCCTATAGGAGGTAATTTAGTATGGACAAGAACAATATGGACTTTGACACTCTACAGCGCTTTATGACCGATGCTTTTACAGCAATCGGCGTACCTGCGGATGAAGCTGCAATCGTTGCAGATGTACTTGTAGAGTCAGACAAACGCGGTATCAACTCACATGGTGTTAACCGCTTTAAACCAGTTTATATCGACAGAATTAATGCTGGTATTCAATTCCCAACAACAGAGTTTGAGATATTAAAAGAGACAGAGACAACAGCAGTTGTTGATGGTCACCATGGTATGGGCCAAGTAATTGGTCAGCGCTCCATGCAGATGGCTATTGATAAAGCTAAGAAATATGGTATGGGCATGGTTGCAGTTCGCAACTCTTGCCACTATGGTATCGCTGGTTACTATGCAACTCAGGCTGCAAAGCAAGGTTGTATCGGTATCACTGGTACTAATGCACGTCCATCCGTTGCTCCTACATTTGGTGTAGAAGGTATGTTTGGTACTAACCCTCTTACAATTGGTATCCCAACTGATGAGGAATTTGATTTTGTAATCGACTGTGCAACATCTATCACACAGAACGGCAAGATTGAATATTATGAAAGAATCGGTGCCGATGTACATCCTGGCACAGTAATCGATATTGATGGTAATGCTGTTGAGGGCGACGCAGGTGTTGCACTAAAACAAATCCGTCAGGGTACAGCTGCTCTTACAACACTCGGTGGCATCGGTGAGGAGCTCGCTGGTTACAAAGGCTATGGCTATGCTATGGTAATTGAACTTCTCTCATCTATCCTCCAGGACGGATGGTATGGCAAGGATCTCGACGGCAAGGATGAGAATGGCAATATCCGCCCTTATCACCTCGGTCACTTCTTTATCGCAATCGATACAAATCACTTCCTCGGTGAGGAACTCGCTCGTAAGAAAGCAGGCGAAATCATTCGCAAGGTTCGTGCTTCCAAGAAGGCTCCAGGCCATGACAGAATCTATTCTGCAGGTGAAAAAGAGTGGGAAATCTACAAGCAGAGACTTGTTGATGGTGTCCCAATCACAGGCCCTGTACAGAAGGAATTTATGGCTGTTCGTGATCAGTTCAACCTTCCTTATACATTCCCATGGGAGGAATAAAAAATGAATTATGCAGAAGAATCTCTAAAACTTCACTATGAATGGAAAGGCAAGCTCGAAGTAGTATCTCGTGCTGCGGTTGATAGCAAAGAAGCTCTTTCTCTCGCTTACACCCCTGGTGTTGCACAGCCATGCCTTGAAATTCAAAAAGATGTTGATAAATCATACGACCTCACACGTCGTTGGAACACTGTAGCAGTTATCACCGACGGTACTGCAGTACTCGGTCTCGGTGATATCGGTCCAGAGGCTGGCATGCCTGTTATGGAAGGCAAATGTGTTCTATTTAAAGAATTTGGCGGTGTTGATGCTATTCCACTTTGCATTCGCTCCAAGGATGTAGATGAAATAGTAAATACCGTATCTCTTCTCCTCGGCAGCTTCGGTGGCGTTAATCTTGAAGATATCGCAGCACCTCGTTGCTTTGAGATTGAGAAGAGGCTAAAAGAAGTATCCGATATTCCAATCTTCCATGATGACCAGCACGGCACTGCTGTTATCACTCTTGCTGGTCTCATCAACGCACTAAAACTCGTTGGCAAGAATATTGAGGATATCAAAATCGTAACATCAGGTGCCGGTGCTGCTGGTATCGCAATCATCAAACTCCTCATGAGCATGGGCCTCAAGAATGTCATTATGACAGACCGCACAGGCGCTATCTATGAGGGCAGAGAAGGCCTCAATCCTATCAAGGAAGAGATGGCCAAGATAACAAACCAGAACCATGAAAAGGGCACTCTTGCTGAGGTAATTCGTGGCGCAGACGTATTCATTGGCGTATCTGCTCCTGGTACACTCACACAGGATATGGTTCGTACTATGGCCAAGGATCCAATCATCTTTGCCTGCGCAAATCCTACTCCTGAAATCTTCCCAGATGAAGCAAAAGCCGCTGGCGCTGCAGTTGTTTCAACTGGACGCTCAGACTATCCAAATCAGGTAAACAATGTACTTGCTTTCCCTGGTATATTCCGTGGTGCTCTTGATGTCCGTGCAAGCGACATCAACGATGAGATGAAGATAGCTGCTGCATATGCTCTTGCAGGTCTCGTATCTGATGAGGAACTATCTGCTGACTATATTCTCCCAGCCGCTTTTGACCCACGTGTAAAGGATGCAGTTGCTGCCGCTGTTGCAGAAGCTGCTCGCAAGTCAGGCGTTGCCAGAATCTAATCTAAAAGACAATAGGGCCATTCTTACAAAAGTGTAAGATTGGTCCTATTTTTTGTAAGGCAAAAAAATGGTGCCGCTTCAATCAGTCACGTATAGTTGAATTGTAAAACAAAAAGGAGGTCATTTTGACATGACACTTTTAGAAGTTAAAAATATTCAAAAAATCTATACCACTAAATTCGGCACCAACAATGTTGAGGCCTTGCGCGATGTATCCTTCTCTGTAGAGGAGGGAGAATATGTCGCAATAATGGGCGAGTCTGGTTCAGGCAAGACCACACTCCTCAACATACTTGCTTCTCTCGATAAACCAACCGCTGGCGAAGTATACCTATCCGGTGTTAAAACAACAGATATCAAGGATAAGGATCTCGCTGCATTTAGGCGTGAAAATCTTGGCTTTGTATTCCAGGATTTCAATCTCCTTGATACATTTACACTAAGAGATAATATTTTCCTACCTCTTGTATTATCAGGTAAGCCTTATTCCGAGATGGAGGAGCGCATTGCTCCGCTTGCTAAAATCCTTGGAATAGATGAACTTCTTGATAAATATCCATTTGAAGTATCCGGTGGTCAGAAGCAGAGAGCCGCTGTTGCTCGTGCGCTCATTACTGAACCACAGCTAATCCTCGCAGACGAGCCAACAGGCGCGCTCGACTCCAAGGCTTCTGACGCATTACTACGCGTCTTTGGCGACATAAATGCTGCCGGTCAGACCATACTTATGGTCACCCATTCGACCAAGGCAGCAAGCCACGCTGGACGCGTTCTGTTTATCAAGGATGGAACCGTATTCCACCAGATTTATAAGGGCGACAAGACTGTTGATCAGATGTACAGTCAGATTTCAGACACCCTTACAGTTCTTACAACAGGCGGTGAGATTCGTGAATAAACTAGGCTTTTATTTCAAGATGGCCTGGTCCAATATCACGAAAAATTCCAAGTTCTATATTCCATATATATTGACCTCGTTCATCACAATTACAATGTTTTTTACATTGCAGAGTTTCTGCAATAACTCCAATCTTCCATCAAGTAGTAGCTTTAAAATGCTTATGGGTTTTGGACTACCAGTCGTTCTAATATTTAGCGCAATCTTCTTGTTTTATACCAACAGTTTCCTTATAAAACGGAGGAAAGCAGAATTTGGCCTATTCAATATTCTTGGTATGGAAAAACGCCATATCATAACACTTATTTCGATAGAAACATCAATAATTGCAGCCATCAGTTTAGTACTTGGAATAGGTGTAGGTATCCTACTCAACAAACTTATTTTCCTTGTGCTCAATAAGGTTGTTGCGTTTATGACACCACTTGTTTTCGAATTCTCATTTCAGGCTATCTATAAAACATTCTTGCTATTTAGCCTCATATATCTTGCCATTCTAATCAAGAACATAATTGAAGTTGTTAAAGTAAATCCAATTGAACTTCTATCCGCTGGCAAGAGCGGTGAAAAAGAACCAAAAGCGAAATGGGTACTCGCAATTTTCGGAATAATTTGTATCGGCACAGGATATGTTTTATCAATTACAACATCCAATCCGCTTACTGCAATTCAGCTTTTCTTTGTTGCCGTTGTACTCGTTATCATAGGCACTTATGCACTATTTTTATCAGGCACAATTGCCCTTTTAAAACTATTAAAAAACAAAAAGAATTACTATTATAAAACCAATCATTTTGCATCCATATCTGGACTGCTTTTTAGAATGAAACAAAACAGTGTTGGTCTTGCCAACATCTGTATCCTATCAACAATGGTTATTGTTATGATAGGCACAACAATGTCACTCTATGCGGGCGCTACAGATATCGTCAAAACCCGCTATCCACGTGAAGTCACAACAACAATCGAATGTGAAAACAAAGATGAAATTATGAAAAAAGGCAAAGCCATTGTAGATAAAGTTTCATCCGATACGGGAATAGAAGTCGAAAACTATTCGGAATATTCTGTACTAAATCTCTCCACTTGCAAGCACGGAAGCGATGTCTTCAACGCCCACACAGAGGGTTCAAGCCTTGCAATTTTCGAAGTTTATACACCCAACGATTTTGAAACTTTTTATGAGGCTGAACTCCCTAATTTCCCTGATTCACAAAATACCATCTATGTTGGCGCATCAACATCTGATACGAGGCTTCCAGAAAAAATCATTCTCTTTGATGAACAATATAATGTTGAATATTTGCAGGGCTCTGCTTATAAAGAAAAGACAAAGGGCGCAATGTCTGTTATGGTTGCGGAAGCATATGCTATAATTGTGCCAAATGATGCTGTCATGGATAAAATCAATACTCTTCAATATGAAGCTTATTCCAAGGTGAGCAATATGGTCCCATCACTCTCCGCAGTCAATATAAATTTTGATCTCAAATGTGATGTAAAAGATGAGTCCGTCTTCTTTGACAAATATAAACCTCTAATCAATGAACTTATCGGACCTTCTGATGACGGCATTGTAAATACCGACCTTCGCAGTATAAAAAGTCTTGATTTTGCTGAACTTACAGGAAGCTTTCTCTTCCTTGGTGTATTCCTAAGCGTCCTATTCCTTATGGCAACTGTACTTATCATGTATTACAAACAGATTGTTGAAGGATATGATGACAAGCACAACTTTGAAATCATGCAAAAGGTAGGTATGGACAAGTCTGAGGTTAAACGAACCATCAAATCGCAAGTACTAATAATGTTCTTCTTACCTCTTATTGTCGCATTTGTTCATATGGGATTTGCGTTGCCTATACTATTCTATCTACTATCAGCATTCGCAATTACCAATGTTCCACTCGTTGTAATATGTTGCGCATGTACTTGCCTCGTTTATGCAATAATCTATGGGGTTGTTTACAGCGCAACTGCTAAAACGTATTATAAGATTGTAAGTTAAATTATCGGAGGATTTTATGGACGTAAAACTTTTCGGTGACGGTGTTAATTTCAAAATATTCATTGTAGAAGATGATGATACTATCGCTCGAGCTATCAAGAAAGGTCTCGAGTCTTGGAGTTGCGTCGTCCATATAGTGGAAGACTATTCCAAAGTCATGGAGGAATTTGTAAGAGAAGAGCCTGAGCTTGTCCTTATGGATATTACCCTTCCATTCTTCAATGGCTACTATTGGTGTTCCGAAATCCGAAAAGTGTCCAAGGTCCCAATTGTATTTATCTCATCTGCGTCCGACAATATGAATATTGTAATGGCTATGAGCATGGGCGCAGATGACTTTATTGCCAAACCATTTGATCTAAGTGTCCTCACCGCCAAAGTGCAAGCCCTACTTCGTAGAACCTATGATTTTGGCGGAGAGTCACATCTTATTACACACAGAGGCCTTGTCCTCAATCTCGACAACGCCTCCCTCACTTATAACGGTCTTGCAATTGACCTTACTAAAAATGAATATAAGATTCTTCAACTTCTTATCACCAAGCGCGGCAGCATCGTATCGCGTGATGCGCTAATGGCTCATCTCTGGGAAAGCGATGAGTTCGTTGACGAAAATACTCTTTCCGTCAACATGACGCGCATCCGCAAAAAATTGGGTGCTGCCGGTCTACCTGATTTCATAACAACCAAGAAGGGAATCGGATATATTGTTGAGTAAGGGGGAAGCCAATATGAAGACTCTAACAGGATATCTTAAAACAAAAGCACCATTATATATCTTAATGGTGCTTTTCGCCTTATTAATAATACTTATAAACTGGGTCTCTGACTACCCGCTCGACGCCACAATCTATGCCCTAGTCATCTGCGCGGTAGCATTTATCATCTACGAATCAATTTGCTATATCAAGCATACAAAATTTATGAAATCTCTACGAGATATGGAAAATAAAATCGGCATTTCAATAGAGAATCTTCCTGCTCCACAGGACAATATTTCCCGTGAATATACCAGTTTGCTGGAAGAATTGTCGAGAGTTCAAACAATGACCGAGAGTAAATACAACTCCCGTTATCGCGATATGTTTGACTATTATACTATGTGGGCTCATCAGATTAAGACTCCTATCCAGGCTATGATGCTGATTCTACAAGAGGAAGAGACTGAGACTAATCAAGAACTCGAATTGGAACTCAAGAAAATTGAGCAATATGTCGATATGGTCCTCACATTCCTAAAACTCGATACAAGCGCAAGCGACCTCTCTATCAAGAAGCAACCTATCGATCCTATTATAAAATCGGCTGTTCGCAAGAACGCCAAGTCATTCATAATCAAGAAGATTTCCCTCGTATATGACGATTTAGATATTGTCGCTCTCACCGATGAGAAATGGCTGCAATTTGTAATTGAGCAGATTCTCTCAAATTGCCTTAAATATACCAAATCCGGCTCAGTTACAATTGCCAAAACTGGCGACACCAGTTTCTCAATCACTGATACAGGCATCGGTATCGCTTCCGATGACCTGCCTCGCGTATTTGAGCGCGGTTTCACCGGCTACAACGGACGTGAGGACAAGAAGGCCACCGGAATCGGCCTATACCTCTGCCATGAAATTCTAAACAAACTAGGACATAAGATTTCAATAGAATCAGCACAAGGTGTTGGCACAACTGTCACGATAGATGTTTCGCCAAGAAACATAGACGTTCGTGACTGATATAGTCTCTTGACATTAAAAATTATCTTATGTATCGTTTTAATAAGAGGTGATTTTATGGATTACGAACTCTATTACGATATGATACAAAAGCGTAAATCATTTCATGAATTTGGTGAAATTGGAACCGTATCAGAGGAAGAACTAGAAGATATTAGAGCCTTTCTCCCTACCATCACACCACTCTATGATGATATAAAAGTTGAGATGCAAATCGTAAAAGAAGAGGAGACCACTTGCAACCGTGGCGCAGAATATTGCATCCTCTTCTATAGCGAGAAAAAGGACAATTACTTACAAAACATCGGATATATGTGTCAGCAGGCTGACCTCTATCTCGTATCAAAGGATATAGGCACCCTCTGGTTTGGCATCGGCCATCCCAAGGAGAAAAATAGCGATCTCTCATATGTAATCATGCTGGCCTTTGCCAAGAAACCAGACGGCCCTTGGCGTCGTGACATGTTCGCAGCCAAGCGAAAGGAACTGTCCGAGACCTGGTCAGGTCCAGTTCCAGAATATGCGAACATCGCCCGCTTCACGCCAAGCGCTTGCAACTCTCAACCATGGTACGTTGAGAGTTCTGACCATGGCCTCACGGTTTACCGCAAGCGTAAACCCGGCAAAGTCGGCATCATGCCTATCGCCATGGTCCCTTATTTCAATAGGATAGATATGGGAATCTACTTCTGCATTTTAGAGGTTTGCCTGCATCACTTTGGCCAAGACTATGAGCGTGTACTCTATGTTGACGGAGAAGATTCCAAGCTCACAACACTCAATGCAGAATATAAATTTAAATAGAAAAAGGCATAAAAAAACAACCTACTCAAGTGATGAGTAGGTTGTTTTATTTTTTAATTATTCAGCTGCTGGAGCAGCAACAAGTGCTGGAACTGGATCGTTGCTATTATAGATAGAACCGAACTTACACTTAGACATGCAGAGTCCGCAACGAACGCACTTTGTCTCATCAATTACGTGAGGTGTCTTAACCTTGCTGATGATAGCATCAACTGGGCATACACGTGCACAAGCTGTACAACCCTTACATGTGTTAGGATCGATGCGTACAGGTGCATCATAATTGATATAGATTGGATCTTTTCCTTCTTCTGGCTGTGTTGTCTCCATTGTGATTGCCTCAACTGGGCAAGAACGAGCACAAACACCGCATCCAATACACTCTTCGATTTTAGCAGGAACTGGAAGTTCACGTCTCATACCACGACGAGTTACAGGATGAGAAAGATCGAAAATACTAGTTGGGCAGTTGTAAACACAAGCCTTACAACCGTAGCAACCGTCATAGTTAATTACAGGAATAGCATTAGCCATTGATTGCCACCTCCTCAACGAAGTTGCTTATAGGAGCCTCAAGGAAGTAATCAAGCTGGAGTTCCTTAATTGTCTCTTCCTTAGGAATACCTGTCTCAGGAACGAAACCAGCGTTCTCCCATGTCTTCATCATCATAGCGTCGATTGGAACTGTCTTACCAGCATTCTTACCAGCCTTAAGTGGTGGCTCACCAACCATACGACCGTGAGGACGTGAATACCAAGGATCAAGACCCTGCTTAATGTTGAACATATGACGCATTGTGAATACACGTCTACCAATCCACATATATTCATCTGGAGTCTTGCCCCAACCTGTTGCTGCATCGAGCCACTCAAAGAGTGGGTAGTTACCAACACCAAGGATGAAACCGAAGTAGCATCCGCCGGCACCATCAACTACACGCTTGAAGTAAGCACAAGCAAGAACCTTGAGTGCCTCTTCATCACATGGCTTCCACTCGCCTTCCTTAGAACCGATAAGTACTGCTGGAGGAGCCCATGTAACCTTCTTCCAGAGGTGCATACAACCATAGTAGAGAGAACCACCTGATGTATGACGAGAAGGTGTAGCGTCGATTGCATATAGAGTAGCCTGCTGTGGGTCTGGACGAGAGTCATGCATTGGAGGCTCTGTACCACCAGCATGAACAGCATACTTCGCAAACTCAGGACCAAGCTTCTTAACTGCTTCCTTACAACCATCAGCAAGAACATCACCGATGCCCTCACGATGAACAATCATCTTAACGAGCTTGATGATAGCATCAGCATCGCCCCAATGAAGCTCAAATCCAACATCATCCTTAGTAAGGAGACCGTTTTCATATGCTTCAATTGCAAGACCTACAGAACCACCGCATGAAATAGCATCCATGCCTGCACGGTTGAGGTACTCGTTAATGAAGAGCATTGCATCATTATCATCATTGAGAAGGAATCCTGTGAAATCCCACTGTGACTCATATTCTGGCTTATGTACGCGAGAATAGCCCTGATCGTTATGCTTAATCTTAGAAATATCAAGCTCGCCGCCGCAACCATATACGCATGAATAGCAATAGTAACGGTTTGTCTGAAGCTTGAGCATCTGAGATCCGTCTGTCTTATTAATCTTGTCAATGTGGAAGTCCTCTTTCTGAGAACCGCCCCAGTTCTTGATAGGAGCCTCACCTGTCTGAGCAGCGAAGCCAGAAGCACCTGCTGTGCCCCATGTACCCATCAATACACCTGTCATGATACCATCTGGAGACATCTGAAGTTCTGGAAGGAACTTCGCAACGTTCAAGAGACCAGCTGGAACCTGTGGAGGTAAGAATACCATGTTAACGCGCTTAGCGCACATCTTAGAAAGCTTGTGAATTTCAGCTGGGTTTTCACCAGAAACAGCCTTAGTACCACCAAGAACAATACCCTTAAGCATCTTAGAGCCCATAACTCCGCCGACACCCTGACGAGCTGCGATACGACCGTTATCATTACAGATACCTGCCATATAGCTCTTGTTCTCACCGGCCCAACCGATTGTACAAGCCTGAGGAACTTTCTTACCAGGAATTGTATTCTCTTCTACGAGCATTTTCTCAGCAACAGCTGCATCCTGACCCCAGATATGTGATGCGTCCTTAAGAACAGGACCGTTGTTATCACAATAGAGGTATACAGGTGTGTCTGAAGCACCATGGAATGCGATCATATCATATCCACATGCCTTGATAAATGGAGCAAATGTACCACCACAGTTTGCTTCACCTATACCACCTGTTGCAGGTGACTTAGTTATTGCCATCCAACGACCTGTAATTACAGAACCTGTGCTTGTCAAAAGACCAGATGTAATACAGAGAACGTTCTCTGGACCCATAGGATCTGCACCAGCTGGGATGTTTCTATAGCACCACCATGCACCAAGTGCAGCGCCTGAAAGGAAGTTTTCGTAGATTTCGTCCTTAACTTTAATCTCAGTGCAAACCTTGTTAGTAAGGTCTACCTTAAGGATTTTTCCACAATAGCCTTTCATCATTTCATCTCCTTATAAAATGTTAATAGATAACATAATTATGAACACATAAGAATTAGCCGCCGCCAGAGAGTGTGAAAGCACTTACAATATCACCATCGTGTAGCACGGTATCCATTGATACTTTTTCATAATTGACAAGAAGTGGGAACACTTTACGCCACATAATAGGCAACTTAACAATCTTTAAAAATTGTCCCAGTGTTGTTCCCTCAGGAACTTCAATGTTTCCAAACTTATCCATCTTTGAAAAATCACACATTGGTGGGCCATGAAATTCAATCTTCATATCATGTACTCCTCGCGCCATTTTACGGCACAATTATTCATAATAGTAAAATTATTATATATTATATACATTTAATTAGCAACCTTTAAAAACAAATATTTTTGTGTTTACAAGGGGTACCTATGTTGATATAATATGCGTGTTATTTTGAGGAGGGATCTCCAAATGTCAGACCGTTATTCAAGACAAATTATGATTCCTGAGTTCGGAAACGACGGCCAAGAAAAACTCGCCGATGCAAGCGTTTTGGTAATCGGTGCCGGTGGACTAGGCACCTGTCTTATTTACCATTTGGCTGCAGCCGGCGTGGGCACAATCGGCATTGCCGATAACGATATCGTTTCACTCAGCAATTTGAACAGACAGTTTATTCACTTTGAAGAGGATATAGGAAGCCTCAAGGTTGTATCTGCCGCTTCCAAGATTAGACAGTTCAACAGTGGAATAAATGTTATTCCTCATGCAACTGCAATCAACAAAGATAATGCCTATGAAATCATCAGTCAATATGACATCGTAGCGCTTGCCGTTGACAACGCTCATGCGAGAATGATTGTCAATGATGCATGCGTCAAGCTCGGCACACCTTTTGTTGATGGTGGAGTAAGTGGATTCGTTGGTACTTCTGTTTTCATCAATCCTAACCAGACTCCATGCCTTGCATGTCTCTATGGCACAGATCTTCCTCCAGAGGAAAACTTTAGTGCTATATCAAGTGTCGTTGGCACTATCGCAAGCATCGAGGCAACTTCTGTTATTCAATACATTCTTGGTATAGATGTCCCACTCGCAGGCAAGCTTCTCTATCTGGATGCTCAGCATGCCGAATTCGAACAGTTACCACTCAAATTCAACAAAGCTTGCCCTGTATGCGGTGGCAAGAAGCGCAAATAATAAAATAAGCAAAAAATAACTCCTGTAGGAAATCCTACAGGAGTTCTTATTTTTTAAAGTTTAATCAATTAGTTGTGCTTCTTAGTTACTACGAATGCAGCACCTGCAACAGCTGTAACAGCTACCATTGCTACGAATGTTGTATCACCTGTCTGAGCGATTGACTCTGTCTCTGCTGGAACATCTGCAAGAGGAGTAGCCTCATCGATTACAACCTTCTCTGTCTTAACAGGATCCTTAGCAGGAGTTTCCTTTTCTACATCTGTAGCTGGTGTCTTGTCATCTGTCTTAACAACATCTGATGGCTTTTCTGTTTCTTCTTCTACGATAACGATCTGAGACTCTGTAACTTCTGTCTCTTCCTTCTTATCTTCTGTGATAATCTCTTCAACAACCTTAGTTGTCTTCTCTGCTGGCTTAGTTGTTGTTGGCTTAGCTGGCTTGTATGGCTTCATATAGCAAGCAGAAGCTGAAATTGTTGCGAAGCTAAGTACGAGTGCGAGTGCGATAACGAGTGATACGATCTTTTTCATGATTAAACACCTTCCAAATCTTTTAAACTTTATAAACATTGAGATAATTTTGCGGGGATAGGTTTGTGCTCCCCTGTCTTGTGTACACTTTAACACTATAATTATAAGCAGTCAACACAAAAAATGAATATTTTATAAACTTTGTACACAAAACACAAATACAAATTGCGTAAAATGACAGATTTTTGGCAAATTGTATGAACAAACTGTGAACAAGTACCCTTTTAATTAATAAACATTTACCTTCAATTGTCAGAAATCAAAATTTGACATTAGGTTTTTTCATTCATATAATGTGAATGTATTAAATAAGGAGGCCATCATATGAAGGCAAACGAAACATCTGAGCGCTATGCTGGAAAGGTCCGCGAATGCTGTAACTACGCAGCTCGTTCGGCCAAGACTTTTGCAGAAGGCGCCAACAACAAGAAGCGTCAACCATGTGGCGCAGACGAAAAAATCCTTGCAACCAATCTAAAAGCTGACCTTTCAGGTTTCTGCGACAAGGTTGTCGAAGAAACATTCTCAGCAGATCAAAAAGCATATATTTTGTCTAATTTGCTAGTTTTCGTATTTATGCTCATCTCTGCTGCCGCTGCAATATGCAGTTGTCTTGAGGTATTCTTCAGTTACCTCACAATATTCCTTATTATTGCAACTGTTTTCGCAGTTCTTTCTATTCTATCTTTCTTTGGTGCATTTGGCGGAACATCTAAAAATGTTAGCGGTTCCAACATATTTGCAGCAAGAAATCCATCTGGCGATATCACAAAGCGCTTTATCATCGAAGCAAACCTCGATGCTCCTTTTAAGCGCAAGATATCAAGAAAAGCAGAGAAAATAATCAAGGCCCTTACATTCCTTGGTGTTATTCTCTATCTTGCTTTTGATGTAGTAAGTCTACTCATCACTTCTGATGTCATAGATTTCAATCATGACGATGTATTTATGTATATTGCATATCCTCTTGCGATTTTTGCATTCTTACCTCTTGTTTTGTCCCGCAGTGTAATTGCAACAGCATCATTCCCTGGCGTTATTGACAATCTTATCGGTTGTTATACCGCTTGTGGCGCTATGAGATATATGTCCGAGATGGACCTCCGCCTCGAGAACACAGATTTCTGCGTACTTCTTGATGGAGCCAAGAATGCAAACCACTCAGGTGCTAAGACATATTGTAAGAATCACAGTGCAGAGGACAACGGAATAGAAACAGTTGTTATTTGTCTTGATTCAATATATAATGCCAACTCTATCACAAGCATTTCAGGCAACAAGAAGGTTGCAGATATTATGAAAAATGCTGCCGAAAATGCAGAAGTTAAGCTTCAATCAGCAACTCCTGCACCTATCAAGAAGAATGGCAATGCCAAAACTTTCAAGAAATTCAAGTACAATTATGCAACTCTCACAACACTTGAAGAAACTGTTCCTCAGTTCTATCATTCAGCAACAGACACCGCTGAGAACATAAATGTTCCAGCAATCGAGAGCGCAATTAAAACTGTTCTTGAAGCAGCTTACTATTTCGATCAAAAGTAATTGAAACACAACAAATTAAAGGGGTCGCAATGATGCGACCCCTTTATATTTATGTAATAGCATATGTAAATTCTATTTTAGCATCTAGACTTCTTTTCTATGAAATCTACCATTACTTTCTCAAATATATTGAGGAAAGCATCAGGAATTCCTGCAGCTGCTACCATTGCGCTCTCGAACAACTCACCACTGTTGAGATAATGAACGAGTGCCTCTACCATAGCATCTGATACGATACCACTTGAAGATGCAGGGAATCTATTAAATGGAATTGACATAATAGAGTTATATGCAACCTCATAGAGTGCTGGATCATTTTCCAGTGCCTTCTTGAGACCAGTCTGGATGAGAGAGATAAGCTTCTGTCCTGCAGGTGTGTCTGCGGCATCAAACAAGCAGTTTGATACTGTTAGACGGTCATCTGACTTAGAGCCAGCAAAATCTTCTGGATATGCACCAAGAATATCTGCAAAATCATCAATATCTGCGTTCTTGATGTCGCCGTTCCAATATCTTGGAGCAAGCTCCATGTAATCAAGCTCACCATTTGCCTCATTTGACTGGATTTCAAGCTCTGCCTTTAGACGAATATCAGCAGATGATGAACCAACCATAATTTCATATACGCCTGGCTCTACAACCCATGCATGAAGTCTCTTAGAATAGTACTCAAATGCACTGCGGTCAAACTGAAGAGTAAGTGTCTGCTGTGTGCCTGGCTCAATATATACTTTTACGAAGTCCTTGAGTTCCTTAGGTGCTCTAAATACATAAGAATCTTTCATTCCTACATATACCTGAGCAACTTCTGCTGCTCCTATTGAACCAACATTACCAATTGTAAATGTAACGCTTAGTGTATCATCAGGAGTGATTTTAGTTGCAGAAAGCTTCAAGTTGGAATATGAGAAAGTTGTATATGTAAGACCATGTCCAAATGGGAATAATACAGGTACATTTGCCTTATCATAGTAACGATATCCAACGAAAATGCTCTCTTTATAAACAACATTCTTATTAGCGTCAGCCTTATAGCACTCAGGACATGGTGTGTCTGCAAAAGAAACAGGATATGTCTCTGAAAGTTTTCCGCTTGGTGAAATCTTACCGAGCAAAATATCAACAATTGCTGGGCCAGATGCTTCACCGAGGAAATGGGACTGCAAGATTGCCTTTGGATAATTTACCCATGGCATCTCAACTGCACTACCTGATGCTACAACTACAACAGTATTAGGATTAACACTGCATACAGCCTTGATAAGTTCTGTATGAGCAAGAGGTAATGTCATATCTTTTCTATCAGTTCCTTCACAGGCATCAACAACGCTACAGCTTACGAATACAACTGCAACATTTGACTGCTTTGCAAGAGCAACAGCTTCCTTGATTTGGAACTCATTTGGCTCGTCTGATTTAAGCAAATATCCACGAGCATATTTAACATTTGCACCAGATGCTACAAACGCATCCCATGCATTTTCAACCTTATATGCATTGATCTGCGCGCTTCCTGCTCCCTGGAAGAGAGGCTCGCGAGCACGTTCACCAATAACTGCAATACTAGCACCTGCAGGAATAGGAAGTAATCCATCATTCTTGAGGAGAACAGGGCATTGTGTTGCAACTTTATAAGCCATAGCATGATCTGCTTCCTTGTTGAATGCAGGTGCTGGCTGACGGAGCAATGGCTCTGCCTTATTTACAAGTTCAGCAACGCGAGTAGCTGAACGCTCAAGTGTTTCAAGTGAGAACATTCCACGACGGAATGCTTTGGCAAGTTTACGAACGTTTTCAAAACCTGAACCTGGCATCTCAAGATCAAGACCACAATTGAGGCCTTCTGCTCTATCATTTGTTGCAGTCCAGTCAGAAACTGTGAGACCCTGGAAGCCCCACTCCTGTCTCAAAACGCCCTCTACGAGCCATTCGTTTTCTGTACAATAATCGCCATTGAGCTTGTTATATGCGAGCATTACAGTCCAAGGCTGAGCCTTCTTAACAGCGATTTCAAAACCACGAAGATAAATCTCACGAAGAGCACGCTCATCAACAACTGAGTTGGAAACCATTCTTAGGTCCTCAGTGCTATTTGCTGCGAAATGCTTGAGAGATGTGCCAACGCCCTTGGCCTGAATAGCATTAATGAGGCTTGCTGCAAGTTCACCAGCAAGAACTGGATCCTCTGAATAATATTCAAAATTTCTACCACAGAGTGGTGAACGCTTGATATTAATTCCAGGTCCGAGAAGTACAGATACTCGGTTTGCGATACATTCATCAGCAAGTGTTGAACCTACTGCGCTCATAACTCCTCTATCCCAAGAAGATGAAAGAGCTGCTGCAGAAGGGAAGCAGATTGCTTCGATTGTACGACCGATAATTCCGCCCTTTTCCTGCTTGCGAAGTCCATTAGGGCCATCGCTTACCATAATGCTTGGCATACCGTATTTTACAGGTGCCCATGTGTGCCAGAAATCAGCACCAGTAACAAGGCGAGCCTGTTCTCTAAGCGACATATGTTTTACAATTTCAGTGTAGTCCATGAATAATCCTCCTCAGATTATTGCAAATGCGTTTATACATAAATATACAGATAAATTATACACATATAATAATATACGGTCAAGAAAATCAAATAAAAAATCGTACCCTTTCTAAACCGTATTCTTTATGATAAAATAAACTTGCAAGGAGGTTATCATATGTCAAACAGAGCCGCATTCAAGCGGATTTTTTCTATTATACTGGTAGTATGTCTCCTTGTAACTGTCCTATCCAGTTGCAAAAAAGGGACTGGCGATACAGTACTTCATGTCCCAATTGAATATATTCCAACATGTTACGATCCTCAGATTGCAAACGAAAATGAACTCTCTACCATTCTAAATAATTGTCTCGAAGGCCTTGTTAGAATAAACAGCGAAGGAAATATTGAGCGAGGCGTAGCTGAGAGCTGGAGTATTTCCGAAGATGGACTCACATACACATTTACTTTGCGTCAAAATGCAAAGTGGCGACTCCCTAAGAGTTCCGCTAAAATTCTAGGTGAAGATTTTGCCGAATCATTTGACGCACGTATTACAGCAAATGACTTCGTCTTTGCTATGAAACGCGTTCTAAACCCAGAAACCGGGTCCCCATCAATCGTTGCTCTCGCACCAATTAGCAATGTCTATGCGGATTCCGATTATACACTGGTAATCAAATTGTCAGAGCCTTCTGAGAGTTTCCTAACAGTGCTTGCATCTCCTGCATGTATGCCTTGTAACGAAGCATTCTTTGAAGCTACAGCTGGCAGATATGGTTTAGAGCCTGCTCTATTCCTATCCAACGGTCCATACTATTTGAACCAATTCTCTGATGAAACAGGCGTCTCTCTCAAGAAAAATGATTCTTATGTTGGCGACCATAAGGCTATTGCATCAAGCGTCAAATTCGCTTTACAAGAAACAGACGGATCTCTCTATGATATAAAAGTTGTCCCACGCGACAAGATTGATTCAATCGATACCAGCATATACAAGCTAGAGGGCTATAAAAACGCTGTTCGCGCATTTTGCTTTAATGCAAAACATGACGCACTGTCAAATCAAAACGTTAGACTGGCCCTTGCAGCATCCACGAATATTGCAAATTTCTCTGGTGACGCGGCCGAGGGCATTGTCCCTTCTTGCTGCGGTCTCACCGCTGGCGCGTCTTACCGTGCCAACAGCAACAAGGTTCTAGGCCCACAATACGACCTATCGGCCGCCGCAAATTATGTAGTTGCTGCAGAACAAGAAAATCTTGATGAAAACAAAAAACCTGTTCCACTAAAGCTCAGCGCTACTCTTGTTTGCCTAAAGTCCGATGAGACAGAAATCAAGACGGTTCTCCAAGATTGGCAGAAAACAATGGGCACAAGACTCGCCATAACACTTACGACATTTGACACTCAACTTGAACTTGATAAATGTATCGAAAGTGGCAATTTTGATATTGCTTATACAACAATTTCTGTTACAGAATTTATTTCTACAGACTTTTTAAAGCGTTTCACATCCGGTGCAATCGGAAACATAATCAATCTAAATTCCGAGGAATATGACTCACTGTTTGAAGCAATTTATACTGCAAGCAATAGAGAGGAACTTATCCAAAATTCTATTGCTGCAGAGAAATATCTTATGGATCAAGTATATATAATTCCTACTGTAACAGATGATACCAAGCTCGCTAAAACTTCAGCTGGTTCTGAAATCAAAGCGAGACCTTCTGGTACAATTTATAGTTTCTATAATTAGGCATAAGAAAATGGCTCACCGATTGGTGAGCCATTATTTTTTTGCTTATTTTCCTGAATAATATTTATCAGCATGATAACGGAACAATGCCTTAATGCAAGATTCTGTATTACTCATAGTAACAGTTGCTCCGGAAATTGCATCCACACCATCTGCTCGTGTTGTGTAATTTACATCGCCGAAATCAGCCATTGTCTTTCCGACAAGTTTCTGATAATAGGTATCATCCATTTTATCGAGAGTAAATGCGGAATAATTATCATTATCCCCAAAGAGTCCCTTGCCATCACCGAATGATATTGCTCTAATCGATGCATCCTCAGCCTTCTCTTTTGTATTGAGAAGTTCAATATACATAACTGAGAGGACATTGTTCTCTGGATTTCTGCATGTGCAGGAAGGATATGCAACTTGATATGTTGTAAATGTCTCATTTGCATATTCAAAAATAATTATTGCATCCTCTTCCTCAGCTATTCCATCCTGTGAATAATGCGTAAATCTAAGAAGTGGATATGTCTCTGATTTATCCTTCGTATTAATATTTATTGATGCGCTACATCCAGCAAAGCACAAAACCAAAACGGCAGTAGCAAGTAAAAGTGATACGAGTTTTTTCATATTATGCACCTACCTTATGAAGCCTTGTGAAATCGATATATGCATAATCTGCACGCCATGTTGCATCAATTACTGTACCATTGGCATCCTCTGGATATACGATAAGTTCTTCCTTGTTGGTTCCTTTATATTTCCAAGCGCCGCCGACATTATATACTTTTCCTTCATCCCATCCGAGGAATAAAAGAAGATTTCTTGTCATGCCAGCGTATCCGCCACCACCGCAGATTAAGAATACATTTTTATCCTGTGGGAACAATTCTTTCATTATCATTTCAGACTCAAGATAGTTTGGTGTTGCTGATTTGATAGTTCCATCCTCGTTCCATACAACAGTATAGAGACATTCGCCATCATAAGCGCCTGCAACTGGAAGGGCCTGAAGTGTACCGATATATGGATATGGCGTTACACGGAATCCCTTAATTGTTGCGGATAGATCTGCATCTCCACCAATTGCGCCATAATCAGCTGGATCAAAGAGCATACGCATGTCACGATAAACGGTATCATCACGACCTAGATAATTATCGATAGTATCAATAGTGATATTTTTATCTACGCCAAATTGAGATTCTGCATCAATTTGTGCCACTGGCAGTGGCTGAACTGTAGGTGCCTGCGCTGCGCAAGCAGTTAAAATAAGAACGATGCTAAAGCATAAGAGCAATGAAAATAACTTTTTCATAACATCCTCCAAGTTTTATTTTTTCTTATTTTAACATTTTTTATTACATAAGTCCTCTATTTTTTGGTTTTCTTCTTGGTTGTTTTTGGTTTAGCTTTTGGTTTTTCAGAAACAGCTTCTTCAATTGTAAGTTGCTCAGCATATTCTTTAAACGACGCTGCCGCAATTTTATGAATATTGGCTACAACAAACGCTTGCGCATTTACGTTATACAAATTTTTGTAAAATTCCCTGCCTTGGAAATCAACGAGATGAGCAGTGATACCAATACTTTCTCCTTCCTTGGTAGGAATTCTATTTCTTTTGTCTTTATATACCTCTGTTGTTAAGAATCCTTCTATTTCCAGCCATGCTGCAATATGAAATCCTTGAATATGCCTGACATCACTATCAAGGACTTTGTTTATTCTGTTAGCAATTGTCGTAATTGAAACGGGTTCTTCCGAAATTGTTATATTTTCAATCTGAGCTTCTGTAATTCTAAAAGGATGTCTCTCACTTTTACTACTTGCATTAATCTTACAGCCATTTTTAATAAACATATCAAGTACATCGGCTGCAAGTGCAAAAGCTCTACATAGATATACATCATTTAAAACTGTATCCTCTGGTAAATCATCCCCAGTAAACGGATCCATACCGTTTGATAATTTCTCAAGATAAATTTTACTTGTATAGCATCTCTCATAATCAGTTGCCATTTTTATCCTCCTTTAGCTTTATCTTGTAAATAATTAAATGAAATCAGGGCATATCCTGCTTCGTTTTGGACAAATGCAGTCCCCTCTTTCGATATTTCTGTGGCATATTTTAGAGTATTGTCCACCACTTTGTTGTTATTTGCGTCAATATATCCCCACTTTCCCTCCACTTTCACTGGAGATAGCCCATTTGAAAAAGAGCGGGCATCATCATATTGTGGGGTTATAACAGGAATGCCTGTATCATAGTTTAAAAATCCATATTTTCCGCCTTCTTTATATGCAACATATTCCCCACTCACACGTGGTAACATAACATATTCGTAGCATTTGTTCCCCACTAAGCCACAATTTTTGTCGCAAAAATAGTATTTTCCATGTTTTGCAAGAACTTGACGGTTCGCATGTGCTGTGAATCCATATTCATCCGCCACAATTCCGTCATAATCAGTCGCTTTTATCACTTCAAAACTCTTATTTATATATTTGATTACCCCATCCTGTTTTATAGCAGCAACGCCATCCTGAAAATTATATGCATTACTGCAAGAGAAGAGATATTCATTCCCGTCCTTATCAATATAACCAAACAAATTATCTCTACTTGCTACGGCAAAACCATCGTAGAACGGGCCTAAATACGTATATTTCTTATCAAATACTATCTGTCTGTTTCCTTTATCATTTACGTAACACCATTCACCATCTTCAACAGCTGGATATAATATTTTATCCTCTGATATAGGGCCAACAAATGAAAGTTTCCCATGTATCATTCTTTTTCCAAGAGATGAATATGTTGTAAATCCTTCGTTTTCAACCACTGTACAAGATTCAAGATCCAGAGGAGTTACAACCTGCCATGATTTGGGTGTTGTGATGCCTATATATTTAAGAGAATATCTAGATTTTACCTCTAAAATCTTATTTTTAATTTGTTCGCTTTGCTCCACTTTTGATAAAATATCAATTGTTTCTCGATATTGTCCCCCACTAAGTAGGGAATTTGCTAGCAATAATGCGATTTCTTCCTTATTAGTGCTAACCTGTAACAAATTCTTATATAGCGGTATTGCCGCCCTATAGTTTTCCTCAGCACTATATGTTTTTGCAAGGCCAAGTTGCGCTTTTTCACTATTTGGATTGATATCAAGCGCTGCTTTATACTGCTTTTCAGCAACGTCATACATCTTCTTAGAAAAAGAAGTTTCTGCCGCTCGCATATTTTTAGAATACACATCTAAACCTGTTTTATAATCATGAACCACCTTGTACCAGGATAATCCACACAAAATAACAAGCATAAAAACAAACCAATTTCGTTTTACCATATTGCCTCCATGCATATAGAAATTACCGTTCCTATCAAAATGAATGGCAAAAACGGCAATTTTGTATCAATTTTTGCCTTCTTTGTAGCCAATAGAAATATTGAATATGTAAGAGACACTATTGAAACACAAAGCAAAGCCCTCAGAAACAGTTTGATTCCCATATAAAATCCGAGTGAAATCAGAATATAAATATCAGCTTTACCAATTCCTCCTCTTTTCAAGAGAAATGAAAACAAAATAATAAAGGCTGATATCAAAGCACCGACTACACTATCAACTAAAAATACAATCGAATCCTCTTTTATGATTATCAAAATTGCTTTGATTAAAAGAATAATAACCGCATAAATATTTCTAACCTCTTTCGTCTTAATGTCTTCCACAGATGCCATTAAAAGAGGCGGAACAATTAGAAACTCAGTGTAATCAATCATAGGGCATCCTCACTGTACTGAATTTGAACTTTGAAACCTTCATTTGCACATTTTCCGATAAGCTTTTCAAAATATGATGAAAAAGCATCTGTCTGCGCCTCATTGGGAAGTATCAAGATTAATTCTTTTTCCTCTATTAAAAGAGGTGCATAAGATCCATCCGCCATCAAAATATCATTTTTACTTTGCTTTATATCCTTCTTATAAGCTGCAATTATTTTATCGAGTTGCTTCTCTATATTCTCGGAATTTGGCGAATAACTCTGTGGGTCATTTTTCTTTCCATTGCAATATGAATATGAAGGACTAAAAACATTTAGGGAGACTATTTCAACAACCTTTCCCTCATCCCTGTAATAGAGATCAAAGCCTTGACCACTCTCCACTTCACACCCCGGAATGCTTCCCTTTACCTGTGTCACAAAATATTTGCCACGTGTAAAATTTGTCTCATCCCAAATTGATGAATTTGTCTCATAATCAGGATTTAAAATGCTGACATTATATGGAAGCCATGCAAGTGTTTCAGCTCGTTGGCATATATGAAGTCGCTTATCAACGAGCCCAAATGTTTCAACTTTTATATCGTAAATCGCAACAAGTGATATTGTCCTTCCGTCTCCCAATGTGTTGGATGCTGAATAACTGATTTTCCCACCATCAATTTGATTCATAATTTTTCTATCTATCTTAGGTGTAACCAGTGTGTTGCATAAAACATTTCCTGATGTTAAACCTACAACATCCCGCTCAGTTGCTTTTAAAACTGTGCGTAGCTTCTTCGTTTCTTCGTTGTTTCCATCATCACCACTAAGTACTGCATATGATACCTGAGACAGTTGCATTGCAACCTCATTTAGTGCATCTGCAACTTCACATTCCACTTGAATCACAGAAATTAGTGATATTAGCATCATAAAAAGAGCTGTGAAAATCACAATTGTAAACGCACCTTCCACAGAATACAGGGCTGGATTTTTATTAAATAAATGATTCATATGCATAATCTCTTATCGCTTTTATTTCCGATTTTGATTCTTCACTTTTACACATACAAAACACATATACTGCTGGATCCTCGACAAAGCATCCATAGAAATAATATTCCTCTTCTAAACGGTTATTTTTAAGTATTCCAGAAACCAATTCATCTGATTCATCAAAGCAAAATTCAATTTTATTTCGATAGAATTCTGTGCTTAAGAACAATTCCAGATTTTTCTTAATATCCTCCTCTGGATCACTTGTTTCTCCGACCAATACATATGTATCTGGATAATTATCATTTGTATAAAACCTAGTCGTATTACCACCACCATTCCAGCCACTTGGCAATTCAATGTCAGCAGTTACCAAATGGCAAATATTATGATTATTTTTAGCTGTACGACTACAACTAGATAAAAGAAGAACCATTGCCATAATAAGCACTAAAAATCTCTTAATAATGGAACGCCTCCTCATATCTGATCTTATGTAGTTCTATACCTGTCAAAGAATTTATTTTTACACCTGTATAGACGTTAGAAATGTTGAATTTGCTATTTCTTTTTTGACAATTTATCTGCATTACTACCGCGCATCTCTTTAAAATATTGGATTTAGTTTTGTCACCAGAGAGACCTATTAGTAAAAATAGTTTCAAATAATCTTTATAATTCATTCCTATTCCAGAATACTTGGATGCTGTAACATCTCCGCCGTCACCAAGATACTTTGACAATTCTTCTGAATAGGAATTTATCACTTCCATTGTTTTGTTCTTTACTTCGCTCTTGGTTGACTGTAATGCCCCTTGCAACTTGCCCGATGCAGAATCAGCAAGGGCATTTACTTCCTTTTCTATCTTGGAAAAAAGTATATGATAAGCGTTGTTTATTCCGTCTCTTATTTTCTTTCCAGCTTCTTTTGCCAGACCATCTTCTTCCTTAAATAGATTAGGAAGATTGTTATATACCGTATCCGTAAGTGGCTGAAGGCAATTTGCAATAAACAGTTTCTTCGCTGCAACAATTCCAGGAGAATTCCCACCGACAGAATTTACAGCACGCCTTATCACACCCTCAACTTCGGCTCTTGTATATTCTGTTTTTACTCCACTTGTAAGTGAAGCTATTGCATCTTCAACAGGCCGTATTATTGCACTTGTTAGGCTTTCTGCCGCTCCTTGTCCGGTTTGATTAATATAACTAAGTGTCGCATCTCTTATATCATCAACTTTTTCTTCTGATGCCTTTTCAATTTTGTCAAACACATCATCTATTCCCTTGGCCGCATACGCTGCGACTCCCCGTGACAATGTGCTAGTAATTCCTGATATGCCAAGTGTCCACGTTGATGCAGTCTTATATACTGGCACCGTATTCCCTTTACAAAGTGATGCCATATCCATCACAGATTCGGCCGTGGCCCACGCAATCAAAATTGCGTTTTGGACGAGTGGGATGCCCACTCCGGTCCAACCCGCGACGGCCGCAGCTACAGTCAATGCGCTCTCTCGCATTGTTGCGTTTGAATATACATATATGGAATTGAGAAGTAGCCTTATTGCAAATATAAGGTCCACTGCCTCTGCCGCATTGACTGTTGTACTATCATTGCCAAAAATAATATATTCCACTTCATTCCTACCTATCGGATGAGTTGCATCCTCATCCGATACAAGACAATGAAACATATCCAAAATATATTCTGCTTCATAACAATTTGTGACGGCATTTTGCAATTTAGACATGTCAGAAATTGACATTGCAGTATGCTCCAATACTCCTATTGATGACAAGATATCAGGGTGAACAAGCTCTGATATCTTTTTATTTGGAGCATTGCTTGTAAAGACTTTAATATCTGTATTTGAGAGCTCCTCCAAATTGGATTTAAGCGACCTCGCCGACTGACCATCCATCGTATCTGCTACAGTCTTGCCAGCATCTCGATTCTTTATTTCTGATTTATCCTCATCGCACTTCTTGGATAGGCCTTTAAAATCAAGAAAAAGTGGGACTTTTTCTGCAAGCCCAACGCTCCATTCATATGGGGCGCGATACTTCATATAATTCTTTATTGCGTAGTCCATTGTATCGGGCCTTGCAAGAGAATCCTTGGAATCATAATTTGCTTTCAGTTCCAATGTCTCTGTTCGTATCACATTTTCAAAAGACTGATTCACCATGCCACTAAGGACTTCACGTGTAATCACAGTATTGCCGAGACCAAGTTCGCTACTATCTATCATCGCTGTGTAATATTTTGTAAGTTCATCGGACAGTTCTCTCTCTGATTTTGAAATTGCAAATATTCCATATAATTCTTTTATTGTTCGGTCATAATCTGCCAGTGCCGAATTGCCGGTGAGCATAATGGCACCTTGCACCTTAGCTTTTGCAGCGGAATATCTAGCAGAATCTATAGCAAGATATACACATGTATACATAGGAACAAGTACAAGAATTAAAAATATCGAAATTGATCCCTTGGCTCTATCGAAAAACCGCATCATATATACCTTTCAGTTCATCAAAATCCGAAATAATAGATTTGCCAAAATCTACAAGGCCTGCAAACTCCGCAGGCCTCAAAACTGCTCTTTCCAAATTGATACAATATATCTGCTTACCAAAATAACTGGCAGAAATTGATACCACAGCAAATGGTTGACGTAGCTTTCCATTAACACGACAAGATGACTGGAATCCCAGGCCTGGCAAGACCTGGAGTGATGATAGATTCTTTTTAAGTCCACCCTCTATTGCGCTCTCTTTTTCTTTATCTATATAGTTGCCTTTTATCTGCCAATATATGTCTTCACTTCCCACTGCAACCGACAGATCATAAATAGCGCTTCGCGCGAGACTATATGAATGAACATATAAAAACATTCCAAAAGCAAGATAAAGCAAAAGCAATACAACAAAAAAAGCAATCGGAAGTACAAAAGATATCTCTACCACTTGCGCGGAACCATTTTCCTTTTTCATCAGACACCCATTGCTTCTCTTATTTTGTCAAACATTGCTGTTACTATATCTGTCATTTCATTTTGGAAAATTGCAACAAGTGCAATAACAACAATGATTATTAAAACCATTGAAATAATATTTATTTCACCGCTATTTCTTAAATTTAACCAACGTAGTATTCTCATATTTTTCCTCCTATAACAAATTATTAAATGCTGGAACTATAACCATAATTAAAACGCCAATAAACATAAGCATTATCGGGGCCAGCAATTTCTGCTCCGCATTTGTTCCCGCAAGACGAGCTCTTGTTTTGCGTTCCTGCCATGCAGTGTCCGCCATATTCTGTAAAAGTATTGGAAATTCAGGCCCACCTTTTAATAGATTTTGCTTATATAGCGCTACAAACTTCCTAACTTCCTTGCAGCCACTTCTACTTGCAAGACCCTCCATTGCTCTATCTATTGACATACCATTTTCTATTTCATCGGCAGCTCTCTGCATCTCTTGATAGAGAACTCCTTCACTTGATTTTGCAACTTTGCAAAATGCATCAATTCCTGTCACGCCAACATTTACCATAAGCGACATTTTCGATAAAACAGTTGCAAAATCACGCAATATGGCATCATGCCTTTTCTTTAATATTCCTGTCAGCCACATATCAAAATAGACTGCTAAAAATCCAATTAATGTGAGCGTTAAAATACCGATTAATTTATTGCCAGACAGGGCGACAGAAATTAGAAGAATTGGAGTAAATAGAAAAATATAAGTGACCGGCGCCAATCTTGCACTCCTTGCAATATTGCCCGCTGTTTTTACATCATAAATCTCTGAAAGTTTTCTCGTCCGTTGTTCTCTTTGTGGCAATTTGATCAATCTACTTATCGTATCTCCGATAACAAATAGATCCTCCATTAAGAAAACTTTCATGCCCGTTTTTTCATATTCTTTTTTTCTGCATATTATGAGAATCACAATATCAACAATTGTTATAAGGCTCGCAGCTATCATAGCGATAACCTTTAATACAATGGACATAATCAAACCTCAATCTTTACAATCTTTTGCCCAAGAACATATGCAAATATAAAAATGCCAAGTGCTATTGTGCTAGCGGCAAGGGAACTTCCAGACAGGAAATTATCCCCGAGGATCCTAAGAGTTCCTGTAATTACAATAGGCATAAGTGCCATAATATTTAATTCGTTTTTAGGAGCTGCGAGACTCGTTTTAATCTCATTCTCTATGTTTATTTTTTCAATAATTCGGTTCTTAGTATCACTTACAGTTTGCTTTAAATCTCCGCCTGCCATATTACAAATAGAATAGACATCGCCAAAGATTTTGACATCTTCACATCCTGTTCTCTCATACATATCGAGAAGTAATTCATCTATGCTTCTTCCGCTTTTTAGACCATTTGCAACTCGCTGACTCTCTATGCATATTGGAGAGATATTAGAATACAGATTATGCATATCATCATTGGCGAGTTGAAATGTTTCATAGCTGTTTTTGCCACATGATAGTGAACTTGAAATTGCATCCAAATAATCGCAAAACTCTAGTACGAATTCTGATTTTCTTCTATTGATTTGCATGTTCACAAATACATTTGAAAAAACAATTCCCGCTACTGTCGATAATGCGAGACTGATAATCAAACTCGAATAAATAATTTTGAATGCAAACATACCCGCTCCAAAACCTATTAGAAAACCCATTCCATAATAAGTAATCCCATAGCGCTTTCCGCAGAAACTACGTCTTTTCATATATTTCCATTTTCTCCTTGTGCATCAACTGCTTGTCTGTTCGCTCTAAAGTTCCTCTACTATATAAATACAAGGAGGAAAGTTCTATTTCTCCATCCCGTAATCCAACAACTTCACTGATTTCAGCAACATGTCTTCTACCTTCTCCATCCTTAGATAAATGAACTATTATATCTATTGAAGATGCGATGTGTTGTCTAATAGCTAAGAAAGGAAATGATGCTCCACTTTCTAAAATCATAGTTTCAAGACGATATAGCATATCAAGACTACTATTGGCATGACCTGTTGATAGAGAACCATCATGTCCAGTATTCATAGCATTTAACATATCGAGAGCCTCTGCTCCACGAACCTCTCCAACAATTATTCTGTCTGGCCTCATTCTAAGTGAAGTTCTAATAAGATCTCTTATTGTTATTTCTCCACTACCTGTTGTATTGGCATTACGCGCTTCCATTTTTACTATGTTTTCTAAACTCGTAATTTGCAGTTCGGCCGAATCCTCTATTGTGATTATCCTTTCGTTTGAAGGAATAAAATCTGATAATGCATTTAGAAAAGTTGTTTTACCCGAACTCGTTCCTCCACTTATAAAAATGTTATATTTACAAACTACCAATCGCTCTAAAAATTTTGCTGCTTCCTCTGAAATAGAACCACGTTTTATCAAATCAGCCATGGTAATTCTCTTCTTTGGAAAACGTCTTATTGTAATTAGTGCACCGGTAAGAGAAACCGGAGGAAGAACAATATTTACTCGTTCTCCTCCGCTGAGTCTTGTATCAACAATTGGATTGGCAAGATTAACTTCACGTCCAGCCTTACCAACAATTCGCTGAATTACATCAAACAGTTCCTTTTCATCGTCAAACTTTTTGTCTGAGAGCAACATTATGCCATTCTTTTCTATATATATTTCGTCATATCGGTTGACCATGATTTCTGTTATATCGTCATCCGCAATAAGTTCATCTAAAACAGCAAATCCCCTTATTGAACTAAATATTTTATTTACTATTTCTTCTCTCTGCGTTGGATCAAAATATGTACCTTTATTGTGCTTTAAAAACAAACTGTTTATTAGTCTGCTAAGTTCCTCATTACTGAGACTCGAGAGAGAACTAAACTCATATAATTCTTTCTTGATTTCCTCATACATCGAGTAATGTCACCAACTTTTTAAAAGGCACATCTGTACTTCCCGCAAGATCTATTCCACCCAATTTGTTTATTGTGTCATCATCTATCAAGCGACCATGTTTTGGATCATACTCGACATATAAAAGAAGATATTTTCTATATGCCTCGAGATTATTCATCAATGCTTTACTAGGCAACTCCGCCATATATTTTTCAATAGTTTTATTAGCAGCAGATGTGCCATTTGTCACAAGTATCAATCTGTTGCAATTTATAAATGCAGGAACAATATCTTCAACGGTCTCTGGATGTACAGTTGCAAGCACATATTCTGCTCCAAAACTTTCGCGTAAAATATCACATATTTTGGCGAGCTGTTCGCCGGGCATAGCGGATGGTTCCACCGCAACTGCAGTCTTGCCATTCTGTTTTAGATAATGGCAAAACATGGATGCGGCAGCAGATGCTTTCACTCCGCTATCCCCAGCAACGAACAAGCACATCTTAGAATCTGTCATTTGCCTTACATCGGACCCGCCCTTATTCTTATCCTCTGCTTGGCAGATGCAGATATGACAGATTCTCTCGTGCCAGCTCGCCGCGCTCTGATATTTTCCAATAACATCAGTTTCATCACTGTCATCAGATGCTTTTTTTGCAGAAATAAGCATCAATTTACATTGCTTTGGTATTAAGTTTTCATTCTTATTTAGTTCTTCTCTGGAAACAGAAGCACTATCAATAAGCAATAGATGAAAGTTCGATTCCGCTGCTGCTATAAGAGCCTTTTTTAGTTTAGGAAATGCGAAAATTTCTATGTCATCATATTTTGTATTCATAGTATGTAGAAAGCGCTCTACAAAAACTGAATCTCTATCTATAATTCCTACTTTTATATTCATACTTGCCCTCTTTTAAAAACCTTATAATATATAATTCCCGCTCATATAGAAAACAGGACAAGAAAGGTATAAAAAACAGGTTTTATCCCCTTATCGGTATTTTGGGGCATAAAAAAAGCACCCTATCAAGGGTGATATGTACCCAGAATCCTGGACACATAATATTGAACTAAGCTAAACAGATGGATGTTTTCCTGTACTCTGCAGGAGGCATCCATTTTGTTTTTACCTGAATCCGTTTGTTGTTGTAATAATCTATATATTCTTCCACA
>JAZUJK010000022.1:0-49816 GCA_045642705.1 Acutalibacteraceae bacterium
ACACTGAAGTTGATACCGTTTACTTCTACGATTTCATCTTGTGTTACAACTGACTTTGCTGAATAGGTGATAGGTTCAACCTTGGCACCTATGATAGCTTTTGGCTCGGTTGTTTTTGGAGTAACATCAAAACTTAATGTATAGAACTTTTTCTCTGTAAGATTTGCATGACCGTCAACGTCAGTGCCATCAATCTTGTAACCAGAAATTGTAAGGAAATCATCTTTTAATGTTCCATGAGTTCTAACACTTTGAGTTGCATCAATTAAATCATTTACAGGAACACTTACTGATGTATTTATAGGTACGTTAATTGACTTAGCTACCATTGAGAAGCCATTAATTGGAACATTAACGTATGAAGTAACATCATTAAGGTTGATATCGTAACTTGAATAATCACCAACAAGTTGACCATCAACATTGTGCTTTATTGCAAATTCAGTACCATTTTTAAAGAGATTTACATCGTTACCACCTGCAAAACCATCAATAGGCTTTAAGGTGAGTTCTATAGTTGAAGTTCCTTTGGAGGCAATATCAAAGTCATTGATAGTGATTGTATTACCATCAATAGACAAATCAGCATTTGTTGCTGTTGAAGATTCAGTTACAATTGTAAAGTAATCAGAAATAGTAGAAGAGAATTCAAGTTCTGACTTAATCCAATCAAAAGTTGCATCTTGTTCTTCATTATCTACAAGCGTTGCAATGAAATAACCACCATGTAAATATTCGCCTCTGTTTACTGCTGGGCGAGGGTTTTCCATAGTTTTAATCCTTGCAATCTCAGCATCAGTCATACCAGCAACTGTTTCAATCATTGTTACACCATCAATAGAAGTTGTAACGAATGACGAACCACCGCCGCCACCACCGATATTGGTTGCGCTATTACGGTTGGTCATTGTACCGCCAGAGCCGCCACAGAAGCCGGCACCGCCGCCACCGCCATAGTAGTTACCAGAGGAACCCGTACCGCCCTCTAAGTTTGATTTTGTCTTTTTATACCAGTCATTTGCAACATCAAAAAGACTTGCGCCACTAACCGATTTACCTGGCACATTTGTTCCGCCATGACCAATGTAAGACGTAACTTTACCACTAGATGAGCCGTCTGCTCCAGCAAAAGCTATACCAATTACCTTGTCACCTACTGTAACAGGATATTGTTTGCTATTCATATTACCAGCGGAACCGCCATCTGGTGAATAGTAAGTTGAAGCATCAAAACCAGGGTCACCAGCAGCGCCACCGCCACCGCCGCCACCGGCAATGAGGATGTAATGGCTTTCATCTTTTCGATCAGTCTCGTAAGTAGCTGCATCGAAATCCTTAATGCGTCCATTTCCATCCGTATATGTATTAAAGAAGTATTCAGCATTTTTAGTACTATCATCATTACGATAGAGATACGCAACAGAATAGCCACCGCCGGCACCAACTTGGAAGTTACCAACACTACCGTGGCCACCGCCATTACCATTGACGCCACCGCCTTCATCGGCAACAATAGATTTCTCACCTGCACCACCAAGACGATAGAATATAATATCGCCTTTGTTCATCTGTATAGCCGCATAAACATATCCGCCTGCGCCAGACTCACCACCATCATAGTAAGTTGAGTCAAAGCCATCAGAGCCATCGCCGCCCCAGAGTTGAACAATGTAAGTACCTGTTACAGGTGCTTCAAAGTATCCATCTCCAGATACAGCGTGGCTTACGTTTAAGTCATCGTGTTTAACATTTGAACTAAAGTCCAAAGTTAACTTGTATGTTCCATCCTTGTTTTGTTGAAGTTTGGAACTGTAATCAATGTTAGCATCCTTAAACTCAAGCGTACCTGAGTCACTAGCGATGCTAAGTGCCTTTGCTTTAAGTCGTGGAATTCCAACAACTACGCTGGAAAGAACGATAGCAAAAGCAAGGAGTAGAGAAAGAGCCCTATAGAGCATAGGGTGTTCTCTTCTGATGTTTGCCTTTTCGTACATATTTCTTGCCCCCTGAAACTGTACATTGTACCGAATTTATATTACTTTTAGAAAAATAATATATTTAGCATATTATAATATATATAAGGATTTACGAGCTTTTGGTTCGCACATTAGAACCGTTCGTTTTTTATATATTAAAAGGACCCCGCTCGGTTAGAGTGAGGTCCTTTTTTGATTAATTTTGCTTAAATTTAGACGGATTTTTACTTGTCAGAATCGTCTTTTTTGCGCCTTGTTGCAAGGAATGCAAGTGCTGAAATTCCAGCTGTTGCTGCCATTGCAATGAAGGCATTATCGCCTGTCTGAACAACATGTTCTTCTGGTGGAAGAGGCTCATCTTCTGGAGGATATGCAATTGAGAATATTGCTATATCTTTGGTTGAAAATGATACTGTTTGGAATATCAAAATGCCGTCTCCATCAGGAGTTCTAGTTGCTTCATGTCTACCGCCGTATTCGCCATAAACGAAGAATTCACGGCCTTCTTTAGCAAACTGATCTACAGGAATTACAAACTGAATTGGACGGGAAACTTCATCAATATTTTCCGTATTTATGAGCTTATCGTCCATATCGTATGTGTTCTTAACAAGCTGCAATTCTATGTGCTTTGCAAGCAACAAACCATCATTTGCAATTCTGTTTTCATTAGGAACATTTTTAGGGATTTCTTTTACAGTCATGATGACTTCAATGCGTCCACCATCGCGAACTGCTTGCTTATCTTCGTCTGTAATTGAATCCTTTAAGATATCGCTAATTTCGTCCTTATTTGTAGCGTTTTCATTATCAAAATCAAATGTATTTTCTGTTTCGACATTGATAATTATTTCTACTTCTGGTTCTGGAACCCATTTAGCATACAGAACAATATCCTCATCTGGCATCTTGGATGGAACATCCATAGGTGTCGTGAGTGATGGATCCTTATACCAACCATCAAAGATATATCCAGGTTTCGTAGGATCTTGAGGCTTTGTTACATCAGTGTTATATGGCTCTATTATTGGATCAATATCCGTTCCGCCATTGGTTATAAAGGAAATTCTATGCTTATCTGGAGTCCATTGTGCATAGAGAATTAGTGCCTCTGGCTCCTCATTTGCTTTCTTATATGGATCACTTGGATCATATGTTTTTCCCGAACCGTCTGGCATGGTATTCCACTCTGTAAAGGTATATCCCTTGCGTGATGGGACATCTGGTGAAATACTAGCTGAATTCTTATAATTTAGATCCTTATTTTCTGGGAAGTTCTTTACAGTATCACCATCCGCATTTGGAATATACGTAATGGTTGCTGTATTCTCTTGCCATACTGCATAGTATGTTACATCCTCAGGTTCCTTATTCTTTTCCTTGATTGTGTCACCAGCTATCTTAGTTGGTGTTGTTGCTGTTGGATCCTCTGCCCAGCCTAGGAAGGTATATCCTGGTCGAACAGGAACGTTTGTAGGGACATTGCTACCCTCTGAATATGTGAGGGTATCATTTTCTGGCATCTTAGTTACAGTGTCAGTGCCAGCATTTGGATCGAATGTGAGAGTCGCTGTGTTTTCTTTCCATACAGCATAGTATGTTGTATCCTCAGGCTCTGTATTCTTTTCCTTGATTGTGTCACCAGCCTTAACAGTTGGTGTTGTTGCTGTTGGATCCTCTGACCAGCCTAGGAATGTATATCCTGGGCGCTCAGGAACATTATTTGGAACAGTCTTGCCATCCGGATATGTGAGAGTATCATTTGCCGGCATCTTAGTTACAGTATCTGTACCAGCATTTGGATCGAACTTCAGGTCTGCTGTGTTCTCATCCCACTGAGCATAAAGGGTTAATGGCTCTGGTTCCTCATTTTTATCCTTATATGGATCGCTTGGATTATATGTTTTTCCTGAACCATCTGGGTTTGTATTCCACTCTTTGAATGTGTATCCAGGACGAGTTGGAACATTAGATGAGATGTCTGCAGGATTATCATATGTGAGCGTCTGTGTATCAGGAAGTTTGTCTACAGGATCACCATTTGCATTTGGATTATAAACGATACTATCTATATTTTTCTGCCATACAGCATAGTATGTTGTGTCCTCAGGCTCTTCATTCGCGCCCTTAACTACGTCACCAGCCTTAACAGTTGGTGTTGTTGCTGTTGGATCCTCTGCCCAACCTAGGAATGTATATCCTGGACGAACAGGTACATTAGTTGGAACAGTCTTGCCATCTGGATATGTGAGAGTGTCATCATCTGGCATACCTGTTACCGTATCTGTTCCAGCATTAGGAATGAACTTGAGGTCTGCTGTGTTCTCTTCCCACTGTGCATAGAGGGTAGCGTCAGTAGGAAGTGTATTCTCAAGCTTATATGAATCATATGGGCTATATGCATCACCTGAACCGTCTGCCTCGGTATTCCATTCTACGAATGTGTAACCCGGACGAGTTGGGATATTAAATGCAATTTCCGTAGGATCCTTATATGTCATTATCTGATCTTCCGGCATGCTTGATACAGTGTCAGTGCCAGCATTTGGATCGTAGGAAAGCGTTGCATCTGTCAATGACTTCCATACTGCATAGTATGTTGTGTCCTCAGGCTCTTCATTCGCGCCCTTAACTACGTCACCAGCCTTAACAGTTGGTGTTGTTGCTGTTGGGTCCTCTGACCAGCCTAGGAATGTATATCCTGAGCGCTCAGGAACATTATTTGGAACAGTCTTGCCATCCGGATATGTGAGAGTATCATCTTCTGGCATACCTGTTACTGTATCTGTGCCAGCATTCGGATCGAACTTCAGGTCTGCTGTGTTCTCATCCCACTGAGCATAGAGAACTACGGATACAGGCTCCTCATTTTTATCCTTATATGGATCGCTTGGATTATATACATCTCCTGAACCATCTGGGTTTGTATTCCACTCAGAGAATGTATAACCAGGGCGAGTTGGGGTACTAGATGAGATGTCTGCTGAGTTCTCATATGTGAGCGCCTCTGGACCTGGAAGGTTGTTTACTGTATCTGTGCCAGCATTTGGATCGTATGTGATATGAGCCACATCAAGAGCCTCATAAACATCAAATACTGTGCCACTTGGGATGCTATCCATAGATGGCTCACCCGATACTGCAAGAGCAACCTTTTCAAATGTGCTCTTAGGGTCAGTTACTATTTCCTTCTTAGGATAGAAAGTGTTTTCACCAACTATTACAGGATTATCTGTATCATCCACAACCTGGATATCCGAAGAAGTGATATATCCATTTTCAGGTGTGTAATTTCCTTCTGGATATACTGTATAAGTTGTATCATCGTCGACATCTACTGTGTACAGTGGGTTCTCTGTGCTGTTTAGAGCAGCCCATGGATGAACTGCACTTGTATCACTATCAAATACAGCTGAGAAGCCATCTGGCAGCAATGCATCATTTGGCAATGCATAATTAATCTTGTTGCCATAGATATCTTCAACTTCGCCAACTGTGATATTGTCTGTCAGATAATTTGCATAGATGTTATTGCCGAGTTCAGACTCTGAAACGATGATAGGAGTTACAGTGCCATCAGCATTGTGGAAGTCAAATTCATATTCCTTCTCAAATGCTGCATAAACCTTGATAACATTATCATTTGTCTTATCCGCCAAATCAGTTGTTTCATTGGCTGTACCAGTTGAAATGATATCGCCGCTTGTTGAGCCTAAATGCCAACCAACAAAGCGGCCCTTGCCCTCTTCATTGTTCTTGGCTTGGTCATATACATCATAGTTTGTAACTATATCGCTGAATATTGGATGATCTGGAAGAACAAGTCTTGAATCGATTAGAGTTCCATCAGAATCATAATATTCAATAGTGTAATTGTCTGTGCTCCAGAGAGGTTTCAATACATGATCCTCGTTTGTAACAACCGTATCAGGAGTGATTGGTGTTTTGCTTGGATCATCCTCGTCGTACCAAGCAACAAATAAAGCACCTTCCTTGACTGGTTCTTTTACTGTTGAAATATACTCAGAATATGTATGTGTTGTATCTGGAGTAAATGTATCTATAGGTGGAGTGTAGCCACTTGGGAACTCTCCATCATCAGCATCATATTTGATTGTGTAATCTTTATAGATGATGAGCGGAATATAGATATTTGTTTCTTTTTCTGCATTACCATTTGCATCATTATATGAGTTCTTGGTAAGTGCAGTAATCTTGATTGTAAGTTCTGTGACAGCATTTTCTAGTGCAGCATTATCTACACTAATTGCGATATTTTCGCTATCAAAAGTAACGCCATTTGGCACTGTCATTGGTTCTCTCTTATCGGAATCAACTATAGAATATTCTAGTGCTTGATAGAGTACTCCATATTGATCGATACCAGAAAATCCAACAGTCTTATTAGAAACGCTACCTCTAATTACAGTTGGCTTGAAATTGGTAAGTACGCCATCTGCTATATCAACAAAGCCACTGTCAATTGTAGCCTTTTGAGTATCAAAGAGTGAGCCTGTTAGAGAGTAGTTATAGAGGAATGGATAAAAGTCAACTTTCTTCTTTTCGGCATTTGGCTTATATCCATTATTTAGGTCCTTAACATTAGAAGTTCCGTCATGCTTGAGACCTGCAAAGATTGAACTACTTTCAAATGCGCTATCTGTTACTAGATAATCATCACCAAAGAATGCTTGGTCACCGTTATTAACGTCATTGATTATGTAATCTGTATCGTAATAATCTGTTGTTGATTTTATCTTGAATGCAGTATCATAACCTGCACCTGGTGTTACGGTAGCAACAGTAACTGTACCATTCTTGGATGCCTCAATTACAGAAGGTACACCGACACCGAAGTGACCTGCTTTTTCTGTAAGAGTAAGTACATTGCTGCTAACGGTAACATCATAATCAGGGTTACTAGCAAGTGCAGTTTTTACATCAGAAGCGACATTATTCTGAGAAGTTCTACCAGCCTTAACTTTAAAAGTTGTTCCAGCAACTACAATGGATTCATTTGCTGCAAAAGTTCCGCCAAATGTAACCGTATATTTACCTTGTTGCGTCATAGGCAATGAGCCTGCATCAGACAGCCAACTCATAGTAAGTTGCTCAGGGAAGAATGGAATTGATTCTTGATAGAGGCCCTTTTGTAATGTGGAATTTTCTTTACCATCAATTATTCCATAACTACCTGCAGTAGTTGAAACCGCATTGGTTTCATGACCATCAACCTTGATGATGGCATTTTCCATTGGCCTGTTATATTTGAGTTCTGCTATATCATAGCCATTGGAATTGATATATATCTCTGAATTGGCAAGGAATGCAATTCTTTCACCATTAATAATCAGCGGATTTGTTGAATCAGCTGATAGATAGAATGTGTGATAGGTTTTACAATGGCTATCCTGCTCATATATGCAATACCAACCTTCCTTGAGGTTTTGATTGATAAGCAATGTGTAACCAGAACCAGTGCCATTACCACCAACTGTTAGTGAAGAATCTGCGAGGAAACCGCCCTCATCAGTACATGTTTTCTTATCTGCATCAATACTTGCTATAAGTGTTACTCCGAGAGCTGATTTAACCTTGTCCCAAGCTTGTGAATATGAATCATTATATCCACCTGTAGTGCTTGTCTTTTCCAATACAATTTCGCTAAACCTTGTCTTGGTGGTATCAATCTTATAATGACAAGCTGCATTTCCGCCCGAACCACCAGCAACGGATCTTAAAGATTTCATGATATCACGATAGTTAGTAGTTTTATTGGTGATATCAACAGGAGTTGTTTTAATTGGAAGTGACTGTGGGATATCAAGAGAGATATCATAGTTTTCTGGGCCTGTTACGGTCTTGTCTGTCTGGAATTGGAAGTTGTAAAAGTCTGCATCTGCAACATCTCCTGTTGTCTTGGCAGCCATTTCACTATCCCAATTTGTATATCTAGAGGCATTCTTAGGTACAAAAGTTTCACCAACCGTAAGTGCGAAGCTAATAGTCTCGAGTGGATACTGACTATTAACAGTCTTGGCAGTTACAGTTATGATTGCAGTTTTAGTTGTGTTCTCTGGGATTGCACCAACTGTAATCTCACCTGTTGCAGGATCAATTGTTACAAGGTCACCGGCATTACCAGAGACGCTATATGACAAATTGGCAGATGAGAAGTTAACACCATACTGGTCAACACCCTTGAACCAATTCTCATATGAAGTATTAGCAGTTAGAGTCTGTGGAAGTGTTTCAGAACATAGATAAAGGAATGGATGGATATCCTCTGTTTTACCATTGTCTGAGAATGCACTATTTGACTTGAAACTGGAATTTACAGTTGGAACATAGATATTCTTAGGGCTTGCAGCAGCCTCCTGATAATATGATGAGAGGTTAGTTGTATCATCAACCCATACTGCTCCATTGTCCCAAGAATCCTTGACAGATGAAGTCTTGAAATAATCAAAAGCATAATCTGCGAGATAGTCTCTTAGGGCAAATTGAATATCATACATCTTCCAGTTTATGGAATCAGTCCAGTCAACATAGATGTTGTCTGGGAAGAAATTTCTTTCCTCATGTCTTACGAATTGAGCATCAACCTCAACCGCATCAACGAAGTCCTTGAAAGTTGGATTTGCACTTGCTGAATAACCTGCCTGTACGGCTGTTGTGAAGTTTAGGGCCTTCTTGTGCCATACTGAGGTATTAATTGATGTGCTACCATCGAATGGTGTTCTGAGGTTTCCGATGATGTTAACTTCAGTATCGGAGAAGAAATAGTTTCTATTCTTGGCTCCTGTACCATTGTCAGCATTACCGTCAACATAGGTATGAACACTCTGCAAGTCATTACCGAGAACAAGCAACTTGTCGCTGAGTTTCGGTACTTTATATGCGGCATAGTAAGAGTAGAACGCATGGTCCTGTTCGTTTACATATGCAGCAGCTGCAGTATCGTCAAATGGGACAAAGTTGCCATCGACAAATTTGTAGAGTTCTGGATCCGAAGCTCTTGCTCTAAGGAGCAAGCTTGGGATGCCAATTATCACACACGAAAGTATGATGATAATTGCCAGAACTATGGAAAGGGTCCTAAACGCAATAGGATGTTCCTTTCGCATATTGGTCTGCTCGTACATAATTTTGCCTCCTAAAATGTACTATAATAACTAACCATAGTTTGTAGTTAGTCAAAATATTATATACATTTTATAGTTGACAAATCGTATTCGTTCGCGCATTAGAACCGTTCGTTTTTCTTAATATATAATAAAAGAACCCCACTCAGTTGAGTGAGGTTCTTAGTTATATCTGTTAGATTAGTTTGTTTTTCTTGAGGAAATCAATGCCATACTTTGCACACTGCTTTGCATAGTTTTGAACTACGCAGTGACCTGCAAGTGGTATTGTATGGATTTCTGTACCCTGTGGAAGGCTCTCAGAAAGCTTCTTAACCTTAGACTTTGGAACAAAGAGGTCAAGTCCACCCCATACAAGAAGAACTGGCTGCTTAATCTGGTTCATATCCTCATATGCTGGATGAGATGCATGTGCACTCATATAGCAGAGGCCCTTACCTGTATCCTCGAGCTTGAGAGGATTTGCAGCCTTGGAAACATCATACTTTGCCATATATCTTGGTGACATAGTAGCGATGAGAAGTACAACTTTAACAAGCGCATCATATGGCAATACATACTTGAGCGCTGTATCCATCATTGCACCCATCCACTTCATCATAAAGAGTTTGGACATGATTGGTGGAACATTGTACATGAACATTGGAGCGTAAAGCATATATCCCTTAACATATTCTGGTTTTCTATCAGCAATATCAAGTGTTACTGAACCGCCCATAGAATGTCCAACAACAATCCATTTATCTGGCTTGCTCTCTTGCTTATCAAGGTACTGCATAAGCTCGAGAAGCATGTCTACTCTATCAACATACTTGATGCCCTTCATCTCTCTGGTTGAATAACCAAAGTCAGGTAAGTCTACGCGTACGCAGCGCATGCCTTTCTCTGTATATTCATCAACCATTTCATCATAGAAAGTTGTATCACAGCCAAAGCCGTGAATCATAAACAATTTACCTTTTTCCTTGCCCTTTGGAGCGTCAATTCTGTAATGAAGTTTATAGTCGCCATGAGCAAAATATTCACTGTTGGCATATGGCCAACCCTTAGTCTGCTTATTTACTTGAAATTCAAGTTTTTTAAGTTCCATTTACTTCTTCTCCTTATGCAATAATTCCGTTTCTCTTGAGGAATGCAAGAGATTCATCACATACTTCTGGTGCACAATTCTGAACGAGGCAGTGGCCTGCGATCTTGGTAATTGTGACATCAGGATTCTGAAGCGCAGCTTGGAATTTCTTAACTACTGAAGGCATGTTGAAGAGGTCCATTTGTCCCCAGAAAAGTTTAATTGGGAGATCAACCTTGGCCATGTCTTCATGGAGAGTAGGACGTGCACGAGCCATCATATAGCACATTGCTGTACCTGTCTTAGGAACTGTAAGTCCATCAGCAAATTTCTTGCAATCATAGAGAGCAGAATAACGTACATCAACAGTCATAAGCATAATAACTGCCTTTACAACTGGGTCCCATGAACAGAAAGGTCCGAAAATCTTGTCCATGAGGTTGCACATTGGATCAAGTGTTACGATATTCTTAACGAAATTCGGTGCATTAACAGCTGCCATTGGAGCATAGAGCAATACACAGCTAAATTTCTCTTTGTAATCAAGTGCGAGATTCATTGAAATTCCGCCACCCATTGAGTGACCCATAAGAATCCACTTACCTGCTGGAACAACACCTGAATTATCAACTGTCTCGAGAACATGGATAAGGAGCTGCTCACGTGGAAGAGGAGCTACTTCCTTGGTCTCACGTGTTGAGAAGCCACAGTTTGGAACATCTGGACGTACACAGATGAAGCCCTTATTTGTCAAGATTTCAACCATCTCATCATAAAATGAGCTATTGCATGCAAATCCATGAATCATGAACATTTTGCCAGCAACAGGAATTCCTGGTTTTGGCATGTCGATTTGATAATGAACATTGTAGTCACCCTCTTTATAGTAGTGACTGTTTGCATATGGCTGACCATCAACTGGAGGAATGATAGTTTCGCGCGCATTTTCCTGAAGCCAAGTCCAACCCTTTTTAGCGCCTGCAACAGTTGCTGCAGAACCAGCGGCAACGCCAGCTGTAGTAACAGCGCCGATTGCAGCCAAAGTTGTCTTATTCATTTAAAAGCCCCCTATAATTTTTCATAAAAATACCAAGAATATTATACTTGAAAAATGATTTCTTTCACAAGTTGAAAAAGGTCTCAAATTTATGTTAAATATAGACAATTTTAAATGAACAAATATGGTTTGGTGATAAAAAAGAGCAGGTAGGCGAAGTGCCTATCTGCTCCTGATTTTTATATTTTATTTTGACTTTTTGGCCTCGCTGAGTACATATACAACTGCGTCTCGTTTACCCCATTGTCTGCACTCTTCCTCACTGTCCAGATATACATCGACAATAAGTTGATCGTGAGTAAATCTACCACAGTCTGCAGCTATGCAATATCCATAAACATACTTACCGTTCTTGGAAACTACATAGAGTTCTGAGCCATAAGGAATTACCTTAGGATCGACAGCCACGTAACCAACCTGGGCTGGTCGTCCTGATGCAGTTTTAGGATTCGCACTATTAGAATGATAGGCAGTTGATTTGCCAGTATATGTCTTGATTGCATCAACTGGGATGCCATTTTCAAGTTTATATTTTGATGGAAGTGCAAGAGGAGAAATTGTCTTAGCACGTGGTGTAACCTTGACCTTAGTACCCTTGACAATAATCTTGTTGATTGCAGGCTTTACAACCTCTTCTTTAATCTTGGTTGTCTTGCTAACCTTTCCATCTACAAGTTTGTCCTTATAGGTTACGGTCTTCTCACCATTAGAACCTTCTTGCTCTACCTTAGTAACACCTTCATACTCAGCAGAAGATGTCTTTTTTATTGTAGTGAACTTAATAGTCTCTGTCTCAGTACGCTCTGCGAATGTAACTCTGTATACATGAATTGTAAGTCCAGGTCTAAGCTTGGTCTTGAGTGAAGGGCTTACCTCATCATCTGGTCCAACTGTAATATTGAGCGCAGAGATAACATCAGCAACCTTGCCCTCGAGGAGTTCGGATACCAATGTCTTACCGTCAACCTTAACATCAACGGAGAAAGCTCTTGTTATTTCGATTGTCATGTCACTTGTAACAAGTTCACTGCTTTCGCAGTTCAAACGATCAACAGGACGACATGTAACTCCTGCCTCGTCAAGTGCATCCTGAACGGTACCAGCAATAAGTACTGTTGCCACTTCATCACCGTCATCGATGATTTTTACAGGAACAGCACGGCGAATGGAAATCTTATTTCCCTTCTTTGCTTTTCCACCGACAGTGAAATCTGAAATATCGAGGGCATCTTTATCGCCAAGCTCGACTCCAGCCTGTTTTAGGATCACTGCGACACTCTGTTCGGATGTCGTAACCTCAATGGTCTTTCCGTCTGCGATTACACTTACTGTATACTCAGACATCGTTGCAAAAATCAACGTACCACAACATATAACTATAAGGAATATTGCTGCAAGTAGGCGATTTCCGACAGCAACCATAGGCTTACGTTTGTCTTCGGTTTGTGTCATTCAACGTCTCCTTTAAAGGTAATAGCCTTTACACTAGGCTATTATATAAAAAAATGTAACAAAAGTCAACAAAAATGATTACATTTTGTAACTTTTGCTACATTTTACATTATGATTTTGATAATTCAATTGTGCGATTATAGGCCGCTGTTAGTGCATCTTTTACTACGCCATCGAGGTCATCACTCTGGAATGACTTAACGCCCTCAATCGTACTACCACCGGGGCTACAGACCTTAATGCGCAGCTCGTCAAGGGAGTCGCTGGATGACTGAGCGAGGGCGGCAGAACCCTTGGCGGTAGCCATGGCAAGATCTGCTGCCGTATCGTAATCCAGCCCCAGGCTCTCGCCTGCTCTTGCGAGCGCGTCCATAAACATATAGATGTAGGCAGGGCCACATCCAGAGATAACAGATGCTGCATCTATTAGATTTTCATCTATTTTTATTATGTTTCCAGCACCCTGGAAGTCATTGATAAATGTCTCGAAATCCTGGTCAGAAACCTTATCGTTATGGCATATTAGGATAACTCCAGCACCTATTGAAACAGGTGTATTTGGCATAATTCTAATAACCGGGAGCGTATCTGACAAGGTATTTGACTTTACACCTGCTGCCATTGTGACCAAAACAGGGCAAGAATTACGTAGCAACGCGGTTTTTAGCGTTGGCATGAGGTCTGGCAACACCTGAGGTTTAACAGCAAGTACAACGAAGTGTGCGTTCTCTGCTATATCCTCATTTGTAGTGTATTTGCATCCTAATTTGTCTGCAAGTGCCCTACCCTTTTCCTCTGTTCTGTTGGAAACAGCAAGTTCTGATTTATCAATTAGAGCATTTGCAAGGGCTCCGCCCATATTGCCCGCTCCAATAAATCCATACTTATACATAAGATCACCTAATCTGTCCATCACCATGGATGACATACTTATATGTATTGAGTTCTGCTAGTCCTACCGGGCCACGTGCATGGAGTTTCTGCGTAGAAATACCCATCTCACATCCGAGACCAAACTCTCCACCGTCTGTAAATCTAGTTGATACATTTACATATACGGCTGCACTATCTATTAATTTTACAAATTTATTCTGGTTTTCCTTATTTTCAGAGATTATAGCTTCACTATGACCTGTTGAATGCTTAGATATATGCCTAATTGCTGCATCTACATCATCTACAACTGCTACAGCAAGGATATAATCAAGGAATTCTGTATCAAAATCATCTGGACCAGCCTTGGTACCATCGATTATTTTAATTGCTGTCTCATCGAGGCGAAGTTCTACTCTATCTCCGAGACGAGCCTTGAGTTTTGGAAGGAACTCCTCTGCTATATCACGATGCACGAGACATACCTCCTCTGCATTACATACAGAAGGACGTGATGTCTTGGCATTATTAATAATCTCTATTGCCTTATCTTGATCTGCATCACAGTCAACATATACATGGCATATGCCTGTGCCTGTCTGGATGCAAGGAACCTTAGCATTTTCTACTACGCTGCGGATGAGACCAGCGCCGCCACGTGGAATAAGAAGATCAACAAGACCAGTTGCAGTCATAAGGTCAGTCGCGCTCTGTCTCGTGAGATCAGACACGAGACCTATGGCGTCGCTGGATATACCGCAGCGTGTCAATGCACCCTTTAGGGCAGTTACAATTGCAAGGGAAGAGTTATAGCTCTCCTTGCCTCCACGAAGTACGCACGCATTACCGCTCTTGAGACAGAGCGCAGCAGCGTCACTAGTTACATTAGGTCTGCTCTCATAGATGATTGAGATTACACCGAGAGGTGCTGAAACCTTCTTGATTTCAATTCCATTTGGACGAACAACAGTATTTAAAACCTGACCTACTGGGTCAGGAAGTTTTGCTACTGCGCGAATGCCGTCTGCCATATCACTTATGCGTGCCTCTGTGAGTTTCAGACGGTCAATCATAACATCTGAGATATTGCCCTTGGCATTATCTACATCTATATCATTGGCAGCCAATATGTCAGCGGTATGTGCAACAAGCGCATCCGCACAACAGAGAAGAACATCATTCTTCTCATCTGTGCTGAGCGCCGCAACCGCACCCGCTGCAGCCTTGGCTGCTCTACATAGTTCAAGTGTTGTATTTTCCATGCCTATCACCTTGCAATAAACTTAGTTCCTACGAAATCTTTGCCCTCTATAATGTCATATAGAGCATCTGGATTCTCACCATTGGCGATAACCATATCAACATTTCCGCCTGTCGCTATCTTGGCAGCAATAATCTTGGTCTTCATTCCACCTGTTCCAAGCTTAGTACCAGGGTCACCAGCGAGAGCCTCAACATCCTCTGTGATTTCGTCAACTTCCTTAATAAGAGTTGCATTCTTATCAATTCTAGGATCACCTGTATATAAGCCATCGATATCTGACAAGATAACAAGGAGATCTGCCTTGATTGATGTTGCAACAATTGCACCGAGAGTATCATTATCACCGATAACGATTTCCTCAGTTGCAATTGAGTCATTCTCGTTTATTACTGGAATTGCGCCAAGTTCCAAAAGTCTATATACAGTATTTTGGAAATTGCCATGACGTTCCGGACTCTTAACATCATCACCTGTAAGCAATATCTGTCCTACAGTATGGTTATATTGAGAAAAGAGTTTGTCATATGTGTACATGAGCTCGCACTGTCCAACAGCGGCAGCAGCCTGCTTTGTTGGGATATCATCAGGCTTGCCAATAATGGACAGCTTTCCAACGCCCATTCCAATAGCACCTGATGACACGAGTACAATCTCATGTCCAGCATTTTTAAGATCTGAGAGAACCTTGCATAGTTCCTCAACTCTTCTAATATTCAAATTACCCGTTTTGTGAGCAAGTGTTGATGTGCCCACTTTAACAACAATTCGCATTATTACATCTCCTACTCTGGGAGTTTCAAATCATTTTCTTTAATCCAGCCAAGTTTACGTTCAATCTCACCAAAGATAAATGTGAGAATTGCTGGAAGAACGATGCAAATAAGTACAAGACCAATCCAGTCCTTAGCACTTGGTGCGGTTGCAGCAAGGCCCTTTGCAGCAGCTGCTTCACTAGGTGAGAACCAACCTGTGATTACACCAATTGGGCCACATAGTCCGCAGGTACCCATACCAGAGTTGATTGCAGCGCCATTCATTTGAAGCTTAAACACACAAGTTGCGATAGGACCAGTGATTGCAGATGCAAGTGTAGGTGCAATCCAGATCTTAGGATTCTTTACTATGTTAGGCATCTGTAGCATAGAGGTTCCAATACCCTGTGATACAAGACCACCAACTTTATTCTCTTTAAATGACATAACGGCAAATCCTATCATCTGTGCACAGCATCCTGCAACAGCAGCGCCTCCTGCGAGACCAACAAGGCCAAATGATGCGCAGATAGCCGCAGATGAAATAGGAAGTGTAAGTGCAACACCAACAAGTACAGATACAAGAATTCCCATGAGGAGCGGCTGGAGATCAGTTGCCCACATAATGAGATCGCCTACCCACATGGCAGCCTTGCCGATTGGAGCCGCGATTAGCATCGAGAGCCCAACGCCAACAAGAATTGTAACTGTTGGTGTTACAAGTATATCAACCTTCGTTTCCTTGGAAACGAGTTTGCCGAATTCCGCTGCGATAATCGCGATAAACAATACGGCAAGCGGGCCACCCGCTCCTCCGATTGCGTTAGCAGAATTACCAACAACAGCAAGTGAAAAAAGCACAAGTGGAGGTGCCTTGAGAGCATAACCAATTGCAATTGCCATTGCAGGGCCAGCCATTGCCATTGCATATCCACCGATATCTGTAAAGAAAGCAAGAGATGGAATCATTCCAAGTGTCTTAAAGATTGTACCGATCAGGAGAGAACAGAAGAGACCCTGTGCCATTGCACCGAGTGCATCTATACCATATCTCTTACCGGAGATCTCTATATCTTTTTTCTTGAGAAAATCTTTTACTTTGCTCATATTGTCCTCCTTAAACTGCATACTTTTTCAGTACTGGTATATAACTTACAATTAGTGAAATAATAGTAGAAATTGTGAATACTATTATAGCAAGAACCGGTATTGAAACCAATGGGTTAAATATTCTTGCGTTTATGCCAAATGACTTATCAAGTATTTCCAAAATAAGCGGATGCACAAGATATGCGCCAAAGCTATATTTTGACAACTTCAAAATGAATTTATATATCTTATCACTCTTGAAATTGTGATACTTGAAGAAAACGAAAATTGCAACTGCTTCAAGCATCACATTTACAGTGTAATTTCCAAAGTAATACTTTACAGCTGTTTGGCTCTTGATTGTTGCAGCATATGTGAGAAGAATTGTGGATGCAACACCAATTAATCCAGCGATATAAATAGCAATACGCTGTTTCCTAGAAAAGTCTGTTTCACTCAGATAATATCCACCGATAAAATATCCAACGAAGCCAACAACCAAGTGCATATTCATATTTTTCACTTCGCTATTCAGTGCGCTAATACCCATATAGATACTTGCTGGTGCGAAATCATGAGTAAACTGTACTATTTCAGGAATAACAAGTGTAAATATGACTCCTAATACAAGGAAGTATTTAACAAGTTTCATATCCCGAACAATAGGTTTGATAAGCGGGATACACATATATAGTCCGATAATCATCGGCACGAACCACATATGATAATGACCTTTTAGAACATTTAATATGACAGTCTTAATACCGCCACCTGCAACAACTGCATAGACTGTACTCCATATGAGAAAGGCTGTCAGCATTCTGAGGATATACTTAGAATAGAGTTTCTTAATCGGTATATCTCGTGGCAAGAACAGTGCACCACTTATCATTACGAAAATCGGTACAGCAAATCTTACCAGTCCATCATATGCAGTATAAACGCCCCATTCAAAACTGTTTACATCCGCAGTTGACCAGAAATGGGCAGATAGGTGTAGGAACATAACTGCAAAAGTTGCAATTACGCGTAAGTAGTCAAAGTATTGCACTCTCTTTTCTTGCACTATGTCACACCACCTTAAATAATTTTATCTATTATATACTATTTACTAAAATAAATAAATAGCACCTCGGGATATAATCCTGAGGTGCCATAAAAGTTGATAAATAATTTGTTATCTCTTGCTGAACTGTGGAGCACGACGAGCGCCTTTGAGACCGTACTTCTTTCTTTCCTTCATACGTGGATCACGTGTAAGGAATCCAGCCTTCTTAAGCTCTGGACGGAGATTCTCGTCATACTGAAGAAGAGCACGTGAAAGACCATGACGGATAGCACCAGCCTGACCTGAAACACCACCGCCGTTTACGCGGCAAACGATGTCGAACTTCTCTGTAAGACCGAGGAGCTCAAGTGGCTGACGAACGATGAGCTTGAGTGTATCAAGACCAAAATAATCGTCGATGTCTCTGTCGTTGATTGTAATCTTACCATTACCTGGGTATACGCGTACACGAGCTACTGAGCTCTTTCTACGACCTGTACCGTAAAAATATGGATTTTCGTTATACATTATTTACGCCCTCCCCTATTAAAATTCGCGTGTCTTAGGATTCTGAGCAGCATGTGGATGTTCAGCACCCTTATAAACACGAAGTCTTGTGAGAGCCACTCTACCAAGTGTTGTTGAAGGAAGCATTCCCTTAACAGCCTTAGTGATAACGAACTCTGGCTTTGTTTTCATGAGATCCTTGTACTTAATCTGCTTCATGTTACCAATGTAACCTGTGTGATGATAGTACATTTTGTCTTCAAGCTTGTTACCTGTAAGAACAACCTTCTCAGCATTGATAACGATAACATGGTCACCGCAATCAGCGTGAGGAGCAAATGTTGGCTTGTGCTTACCGCGGAGAAGTGTAGCAGCCTCAGTAGCTACAGCACCGAGTGTCTTACCCTCTGCGTCAAGAACATACCATTCACGAGTAATGTCGCTTGCCTTAGGCATATATGTTGACATATACGTAACCTCCATTAATTAATAAGTATTAAACTCAAATTGCTCGACTATATTAACACTTGGGAGCAAGGTCGTCAACACATTTTTATCATTTTTTTAATTTAGAAATCAGTATCTCTGTTTTTCTCGCGTTTTCTCTGTTTTTCTCCTATTTTCTCAATTGCTATTTTCAAAAAAGTAATAATAAAACCAAAAAGGCTCCGCTTGGACTTAGCGGAGCCTTGATGGTTTGAGGAGATAATTATTCAAAATAAAGGAGATATTAAAATGAAAAAACTATACAAAATATTGAAAGGAACAAGTTCAGTATAGTGCATCGTTAAATAATTGTCAACACTTTTTCTAAAAATATTTTAAAATGTTGAAAATTTATATGAATATTGCACAAAACATTTATAAAAAATAGGAGTCATGTAAGGTGACTCCTATTTCTGTTTTGTGTTAATTATTCGTTTTATGCTTTGTGCCACTTTACACCCTGAGGTGTGTCTTCTAGGATAATTCCCTGCGCTTTTAAATCATCACGAATCTTGTCTGCGAGAGCAAAGTCCTTATTCTGTCTTGCCTTGTTACGCTCTTCAATAAGCTTCTCTACATCAATATCAAGAGATTCTTTCTTGCGATTATATACAAGACCTAATACGCCTGTAAGCTCGTCAAACTCCTCTATTGCGTAATCAACAATTTCAGCAGATGGATTATCTGCAAGAATAATATTGATATCGCGAACGAGATCGTATACAGCGGCGAGCGCGTCTGCCGTGTTGAGGTCATCATCCATAACCTCAATGAAGGCTGTGCGATGCGCATCGAGTTTCTTCTTGAGATCAAAGTCGGCTGCATTTGCCGATACCTTCGCTTTGTCAGCAGCAAAATCAAGCGCGTCACGGCAAGTATATAGTCTTGCGAGAGCTGCTTTGCACTGCTCAATTATATCTACACTATAGTTGATTGGGCTCCTGTAATGTGAGGAGATCATGAGGTAGCGGATAGGCTCATAACCATACTTATCTGCTACATCACGTACTGTAAAGAAGTTACCAAGTGACTTGGACATCTTAACATTATCTACATTAATATAGCCGTTGTGCATCCAATAGTTTGCAAATGCAACGCCATTGCAGCACTCAGACTGTGCGATTTCATTCTCATGGTGTGGGAATATGAGGTCCTGGCCACCGCAGTGGATATCAATTGTCTTGCCAAGATATCTGCGGTTCATTGCTGAGCACTCGATATGCCAGCCTGGACGGCCATTGCCCCAAGGTGACTCCCAATAAGGCTCACCTGGCTTGGCAGCTTTCCAGAGTGCGAAATCCATAGGATCTCTCTTTTGCTCACCAATGTTTATACGGGCGCCTGCTTCGAGGTCCTCAAGAGGCTGATGAGAGAGCTTGCCATATTCTGAGAATGTTTTGGTTGAGAAATATACATCACTATTCTCAGCAGCATATGCATGGCCCTTCTCGATGAGAGTGCTGATGATATCAATGATTTCATCAATGTTCTCTGTTGCGAGAGGATGGATGTCTGCAGGACGGATATTCAGGCCCTTGGCATCTGTCCAGTACTCCTCAATATATTTCTTGGAAACTGTAAGATAATCAGTTCCTTCCTCATTAGCCTTCTTGATAATCTTGTCATCAATATCTGTGAAGTTCTGTACAAAGGTAACTTTGTTGCCTCTGTATTCAAGATAACGACGTAGAACATCAAATACGCATAGAGGGCGAGCATTTCCTATATGTATATAGTTATATACAGTAGGTCCGCAAGCATAGATCTTATACTCACCAGGAGTGATTGGTTCAAGTTCTTCCTTGCTTCTTGTTAGTGTAGAATAAACTTTCATTTTAATTTCCTCTATCTAGTTGCGCTTTAAGTTCATCTATCTGAGCTTGAAGCGCATTAATTTCATTCTTAACAGGGTCTGGAACGTGAATCTGGTCGAGGTTGTCGACACGTACACCGTCGCGACGGACGACTTGTGCTGGCACGCCGACTGCTGTACAGTTGGCAGGTATTTCTTCCAGCACAACGGCACCAGAGGCGATGTTAGAATTGTCGCCAACCTTGAATGGGCCAAGTACCTTGGCACCGGATCCAATCATGACATTGTTGCCAATTGTTGGATGACGCTTACCTTTGTCCTTACCTGTACCGCCAAGTGTGACTCCTTGATAGATTGTGACATCGTCACCTATCTCGGTTGTCTCTCCGATTACAACACCGTGGCCGTGGTCAATAAAGAAACGACGTCCGATTGTTGCGCCCGGATGTATTTCAACACCTGTGACTTTTGCTGCGTGCTGAGATATCGCACGAGCAATAAAGTACATGTGTCTGTTTTGGAAATAATGTGCAATTCGGTAATACCAAATTGCATGAAGGCCTGGATATAGAAGTAGCACTTCTAAATTGCCGCGCGCAGCAGGGTCGCGTTCCCGTACGCAGCGCATATCTTCCAGGCAATAATCAAGCATTTTAAAAAATGGATTCATAAAAGTCCTCGATTACTTAGAAAAATCTATAACTTTGGTTCCTTGGATAATATAAACGATTCCTGATATTGCAGTTGCAGCAGCCATGAGCCAGAAGAGTACACTTGCAATGATTGCGAGTGGGAATGTCTCTGGGAGGAGATGGAAATCATATGTAAGTGTAAGGCCGAGCATTGTTGCAATTGATGCAACCATTTGAATTGTAGTCTTAACCTTGCCCCACATATTTGCTGGAATTACAAGTCCATCTGCAGCGGCAATAAGTCTCATTGAGCTGATTGCGAACTCACGGAATAGGATGATAAAGAGAACCCAAACATTGCAATAACCAAGTGCCATAAATCCGAGAAGTGCGGATGTTGTGAGCATCTTGTCAGCAAGTGGATCAGCAAGTTTTCCAAAGTTGGTAACTATGCCAAGCTTTCTTGCAATCTTACCATCAAATAGGTCTGTGAGACTTCCTGCAATAAATAGAAGCATTGCAATTCCAAAGTGAAATGGAATTGCATCGATTAGAAACACTGCCAAGAAAATTGGCGTGATAATCATTCTTGAAATTGTCAATTTGTTTGGCGTGTTCATCTGGCCTCTCCTATCAAATCATATTCATTAAAGTCAGTTACTGTAACATCAATAAAATCACCAGGTTGTAGTGACTCATCACAGATAAAACTAATCTTGCCATCTATCTCTGGAGCATCACGGAATGTGCGTCCGAAATAGACATCTGTATAAGGGTCATATCCGTCAACAATTGTCTCAAAAGTCTTGCCGACAAGAGCCTTATTATTTTCCAAAACTATACCATACTGGGCATCCATTATCAATTCGCCGCGGTGTACCTTGACCTCAGTATCGAGTTGGTCAGGGAAGTCCGCTGCAGGAGTTCCCTCCTCAGGTGAATAGGCAAAGCAGCCTAGGCAATCAAATCCGATTTCCTTAACAAATTCTGCAAGTTCCTCGAACTGCTCATCCGTCTCGCCCGGGAAGCCCGTGATGAGAGTTGTACGGATTGTAACATCCGGAATTTTCTCTCTGAGTTTCTCAATAAGTTTCGTCAGAGACTCACGGTCTCCACGTCTATTCATACGTCTGAGCACATCGCCATTGCAATGCTGTAACGGAAGGTCGATATAGTTACATACTTTTTCTTCACTGGCTATTGTATCTATAAGTTCATCAGTCAATCTATCTGGATAGCAATATAAAATGCGGATCCAATGGAGACTCTCTATCTTGCAGAGCTCGTGAAGAAGTTCGTGAAGTTTAGGTTCACCATAGATGTCCTCACCATAGCGAGTGGTATCCTGAGCTATTATGATGAGCTCACGGATGCCATTTTTAGCAAGCGCCTCAGCCTCTCTGACGCAGTCCTCTATCTTGCGGCTACGCATTGCGCCACGGATTTCTGGAATTGCACAGTATGTGCAATTGTTAGAACATCCGTCAGCGATCTTTAAGTAGCCCCAATATTCTGGCGTCGTGAGGAGGCGCTGGCCACATAGTGGCAAGTCCATCTTATCGCCCATGGCGATAATTGATGTATCAGACTCGAGTGTCTGATTTAGTATATCTACGATATTGCCATTGTTTCCAATGCCAACAATTGTATCAACCTCAGGCAAATCCTCTAGGATTTCCTGACCATAACGCTCAGCGAGACATCCTGTGACGATAATCTTCTTGATTTCGCCATCTGCTTTATAGTCTGCCATTTCAAGGATGTTGTCTATCGCCTCACGCTTGGCATCTTCTATGAAGCCACATGTGTTGATAATAACAGCATCACAGCCTGAGATCTCAGATGAAATCTCATAGCCAGCATCTGAAATTTTAGCAAGCATAAGCTCGGCATCAACCTGGTTCTTAGGGCAACCAAGCGATATCATCCCGACTTTCTGCATAAGCGTTCTCCTTTTATAATTTTGCTCTTATAATCTTGCCAGATGTTGTCTTCGGAAGCTCGTCCTTGAATACAACGATACGTGGATACTTATAAGGAGCAGTCTTTTGCTTAACATATCTCTGGATAGCAACCTTGAGTTCCTCAGAAGGCTCAGTGCCCTTAACAAGTACGATAGATGCCTTAACTACCTGGCCACGTACTTCATCTGGTGCTGCTGATACGCCACACTCAAGAACATAAGGAAGTTCCATAATAACATTTTCAATTTCGAATGGTCCGATACGGTAACCAGATGACTTGATAACGTCATCTGCACGACCGATATACCAGAAGAATCCATCCTCATCTTTCCATGCCATATCACCTGTGTGATAATAGCCGTCATGCCATACCTCGGCAGACTTGTCAGGACCACGATAGTAGCACATGAATAGGCCACAAGGAGCGCCGTCCTTAACGTTTACGCAGATTTCACCTGGTTCACCAGGCTCTGCCTCATTGCCGTCTGCATCGATAAGATGTACATCATAAATTGGAATAGGCTTACCCATAGAGCCAACCTTGTGAGGTGCTCCGACAAGGTTACCAATCATAAGTGTACCCTCAGACTGGCCAAAGCCTTCCATTACGCTGAGGCCTGTAAGTTTCTTGAGCTGGTTAAATACCTCAGGGTTGAGCGCTTCACCTGCAATAGTTGCATGCTCAACTGAACTCAAGTCGTACTTTGTGAGGTCCTCTTTTATCATCATTCTGTACATAGTTGGTGGTGCACAGAAAGTTGTGATGTGATATTCAGCAAATAGAGGCAAGATATCTGATGCGTCAAATTTTGTAAAGTCATATACAAAAGTTGCTGCCTCACATAGCCACTGGCCATAGAGCTTGCCCCAGAGAGCCTTGGCCCAACCAGTATCAGAAATTGTGAGATGTAGACCATCTGGGTCTACGCAATGCCAATATTTTGCTGTGATGAAATGACCGAGTGGATATTTGTAATTGTGAAGAGCCATCTTAGGATATCCAGATGTTCCAGATGTGAAGAACATAAGCATAGGATCGTCACCCTTTGGTGAGTCCTCAGTTCTCTCCCACTCAGTGCTATATAGTTGCCACTCATCGTCAAATGAACGCCAGCCGTCGCGTGTGCCATTTACGATAAGTTTAAGTTCGAGTGTTGGTGAATTCTTAGCAGCCTCATCAACTTGATCTGCCACATCACCATCTGCTGTGCAGAGGATTGCCTTAACGTCAGCAGCATTAAATCTATATTCAAAGTCATGAACCTTGAGCTGATTGGTTGCAGGAATTGCAATCGCGCCAATCTTGTGTAGGCCAAGTATTGCTGGCCAGAACTCATAGTGGCGCTTTAGAACAAGCATTACTTTGTCATAACGCTTGATGCCGAGTGCTGTGAAATAATTTGCAGCCTTATTAGAAAGCTCCATCATATCCTTGAATGTGAAGCGTCTCTCTGTCTTATTAACATCGAGATGGAGCATTGCGAGCTTATTAGGCTTGGTACGAGCGAGCTCGTCTACAACATCAAATGCGAAGTTAAACTTCTCTGGCTCCTTAAACTCAACCTTGATAGGAGTTCTGTTCTCGTCCTTCTCAACAGCAACCCACTTCTTGTATACACGAGCGGTCTGCTCAGCGCCCAAGCGACGAGGTTGCTCGCCCTGCTCAGTTGCAGTTGCATGAAGTTCTGGAATAGGCTCACCTGATGGATTAAGTACGATCGCATAGAATTCACAATCCTGATTCTCAACAGCAATCATTCCGTGAGGTGTAGATGAATCATAATAGAGAGAGTCGCCTGGATGGAGAACCTCAATATGATCACCAACTTGAACCTTGAGAGCACCAGACACTACAATATCGAGTTCCTGTCCTTTATGAGTTGTGAGTTCAATTGGTCTATTCTGAGCTTCATCTGTATAAGTTGCTTCTACATAGAGAGGCTCTGAAATTCTATTTCTAAAGCTTGCGGCAAGATTGTAATATGTCATGCCATGAGCCTTTTCAATCTTCTGGCCCTCACCCTTCTTGGTGAAAACAAGTTTAGCAAGTGTTGGTGATGCACCCTCAATAAGATCTGTGACGTCGACGCCAAAAGACTGAGCACATCTGTATAGGAATGCGAAGTTTAGGTCGCGCTTTCCCTCTTCACAGGCAATGTACTCTTCCACTGAAACACCTGTCTGCTCCGACATATATTCAGTTGTCAAGCCAAGGATTTCACGTAATTCCTTGATACGTTGCGCCATTTCATTGATCTTTTGATCAAGACCTGCCATATTAGCCATAATTCTGAAACCTCTTTTTAAAGATAAAAATCCCAGAAACGCAGCCGCGCTTCTGGGATAATGAAAACTCTACCGCGGTATAACTTTCAAATGTATGTAAAAGTTTATACCCTATATATAAGAGTGTCAAGATTTTTTTAAGAAAGTGGTGATAGTGTCCATAAGTTTTGGAATGTTTACTGGTTTCGCCAAATGAGCATTCATTCCAACAGATAGTGCCTTCTTTCTGTCCTCTTCAAATGCATTCGCAGTCATAGCAATGATTGGAATCTCTGCAAGTGGCTTACAGTCGAGGCCGCGTATCAATTTAGTTGCCTCATAGCCGTCGAGGTTTGGCATCTGAACATCCATAAGTACGAAGTCAAAGTCACCAGGCTCTGAATGTTTAATCTTATCAACGGCCTCCAAACCATCGACTGCGAGCTCAACAATTATGCCTTCATCCTCGAGAATATCCTTGATAATCTCTCGGTTGAGCTCGTTGTCCTCGGCAACAAGTACGCGGCGGTCGCGAAGGTCAATAACAAGTGGTGAAACATGATTTTCACGATCCTCAACACCGTCATCTCGGTCGCGGAGATGGAAGAGTAAATTGATGGTAACTGTTGTACCAACATCCACTTCACTATCGATTTCAATAGAGCCGTCCATGAGGTCAACAAGGCGCTTTACAATTGACATTCCGAGACCCGCGCCCTCGATACCACTGATGGTTGATGTGCGCTCACGCTCGAAGCTATCAAATATGTGCTTTAAGAACTCTTCACTCATACCGATACCAGTATCGGCAACCTTGATTTCATAGGCTCCATAGCCAAGTTTTCTATACTTTTTCTGACGAAGTGAAACCTTAACTTTTCCGCCAGATTTTGTATATTTAATCGCATTGGAAACGATATTAATCATAATTTGATCGAGGTGAAGAATATCGCCATAGATATACTCATCTTCGATATCATGATACTCAACCGTGAGCTCAATTCCGTGCTCCTTAGCCATCTCACCAGCCATTGTTAAAATGGCATTTCCGCAGCCGTGAATTGAGGCTGGAACTGGAACAATTTCAACCTTACCACTTTCGATTCTTGCCATATCAAGAACGTCATTAATAAGCTTTAGCAAATGGTTGGATGAAAGTTCAATTTTGGACAGGTAATCCTTGACCTGTTCAGTGTCATCAATATGTCGCTGAGCCATACCTGTAAAGCCCATAATTGCGTTCATTGGGGTACGAATATCATGTGACATATTGAAGAGGAATGTGGACTTGGCAGCGTTAGCGGATTCTGCGCGATTTCGTGCATCTTCTAAGAGCTCACGCTGGCGAATTTCTTGACGTGTTTCCTCATCGATATTACGTAGTCCGATAATGACTGACAATGAGTCACGATAGTCAGCTGTTCGTACAATTTTTATCTGATAGAGAGCGAGTCCAGACTCAGTTTTTAGATGGATATTTGTGATATATTCATTGCGTCTTGCGAGCTCACGCATAATGTGGTGAGTGGACATCTTTTCAAAGTAATAATCGCGCTCTTCATCTGCAACTATTGTGTCAGCGAAATTCATAACGCGTTGTGGGAAAAGGCGCTTGTTACCATATATTTCTTGAACTTCCTTGGAGAGTTCATTCATTCTAAAATCAGTAACTTTTCCAGTGCCGAGGCTTACAAGAATTACTGATTCATAATCGGATGTAAGACCATCAATAACAGCTCTCTGTTCGAGTTGTTGCTCCGCTTGGAGACGAATGTAAACATAGATGAGGGAGATTGTTATTCCTATGCATAGCAGAGGGGTTCCTGGAACAAGAACTTGGAGTATTCCCATGCTGAGTGGAGCGAGACCAAATGCAGCAAGAGTAAGGTCTCTTGTTCTGCCAAATCTCGTAGTCTCTCGCAAACCACTTGCGAGGCAACGAAGACAGGCAATAATGATATAGCCAAATGTGATTATAGGTTGGAGCATATAGATTGAGCCACGATGATAATGGAATGCATCATCGATATAGAAGATACCGTCATGTACCCAATAAGGTGTTATAGACAAAACAACAAGTGCTATAACAGGGAATACAAATGCGGCAACGACTCCTTTGTTGTTAAAGAAGCCAAGGCCCAATTTATTTTCAGAATAATACAGCCATGTGAATGCACATATTCCAGACAATGAATAATATGCACCATTTACGAGATAATCAAGTGCTATAGGCAATTCTGTATTGCCATCTACAAATACATAAGCAAGGTCGAAAGCAAAGAATACCATTGCTGTAAGAAATACTGTAGTTAGCAAATCATTTCTCTTCATATCTCTCGATGTTGGGAATTTAGCATTCATAATACCGAGAAGCAAGAGAATTGCCATACAGAATACATTGATAGCTGCATATAGTGTCATAGCCATAGACATATAATCGCCCCCTACACTTTCATATTAGCATATTAAATCGTAGCGATTTAACCAAAAAAATCACGCTCGTTTGGTCGTTATAACTATATATGTAATTTATAGTATTTATTTTCTTTCTCAATATTGAAGATATGTAAGGATAAGTATATCTTATTTGTTGGTTCGACTTTTGGAACAAATATTTTATTTGAGGAGATAAGTAAATGTACACAAAAATGTTTACGCCGGGTAAAATCGGCAATGTAGAAATCAAGAACCGTACAGTTATGACCGCTATGGGTGTTGGCGTTGCAGAGCCAACAGGTATGCCTGGCAAGCGTTGGTCAACATATTTTGAAGAGCGCGCTAAGGGCGAAGTTGGTCTTATCATAACTGAGGTTACTCGTGTTAACAACAACAATGGTGTAGCAACACCAGGTCAGCTTTCAGTTGCAGAGGATAGAGTAATCGAGCCTCTCTCTAAGGCAGTTGACAAGATCCATTCATATGGCACTAAGATTTTCGTTCAGCTCCACCATCCAGGACGTCAGAGCATGGCAGCTATCCCTGCTATGTGGCCAATGGGCATGATGATGTCACGTGTATTCCCTCCATTCTGGAAGGTTGCATTCACAATGGGTAGCAAGATGAATTTCGACCTCGAGATGCTTGAGACTCCTTTCATGATTAAGGCTCAGCAGCTCCTTCCAGGTCTATATTCTCCATCTAATGTACCTTGCGGACTCGGTGTTAGCTTTGTAAAGAATCAGCCAACACACGCAATGACTAAGAAGCAGATTCACAAGCTCCAGCAGGAGTTCATCGACGGTGCTGTTCGTTGTAAGAAAGCTGGCGTTGATGGCGTAGAACTCCACGCTGCTCATGGCTATCTTATTCAGCAATTCTTATCTCCATATGTAAATAGAAGAAAAGACGAGTACGGCGGAGACCTTGAAAACCGTATGCGTTTCCTCACAGAGATCATCGCTGGTATCAAGAAGGAATGCGGCAAGGATTATCCAGTAATCGTTCGTCTTACAGTAGATGAGTTCTATGAGGCAATCGGTCTTGAGAACACAGGTATCAAGATTGCAGAAGGCGTAGAAATGGCTAAGCGTCTTGAGAAATGTGGCGTAGATGCAATCGATGTATCTTGTGCATCATATGAGACTCTCAACCACCTCATCGAAACAATGAACTTTGAACAGGGCTGGCGTGCTCCATTTGTTAAGGCAGTTAAGGACGCTGTTTCTATCCCTGTTATCGCAGTAGGCGTTATCCGTGAGCCAGCATTTGCTGAGTCTCTTCTCGAGAACGGCACTCAGGACTTCATCGGTCTCGGACGTCCACTTATCGCAGATCCACATTGGGTTAAGAAAGCTCACGAGGGCAAGGACAAGGAAATTCAGCGCTGCATCTGCTGCGTAACTTGCTTCGAGACTCTTGAGACAAATGCTCTCTCTGGTCAGCCTTGCGAATGCTCAATGAACCCTCGCGCTTGCCGTGAGTTCCTTTATGAGAAGGTTCCAAATGGTAGCAAGAGAAAGACAGTAGTAGTTGTTGGTGCAGGCCCTGCAGGTCTCACAGCAGCACGCGAGTGCGCAAAGCGCGGATATAAGACAGTACTCCTCGAGAAGGAAGCAGTAGCAGGTGGACAGCTCAACCTCGCTAAGATGCCTCCTCACAAGGATATGATGTACTGGGCTATCGAGGACCTCGAGACACAGGCAAAACTTGCTGGTGTTGAGATTAAGTACGGCGTTAATGTAACACGTGAAGTACTTGCATCATACAAGCCATACGGTATCATCCTTGCAACTGGTGGTACATCTGCTAAGCCTCCAATCCCAGGCTCAGACAAGCCAACAGTATGCACAACAACAGATATCTTGAATGGCAAAGTTAAGGTAACTGGCAAGAATGTTGCTGTTATCGGTTCTGGCATGACAGGTCTTGAAACATCTGCTCTCCTTGTCGAGGGTGGCAACAAGATCACAATCGTTGAGATGGCAGACAGTGTTGCTCCAGGTCTCTGGTGCCAGCATCGTTTCGATGTTGTTCCAGGTCTCGAGAAAGCAGGCACTAAGTTCATTACAGGCAACAAGCTTGTTGAAATCCAGGACGGCGCTGTAATCATCGAGGATAAGAAGGGCAATAAGCAGACTGTTCCTGCTGACAATGTCGTATTGTCACTCGGCGTTAAGCCAGTTAACAACCTCCTCGAGGATGCCAAGGCAGTTGCCAAGAAGGTTGAAATCGTCGGCGATGCTAAGAAGCCAGGTAAGATTTACACAGGCACAAGAGAAGCATTCCAGGCAGCAATCAAGATCTAATCAAGATTATAAAAATAGAGCCAGGTCACACACGACCTGGCTCTTGTTTTTTTTATTAAATTTGTTCGAGCAACTGCCTTGTTGCAGTGCCGTCTGGATGGCCAAAATTGAATTCACGGAATTTCTTCATTCTGTCATCAACCTTGGCATTTAGAACTGCATCAGCAAGTTCTGAATAATCCCTGATTATAGGACCTGGAACATATTCCTCATAATCAAAATAGAAGTTCCTCATATCCTTATATTCATCGAGATCATAAGCAAAGAAGATAATCGGTTTGTTCTGCAATGCAAAGTCCATGCATATGGATGAATAGTCAGTAATTAGAATATCTGAGACAAGTGCAAGTTCATTTACATTGTCATAATCTGTGACATCGATGCCCTCTGGTCTGTTGCTTCCATGAACCTGTGGGTGAAGCCTTACTATTACCTCATAGTCTGGGCCAAGCATATCACTCAGTTTATCCATTCCAGACAGGATATCATTTCCATTGTCGCGGAAAGTTGGAGCATAGAGAACAACTTTCTTGTCGCGGAGCATTGGATATTTCTCATAGACATGGGCTTTCGCAACATCCTTTTCCTCTTCTCTGAAATAGTAATCAGAGGTTGGGCTACCCGTTGCTATTACATTCTTTTCCTGTATAGCAAAGGCTTCACTATATATTTTTCTAACATTCTCCGATGAGCAAACTACATATGACAACTTACTATTGGCAGCGAGCTCACGATGGCGAATATCAAAAGGCTGATTTATATGAAGTCCAAATTTCTTAAAGACTCCCTGGCCATGCCACAACTGAATAATCTTAGTCTCAGCATTTGGCTTACATTTCGAAAATGGCATAAAGTTGTCATTTAGGAATATATATTTTGAACGGCCGAGGCGATACGCATCGAGCGTGATAAATTTCAGAGCTTTCGCCGGGCCCTGACTCAGGGCTGCGCGCTCTGTTTTGATATAGCAGTAATCCTGCCCCATCTCACGCTCGACCTCACCGAGGCCGTCCTTAAAATGCGCGTTGTGTATAGATGCAAGACCAACTCTGTTGGCCAGCACCCCACGACGCGCTCCCATATTGAAAAAGAAAGCATAGGCGCTAAAAATCATATCTTTTTTATTCATTTTGGCGCCTCCTTTTATTACTTATTCCAATGCATTACTGTCTTGCCAAGTCGGAGTGACGAATCGGCATTGAATGCACGGTGAATATCTGGTATCGAGCGAACGTCGAAAACTTCACCAATCAGTGTCTCGAGATACTCAGTTTCTGTCTTATTCTCCTCTAAAAACTTCACTGTCTTTTCGAAATCAGCACGTCCTGAACGGGATGAACCATATAGGCGAACACCCTTCTCAAGAACCATTCTAGTGTTAATAGCTACGTTGTTTTCTGATACACCGCCAAGTGCTATTGTGCCCTCTGGATTGATATGATCAATCATCTGATTTATAGCAGGTTCGCAGCCCGCTCCACCTACGCACTCAAAGCAATGATCCATCATAAGATCATCTGGAATATCATCTACAAGCATGGTCTCATCTGCGAATGTAAAGTGAGAAAGCTTGTCAGTGCCACGTCCGAAGACATATAGCTTCATATCTGGATAGAGTTTTGATAGCAAAACTGCAGTAATATAGCCAAGATTGCCATCTCCCCATATTCCGATATTACCACGTCTCTTGTGCGCAATAGTATCAAATCTTGAAATTATATGCATCGATACAGATATTAGCTCTGTAAATGCTGCGACATCTGGATTTACATCATCAGAGATCTTGACTAGTCTATCTGGCGCCATTTGAACATAGTCCTGGAGAAATCCGTCAAATCCACTTGAGCGGAATTTGCTGGAGCGCAAATAATTCTCTGCGATAACATCGTCAGTTTCAGTCGGCGTGTTAGGAATACAGATAACACGCTCGCCTGGTATAAACTGACCGCTCTTATCATAGATGACCTCTGCGAGGCATTCATGAATCAGCGCCATTGGGAGTTTCTTAGCAAGGACCTCCTTGCTGCGTGCACCCTGATAATAGCGCTGGTCAGCACGACAGATAGACAGATGTGAAGGGCGTACAATTACGCCTTCCTCCTCTAGGTCTATCTCTCCATATGTAACCTCAATCATACGAGGCGATGTCAGCTGATATATGGAGTTAATCATTAGTCAATTTCTCCTCCGAGCATTGTAGCTGCTACCTTCAAGTCAAATGGATAAGTGATTTTCATATTGGATACTTCACCTTCTACAAGATGAACATCCTCGCCCTTGATTGCAAATATCTTGCAGGCATCTGTGAGAATATCCTTCTCAGCATCAGTAAGTCCGAGATAGAGTTCTTTCAGTTTCTTGGCATTAAAGCTCTGCGGTGTCTGTCCCTGGAACAATGTTGCACGATTAGGAATCTGTGAAATAATCTCACCATTGATTGATTCTACGATTGTATCAGTTGCAGGTACAACTGTATCGCAAGCGCCATATTTCTTGGCAGCCTCGATATTCTCCTCAATGATTCTATGAGTTACAAATGGTCTTACCGCATCATGTGTAACAATGATTGTATCGTCATTGAGGCCATATTTTTCCTCAATGAAATTGATGGCATTCATGAGAGTCTCATTTCTAGTTGAGCCACCGGAAATAACAGAAATTCTATCTGTCTTGCCCATTGACTTCTTGATGAGATTCTCTGTATGTGCAACCCAGTCACTTGGTGTGAGAACTATAATGTGTTCGAAGTCTGGGAATACGAAAAACTTCTCTATTGTGTGAACAATGATTGGCTGTTTACCAAGCATGAGATACTGCTTAGGTGTTTCGGAATTGCCCATACGTGAGCCAATTCCACCAGCAAGGATAATTGCAAATGTCATTATATGGTCCTCCATTTTAGATAGTATTTCAGCATACTCTCTATGTGAATAATCTTCAGTTTCGTATTGCGTTTGGAATCGCGAGCCCATACATGGTAGCAGATAGCATTAGGATAGAATAAAACCCTGCCCTGCTTTCTCATAGCTCTCGTGATATCGCAGTCCTCAAAATACATAAAGTAGCGGTCATCAAATCCACCGTTTTTAAGGAAAGCATCTGTTCTAAAGAACATGAAGCAGCCAGTTGCGTTCCAGATTTCAAAAGGCTTGCTATAATCGGCGTCGAGCATCGCATAATGCGATAGAAGTTTTGATGGCTCGTCGCCACGCAAACGGCTTGCAAAGAGATACCAGATATGTGGATATCTCTTGCCGAGAATCTGGTCACGTCCGTCAGGGAAGCAGATTCTCGGTGATAACTGTACAACAGAAGGATTGGCTTCGCAATACTTTGCCATCTCTGCTACGATATCATCGCGAATCTCAACATCCGGATTGACAACACAGTGATAATCAGAATGAAATTCCTCATTCATTATCTTGATAATCTGGTTGTGTGCCTTGCCAAATCCTATATTTCCACCTGATGATATGAGTTTAAATCTCGGATCATCACCAAATTTTTCATTTAGCAGTTCCACTGTTCCATCAGTGGAAGCATTATCAAATATGTAAAGTCTAAAATCGATATCCTTATCCTTCACACTATCAAGTAATGTGCCAGCGGCCTTTTCGATATACTTCACATTGTTATATGTAACAATAGATGCGGATACTTTAATCATAAGCACCTCTTCCTAGTCTCAGTGAGTATGGCTCTGCGCCAACTAAGTTTCTGAGAAAATGTTGTTGCCTGCCCTGTGAGGCTTGCATCGTTTCTGCGATAAAGTAGATATGGTGTCTCAATGAACTGGACCTTGTCACCACTGCGCTCTGCAATGAGACCAATCCACTGGTCGTGCATTGGCAGATTGTCAGGGAAAGGAAGGATCTTATCCTTTAGTGACTTTTCAAATGCCATGCAACAGCCCATATATGAATTGCGAATTACATTCTTAGTATAACCAGGGCGAGAATTTCTAAGGGCGAACATCGTATCGCCTGTTGGCACTAAATTCTCGTCTGTCACCTGCGCATTATGGAGCACAACCTTCGCTCCATTTTCCATGGCCGAGACAACTGCCTCCACCTTGCCAGGCAACCAAACATCATCTTGGTCCGAGAGGAAAATTATATCACCAGTCGTCCTCGCAATAGCGTTCTCAAAATTCTTGATAACGCCCTGTCCCGGACCCTCGACATAACGGATGCGCGCGTCAGACAGCGCCATTACCGCATCCCGTGTGCCTCCGCTCGGATTGTCATCCGAGACTACGACCTCGTCGTCGGCTCCGAGCTGGTCGAGAATTGACCGCAGTTGCTCGGCTATATACTTTTCACCATTATATGCAGCAAGTGCAACTGATAGTTTCATCTCTTCCCCTCACTTATAAATAAATAACTAATATATATTAACATAATTTGTTACATTTTACAATTTTATTAAATCTTTACAAGGCAAAAGCTATGCGAGTATAATAGATACAGACTTTGTTCGGAAATAATTCTTTTGGAGGAGTATTATATGGAATTCAAAGGTTATCCTAACATTCTCATCCACGGTTTCTTTGGATGGGGTGACGGCGACTTACTCAACAAGATTTCACCATATTTCGGCGGTATCTTGGCACAGGGCATGGATAAGTATCTCACAAAGCAGGGATATGAGACATATGCTCCAGCAGTAGGCGCATGGAACAGTGCATGGGACCGCTCATGCGAACTCTATGCCATCATCAAGGGTGGTACAGTAGACTATGGTAAGGCACACTCAGAGAAGTATGGCCACGAGCGTTTTGGCCGTACATATCCAGGTCTTATCAAGGATTGGGGCGAGCCAGGCCCTCACGAGAAGATTAATATCATCGGTCACTCATTCGGTGGCCCAACAGTTCTCGTATTTACAGACCTTCTTGACCGTGGTTTCGAGGAGGAGCGCGCTTGCACACCTGCAAACGAACTCTCACCTCTCTTCGCTGGTGGAAAGGCAACTTGGATTCACACAGCAACAACACTTTCAGGAACTAACAATGGTACAACACTTGCTAGTGCAGGCGCTGACCTCCACGTAGCAAACCTCGTTAACTTCCTTCTTCTCGGCGTTATCTCAACAACACTCGGCGAGACACGTTTCATGCACGCATGGGATATGCTTGTTGATCATTGGGGCATTTCTACAGACGCTAAGAAGAACAAGAATTTCCACTTCCGTAGCCCTATGGCTTGCAAGGATGCTATCGACAGATATAACGCTAATAACTTTGATAACATCATGGGTGAGATGCGTGTCGAGACAGCACATGAGATGAACGAGTATCTCGGCATCTCTGATAAGATGTACTACTTTGCTCGTCGTGCTTGCCGTTCACATCAGGTAGGTACATTCCCATTCCATGCTATGGATCTCAAGTCATTCCCTATCGCTCATATTTCCCAGCTCATCACTGGTTGGTATTCATCCAAGGCACTAAAAGACCTTGGTATGACAGACGAGTGGTATGCATCTGATGGTCCTGTTAATACAGTATGTACAGCAGCTCCATGGAATAAGCCATCCGAGGAATGGACTGAGAATTCAGTTATCGTTCCTGGTAAGTGGTACAACATGCCAGTTGAGTACAAGGATCACTTCAGCTGGATGGGCTTCCTCGAGGACAAGAATGTTTACAGACAGTACTTCCTCGATATGGTTGACGGCTTCACCAAGCTCCCACCAGTTAGATAATTTGGATAAAATAAAAGAGCCTGAGGCACCGCCTCAGGCTCTTATTTTTTTAGTCACATTGATGTGCAAAATAGAAGCAAGTAAATACTCCGTGCTTTAGTGATGGTGCGATAGCAATACAGAACGGGCTGCGGGCACCAGGCATATTGAACTGCTTGATAGCCTTCTCAGGTGTCAAGCCATCTACCCAATTTGCATAGTCCTTGATGAAGGAGATTCTGTTATTAAGTGGAGCATGTGAGCCACGCATAACTTTGTAGCCTGCCTTCTTGACATCATCATAATATGCACGAGCTGTCGCAGCATATTCATGAAGTGAACAGTCAGGATTGGTCCACATCCAAGTTCCCATATTACAAGCATCGCCCATATGGATGAACTTCTTGTCCTCATCAAGGAATGTGATTGAGCCAGGTGTATGACCTGGGAACTCCTTGACGATAAGTGTCTTACCACCGAGATCAATCTTGTCGCCGTCGCGAAGTGGCTTATATACAGTCTTGCCCTTCTTAGGCTTTAAGAGCTTATAGATAACCGGTGTCAAGAGTCTTGCTTTTGGATATTTTTCAAAGATTCCCTTGCTGATATCATCCACGAGTTTGAAATACGGATCATCTTTAGTAAATGTTGGGAGATCCTTTTCACCAATCAAAATCTCTTTGAACTTGTGATTGCCATTGGAATGATCAGGATGGAAATGTGAATTTACAACAATAAGTTCCTTGTCGGTAAGATCCTCAATGAACTTCTTGATATTAAAAATATCCATTCCTGTATCCATGAGCACTGCCTTATCCTTGCCCTCGATAAGAAATGATGTAACCATAATCTCATTTATGGCACGAACTTTTTCATATATCTTCTTAACCTGATATATAGCCATTTTGAGTCTCCTCTCAATTGATACTTTAAATATAATAACATATTTGCTAAAATATATATAGGTGATTTATATGCGTATAGTAATAATTAATGGCCCTACACTTAATATGCTTGGAATTCGTGAGCCAGCAATATATGGTGAGGAAACATATGAGGACCTCTGCAATAAGATCAATTCATATTGCAAGTCTAAAGGCATAAAAGTGGATATCTATCAGTCCAATCACGAAGGCGATATAATCGACAAGATTCAGGACTCATTTCACAAATTTGACGGTATGATAATCAATGCTGCAGGTTATACCCATACAAGCATTGCTATCGCCGATGCAATTAGAGCAATCAATATGCCAGCCGTTGAGGTACATATCTCAGACCCTAAGAAGCGCGAGGAATATCGCCACTTATCATATACTGAGGAAGTATGTATAGCATCCATCAGAGGCCAGGGCACTGACGGATATCTCAAGGCAATTGACTTGCTCGAGAAGACAATCAAAAACATGAAATAAAAGGACTTGCGAGGCACTCTCAAAGACAGCTGTTTTTTTGGTATTACTGTAAGGAGAATGCATATGGGAAATGTTTTAGTAATAGGAAACGGATACGATTTGGCTCATGGAATGAAGACAAGGTATTCTGATTTTGTCGACTTTGTAGTAGCAAGTAAAAACGTGAAATACAAAGACTCCGAGTTTTATAAAATTGTTGATAACAATTGTTTCGTAAAGTACTTCATTAAATACAGAGATGACTATTATCCTCAAAATTGGTGTGATTTTGAGTCTACTATGCGTTACATAGTGGATCAGGTTAATTTGTTTTTTACTAATCTTCCAAAAAACATCAACAAGGATTATAGGTTTAATGCTAGTGATATTAGCGTGGCTCAATTAAAGATAATTAAGTGCTTTGGCTTTGCAAATGTTGAACTTAAGCTTATCCAACCACGCTATTTTGAGCCAGCTCTTGGTGTTAAATGGGAAAATGTTGTGCTTAAGATGCGTGAAGAACTTGATGCTTTAAGACGAGCACTCCATATATATCTCAATGAAATAGCGCCTTTAATATCTGAGGATTTCGATGGAAAGGTTTATGACCAGATAAAAGAAATTAACCCAGAAATGATAATTTCATTTAACTATACTGATACCCCTGTTAGACTTTATGAAATAAGCAGAGGCAACATCAGATACGTTCACGGAAATTTGCTTGATGAAAATATAGTTTTAGGTTACGAGGATAACGACGAGGAAGATCATAAGTTTATCTTCTTTAAAAAGTATTTCCAGAGGGTTCAAAACAGAACAGAAAGAATTAATGATCTTGATTTTTCTAAGATTAAAGGTTGCGTAATACATTTCTATGGCCTCTCTATGGATTTAACCGATGGTGAGATTATTAGAGATATTTTTAAACAGGATGTTCCATTTGTAATTTACTATCTAAATCAAACTGACTATGAAAGTAAACTTGTTAATCTTATCAAAATCATTGGTAAAAGAGACTTTATAGAATCGTACGATTCTGGAAAAATTAGTTTTGTTGAAATAAAGTAATCTAATAAAACAAAAAACAATATAAAAAGACATCGAGGTATTTTGATGAAATTTAGTGCAGACAATCACATACATATCGCTCTTCCTGAGAAGGAGATGACAGAAGAGCAAATCAAGGCTCGCCTTGCTGCCTACAAGGACGCAGGTATAACCTTCCTTCGTGACGGCGGTGACAAGTATGGAGTGTCTATTCGTGCCAAAGCAATTGCGGCAGAACTTGATATTAAATATGTAACACCGGCTTTTCCAATTTTTAAAGAGGGCCACTACGGTGCCTTTATTGGAAAGTCATTTTCGGATTTTGATAGTTTCAAAGCACTCATAGATGAAGCAATAGAAGTTGGGGCTGACTTTATCAAACTTATGGCATCAGGTATTGCCGATTTTAATAATTATGGTGTTCTCCTTGATGGAAAAGAGAAGTTCACCGTTGTTGAACTTGAGGAGATTACAGTCCCTGTACCATCTCATGACCATGACGACGATGAGCATGAAGATGAGCATGAAGGCCACAACTTCAGTGCAAGTGTTTACAAAAAAGGTGAAATATCTATTGAACCAGAACTCCTTTGCGATATGGTTGAATATGTTCATTCAAAGGGACTTTCAGTTATGTGCCATGTAAATGGTGCTGCAAATATCAAGTCAGCTATTGAAGCTGGTGTTGATACTATTGAGCACGGCCTTTATATGGATGAAGAATGTGCAGGGATGCTTGCGGAGTCCGATATAGTATGGGTACCAACTGTTGCACCAGTTGCAGCACTTGTTGGTTGCGATGACATCAAGCAAGATGCACTTAAGCAGATTCTTACAGAACACATCAAGATGATTAATCGTGTTTGGTATTTGGGTGGTATGATTGCCCTTGGTACTGATGCTGGTTGCAAAGGCGCTGAACATACCGATGTAATTGAGTCTGAGTACAACTATTTAAAGGCTGCAATTAACGATCAGGAATTTGATGATCACCTTAAGATGTCACTCGCTCAGATAGAGTGGAAATTTAGCAAATAAATTCAAAAGATAAAAAACCCACCGAAGGTAATCCCTCCGATGGGTTTTATTTTTACTTGTTGTAGCCGTCTGGATTATTTGACTGCCAGCGCCAGGAGTCGGCACACATGTCGGCTATTGTCTTTTCAGCCGACCAGCCAAGCTCGTTTAGAGCTTTGTCGGCCTTGCAATAGCAAGTTGCGATGTCGCCAGCACGGCGTGGCTTGATTTCGTATGGCAATGTCTTGCCACAGGCTGCTTCATAGGCATGAAGCACGTCTAGTACACTGTAACCATTGCCTGTACCGAGATTGTAAATGCTAACGCCTGTGCCTGGTTCAAGCTTTTTAAGTGCCTTAACATGGCCACGTGCGAGGTCGACTACATGGATGTAGTCGCGAACACCCGTGCCATCAGGCGTGTCATAATCATTACCAAAGACACCAAGTGCTGCGCGCTTGCCGACAGCAACCTGTGCAATATATGGTACGAGATTATTAGGAATTCCACGAGGGTCCTCACCGATAAGGCCACTCTCATGTGCACCTATTGGATTGAAGTAACGGAGAAGTACGACATTCCACTCTGGATCGGATGTGTTGATATCCATAAGTATCTGCTCGAGCATGGATTTGCTCCAACCATAAGGATTGGTTGGACTGCCCTTTGGGCACTCCTCGGTAATCGGAACAAATGCAGGGTCTCCATATACTGTTGCCGATGATGAGAAGATAATATTCTTGACACCATGAGCACTCATAACATTGCAGAGATTTACTGTACCAGCAATATTGTTTTGATAGTAGAGAAGTGGCTTTTCAACCGACTCACCAACTGCTTTGAGACCAGCGAAATGAATTACTGCATCAATCTTTTCAGCATCAAATATTTTATTGAGTGCATCGACATCCAAGATGTCAGCCTTATAGAACTTAATAGTTTTACCTGTTATTTTCTCAACTCGTCTTATAGCTTCCTGAGATGAGTTAGAGAGGTTATCAAGTACAACTACCTCATATCCCTCATTTAAAAGTTCAACACATGTGTGGCTTCCAATATAGCCTGCTCCACCAGTACAGAGAATTGTCATGGAATACCTCCAATCAATTAATACCTTGATATTATAACAAAAAGGGAGTGGCTTTGCACTCCCTTAATTGGTTTAATCGTCAAAGACATCTTTGATTTTTTCAAAGACTGTCTTTTTCTTTTCTGTCTTAGGGTCATAACCCGTTGAATCGTTACGAGGTTTATCAACATATTCTGCATCAAATTCACGTAGAAGTTCCTTCTGATGCTCCGTAACTTTGCGAGGGACATCCACAACAACTGTGACATATTGGTCACCGCGAAGTGATGGATTATTGACATTTTGAATTCCGCGCTCACGAAGGCGGAATCTAGTACCCGGCTGGGTACCGGCAGGCATATTATATTTAACTTTGCCATCGAGTGTCGGTACATAGATCTCAGAGCCCAAAACTGCTTGGCTATAAGTAACGGTTACGTTACAGAAGACGTCATAGCCATCACGCTCATAGATTGGATGTGGTTTAACGCTCGGAATGATAAACACATCTCCCTGAGGTCCACCATTGGCACCGAAATTACCCTTGCCGCGAAGTGTAAATGCCTGTCCGTTATCTATACCTGCTGGAATATCAACCTCAATTTCAATCTTGCGGCGGATCATACCAGCGCCCTTACAACGATTGCAAGGGTCCTTGATTGTCTTGCCCCTACCATGACAAGTTGGGCATTCCTTAGTTGACTGGAAAACTCCAAAAGGTGTACGTGACTGTGTGGTCACATGACCTGAACCATGACATTCTGAACATGTTTCAGTGCCTGTGCCTTCCTTACAGCCAGAACCACCACAGACATCACATTTCTCAATACGAGGAATCTCGATAGTCTTGTGACATCCCTTGGCAGCCTCTTCAAAGCTGAGGCTTACGCGGGCCTCGATATTGGAACCGCGGCGTGGCGCATTAGGATTGCGGCTCGCACCGCCTCCACCGAATCCGCCGAATCCACCTGCTCCACCGAAGATGGTGGAGAAGATATCGCCGAGGTCGCCAAAACCACCGAAGTCGCCATAGCCGCCACCAAATCCTGCATTTGGATCGACGCCCGCATGGCCGAAGCGGTCATAACGAGACTTCTTATCAGGATCTGATAGAACCTCATATGCCTCATTTACTTCTTTGAAGTTTTTCTCAGCCTCAGCGTCACCCGGATTGAGGTCCGGGTGATACTGTTTTGCTTTCTTTCTATATGCTTTTTTCAGTTCGTCCTCTGTCGCTGATTTGTCAACGCCGAGGACTTCGTAATAATCTCTTTTATCAGCCATTGTTTGGCTCCCTCATTATTAGTCTACGTCTGTAAATTCAACATCTGCTGCGCCATCATCTGGTGCTGCGCCACCTGTGAATTGGCTAGGATCGAAGCCTGCTGCACTTGGATCGCCCTGTGGTGCATTTGCCTTATAGAGCTTCTCTGAGATCTCATAGAACTTGGACTGGAGTTCCTCCTGACGGTTCTTGATAAGATTCATATCCTCACCCTTGAGAGCTTCCTTGAGTGCGTCAATCTTAGCTGTGAGATCATCCTTATCAGCTGCTTCAAACTTATCGCCTTCATCCTGAAGGATCTTCTCGCACTGGAATACCATCTGATCAGCATTATTTCTTGTATCTACATCCTCACGGCGCTGCTTGTCCTCTGCTGCGAACTGCTCAGCCTCTGCAACAGCCTTGTCGATGTCTTCCTTAGACATATTAGAAGAAGCTGTGATGCTGATTGACTGCTCTTTGCCTGTGCCGAGATCCTTAGCTGATACGTGAACGATACCATTAGCATCGATATCAAATGTTACTTCGATCTGTGGAGTACCACGGCGTGCTGGAAGAATTCCATCGAGGTGGAATAGGCCAAGCTGCTTGTTATCCTTAGCAAATTCACGCTCACCCTGGAGAACGTTAACCTCTACAGATGTCTGATTATCAGCTGCTGTTGAGAAGATCTGGCTCTTCTTTGTTGGGATTGTTGTATTACGCTCGATAATCTTAGTTGAGATACCACCGAGTGTCTCGATACCGAGTGAAAGAGGAGTTACATCGAGAAGAAGGAGACCCTTAACATCTCCGCCGAGAACGCCACCCTGAAGTGCAGCACCCATTGCTACGCACTCATCTGGGTTGATGCCCTTGAATGGCTCTTTACCGATGAACTTCTGAACTGCTTCCTGAACTGCTGGGATTCTTGATGAACCACCAACCATGAGAACCTTATCAATTTCGCTTGTCTTGAGACCAGAGTCAGACATTGCCTGGCGTACAGGACCCATTGTGCTTTCAACGAGGTCAGATGTGAGCTCGTTAAACTTAGCACGTGTAAGTGTCATCTCAAGGTGCTTAGGACCATTTGCATCTGCTGTGATGAATGGAAGAGAGATATTAGATGTTGTAACACCTGAGAGCTCAATCTTAGCCTTCTCAGCAGCTTCCTTTAGACGCTGCATAGCCATCTTGTCACCCTTGAGGTCTACGCCCTCTGCCTTCTTGAACTCATCAGCAAGCCAGTCAATAATTCTCTGGTCAAAGTCGTCACCACCGAGGCGGTTATTACCTGCTGTTGCAAGAACTTCCTGAACACCGTCACCCATCTCAATGATAGATACATCGAATGTACCACCACCGAGGTCATATACCATGATCTTCTGGTCATCGCCCTTATCAATACCATAAGCGAGAGCAGCAGCTGTTGGCTCGTTGATAATTCTCTTTACTTCGAGACCTGCGATCTTACCAGCATCCTTAGTTGCCTGACGCTGTGAGTCTGTGAAATATGCAGGAACTGTAATTACTGCTTCTGTTACTGTATCACCGAGATAAGCCTCTGCATCAGCCTTGAGTTTCTGAAGAATCATTGCTGAGATCTCTTGTGGTGTGAATTTCTTATCATCAATCTTTACTTTAAAATCAGTACCCATCTGACGTTTGATAGATGAAACAGTCTTGTCTGGGTTTGTGATAGCCTGGCGCTTTGCTACCTGGCCTACCATACGCTCGCCATCTTTACCAAATGCAACAACAGATGGTGTTGTTCTAGCGCCTTCTGCATTTGCTATAACTACAGGCTCGCCGCCTTCAATAACTGCTACACATGAGTTTGTTGTACCAAGGTCAATACCTACTATTTTTGCCATAATCTTATCCTCCAAAAAATGAATAATTTACTTAGTTTGCAACTTTTACCATTGCTGGTCGGAGAACTTTGTCTCCTATCTTATATCCCTTTTGGAAAACCTCTACTATTTTGTTTGCCTCGAGGGAGTCATCGTCCACATGCATCACTGCATTGTGGATGTTGGGATCAAAATCATCTTGTGCCTCTCCGAATGTTTCTACTCCATATTTTTCAAATACATTCTGGAACTGCGAGAAGGTCATCTCTACGCCCTTCTTATAATCTTCAAGCGATGTGTCCTCGACACTTAGTGCTCGATCAAAGTTGTCGAGCACAGGAAGTAAATCCTGGAAAACTGTCGCTTTTGCATTTAGGAATGATTCTTCTTTTTCCTTGGAAGTACGCTTCCTAAAATTATCATACTCTGCTGCGAGTCTGAGATACGCCTCTTTCTGGGCCTCAAGTTCTGCCACCAATTTTTCTTCTATAGTTGGTTCGGTAGCCTCTTCTTCAATTATCTCTTCTGTCTCTTTATTCTCTTTCTTCGCCAATGGAACTTTCCTCCTCATACACATCTGACAGAACCTTACTGATTATGTCGGTGAGATATTTTATGCTAGGAACGAGTTTAGAATAATTCATTCTAGTCGGTCCGATAATTCCGATAGCACCTGTCGCATTATCGCCTATTCTATACTTAGAAATAATCACGCTTGAATTTTCAAGTTCCTTATATCTGTTTTCAGAACCGATTCTAATTTCTATATCGCTATCTGAATCAGATGACTGGGAGATAATCATTCCAAGCGGTTCACTTCTATGCAAGAAGTTTAGCAATGCGCCTGCGTTGTCGTAATACTCCTTATATCCAAGTAGATTGGATTGACCTTCGAGCTTGACCTCTGAAATGGAAGCGGCCTCACACAGGTCGGAGATTGTAACAAGAAGTGGCGACATTGAAAGTGCCATTGCGCCGAGGCTTGCAACCAGTGTCTGGATAAAGACTGTTGTTATCTCGGAAAGTGGTTTCCCAGAAAAGTTCTTCTCAACGAGTTCCTGGAATTTTTCCTGCAAGTCTACTGTGATTGGAACATCGGTTCGGCAAGCTTTACTCTTGATAATACCTGTTGAGGTAAGGAGTACAATCATTGCCATCTTAGAGCTGATTGGCACCATCTCAATATTCTTAATCACTGCGTGCTCATCAGCTGGGGTTGTCGAGATTGCAGCGAAATTTGTGAAGCCCACCAGCGCCTCTCCTGCTTTTTCAATCAGGAGATCCGGATCACCGGAGCGATAATCAATACCAGCCTCAATTCGTCTGCGATCCAATTCCTCAAGCTCGGAGAGCTGCATTAGATTATCTACATAATATCGATAACCATACTGTGTCGGGATACGACCTGCTGACGTATGTGGCTGACTGATAAAGCCGAGGGCTGTCAGTTCCGCCATCTCGTTTCGAATGGTTGCTGACGATACATCAATTCCCATTCGCTGGAGCAAGACCTTAGATCCTACTGGTTCGCCAGTCTCGATATATTGCTCAACTAGTGCAGCGAGAATCTGCTGTCGTCGAAGTGGTAGCACCAAGGTCCCTCCTTTGTGTTAGATTTTAGCACTCGTGATTGTTGAGTGCTAACTGCACATATAATGTAACACCAGGAAAGTGGTTTGTCAACACTTTTTGGCAAAATTTTAGCACTCTCGCAAAAAGAGTGCTAATTTTCTATGTTCTCCTTGAAAACACTAGTTCTTCTCCCGCTACTGATATCAAATCAGCGGAGTGAAGTTCATATATTTTACCCGGTTCTAGCGCCTGTCCATTGACCATTGTGCCAGTGCTAGAATTCAGATCAGCAATATAATACTTACCATGCTGAAGGGTTATGCTCGAGTGCGTTGGAGACATATTTATATTGTGTGGGAAGCAAATGCTTGCTTTACTTGCATCAGTGCCAATTATATCCGGCCCATACATCAGTGGATATTCCTCACCCGTGCTACGCACCGCTATCACATTTACTCCCTCCGGGAGTTCCTCATTGCTAAATGAGAACATATCGTCCTCTTCAACTGGGCCAAATCCGAATTTAATTTTATCTCTAAGCTTTACTTTTTTCTTTTGCTTTTTCTCTGGCTTTTCCTTTTCTGCAGGTCCCGCGTCCTCCCTGCCCTGTATCAGAGAAAAAGCCTTGAGGCGCTCGGCGTCGGTTTCATAGCCGGCAGCACCGAGAACAGCAGCGCGAAACTCCTCACCCGTGCGGGAGTAGAGCGTTGCCTCCCTGCAAGGCACACAGCAGAGCATGAGTGACCCATCAATTGGATCTACAAATGATAGCATAGGATTTAGTACAATCTCCTCTGCTGGAATCATATAGTTCTCGGCGCTCTCTAAGATTTTATAATACTGCGCTGCGATGCCGAGCGCATCATCCACCGTGTGGACATTTGTCTCAAGATAACTTACAAGAGGGACCAATTTGGAGACTGCATAGAGCATAGTATTGTTTTCTCGTCCCACTGTGATAAATCCGGGGATTTTATTGGCCCTTATCATCTTATAACTGAACTCATCGACATTGTCGTGTTCCTCTATTCTATATTTAATTACATTATTATTCATATCAACAATCATTTCATATCCTCCCGAATCTTATCTTGCAAATCCTTCATAGCCCGCTCCGTTGCTCGTCTGACGTTTCCTGTATTCTCGCCTAGGTTTTCTGCCATTTGCGAATATGTCGCATTATAGCCATAATGCCAAACGGCAAGTATGGCATTTCTCATTGTCATACTATCCAGTGCATTGTCGAGGATCTCTTGATTTTCGAGAGCATAATAATCGCTCTCATCCTCTATCACATTGTCACCTTCATCCTCGATTGAGGCTACGACATTACGCTCCCTATTCCTCTGCCTTGCCATATGAAGCGCGACATTTCGATTTGTGCGAAAGAGAAATGCCCTTAGCATCTTCTCATCTGGGAACGATGCACCAAGGTCGAGCTTTCGCACAAGAATCATAAATGTCTCCTGCGCGCAGTCCTCGGCAAGGCCCATGTCGCGCAAGCGACAGAAAGCATCCGCGACAAGTGTCGCCCAATAGCGTTCATAAATTTCTTCCACACAACCACCTGCCCTTTTAGTTTTAGTTCCAATGTTACTATATAAAGTTGGAAAAATATCAATTTTGGTATAAGCGGTCGAAATTTGCACATAAGCGGTATGCTATCTCCATTTCATGTGCACGAACCTTGAAAACAGCGTCCTTTTATAACATACTTTTTCAACCTTTCCAGGTGGTGATAAAGTATAAAAGGAGGAACTATTATTGCTTAGCATATACTTAATAACCAACAACCCCAAGATTGAAGCAGGTTTTAAAACCATCATCGCAAAGTACAATTGTGAGAAAATGGTAGGCGTGACATTCGCCTCTTTTCATAGCATTAAAAAGCTTTTGAAAACTCCATATTCTAATGGTATACTGATAATCGACGATTGCTTTGAAGACCGCGATGTTGTAGGCACTGCACGTCTACTTGTCGATCACGATATAGACATGCCGATGGTTCTGATTTCCAGTGAAGTCGCTGTTGCTTATGAGGGTTATAAAGCGGGAGCCTTTCGCGTTCTAAAACCACCAATTGCCGAATCCGATGTCTTTGATATTATCGACAGTTACAGAAATGCTCAGATTTCCAAGCGAATGGTAGTCATTAGAACTGGCAATTCCAATCTCCATTACAAGGTTAATGACATCCTATATGTCACATCTTCCAACAGAGAGACATCAATCGTGACCAAGTCACATGTCGATGTAACTTCATTGCCACTCTTTCAGATTTATAATCAATTACCTGAGGATTTCTTTATCCAATGTCACAAGTCATGTATTGTGAACCTTGCCAATATAAGATCCGTATCCATTGGCAACAATACGGTCACTATGACAAACGGAGACGAGGTATTAATCAGTAGGCGTCGCAAAACCGAGTTTTCTGAAGCACGGGAAAAATTCATAGAAACATTTACTTATACAATTTAGAGGTAGACGAAAGATGAATTATAGTGAAGCAATAGACTATATAGAGAGTCGCGCAGTATTTGGCTCTAGGCCTGGATTTGAGCGCATCAATGCACTGCTTGATGCCCTGGATCATCCTGAGAAAGGTATGAAATATATCCACGTTGCTGGTACTAATGGCAAGGGATCCGTTTGCACAACAACTGCCAATATACTTTCATCTGCCGGCTATAAAACCGGACTATTTACATCACCATATGTATCAGACTTTAGAGAGAGAATTCAAATCGATGGAAACTTTATTGACTGTGATGAACTTGCAAGTATCACAGAGAGAGTTAAAAATGTTGTCGACGAACTCGACCGTCTCGACAACTCACCTACAGAATTTGAAGTAATTACTGCAATTGCTTTTCTATATTATAAACAAGAGAAATGTGACATTGTCGTGCTCGAAGTAGGCCTCGGTGGACTGCTCGATTCAACCAATGTCATTGATGCTCCTCTTATTGCAGCAATAGTATCACTTTCATTTGACCACATGGGTGTGCTCGGCAATACAATTGAGGAAATAGCGGCACAGAAAGCTGGCATTATCAAAGACGGCAGTATAACTGTTTCCGCTCCGTTCCAGCCTCAGTCCGCTCTAAAGGTTCTTCAAGATACTGCACGCACACATGGCAACAAATTTGTAATAGGCAATCCAGATGCCATCGAGCAGATCCGTGAAGATATAAATGGCAATTTGATAAGATACAGAGATATGGCGATTAATCTTCCTCTGATTGGTCCTCATCAAATTGGCAATCTATCTGTAACTCTCGCTATAATCGATGAGTTATCTACTCTTGGATACGAAATATCAATTGACAACATAAAAACAGGTATTGAAAAAACAACAATACCTGCACGTGTCGAAATACTCTCCAAGGAGCCTCTTATCATTCTTGATGGTGGCCACAACGAGGACGGAGCAAGCGCACTTGAGAAAACTCTCATTTCGTATGTCGACCGCCCTATAACTCTCGTTATAGGCGTCATGGCCGACAAGGAAGTCGACAGAGTTGTCGAGCATCTTGCTCCGCACGCAAAGCGCGTAGTTACGACGAAACCGTCCAATCCACGCGCAATGAGTAGCGAGGATTTAGGCGCTATTGCAGGCAGATTTTGTCCCGAAATTTTAAGTGAAGACAGTCCCTGTAAAGCATTTGACCTTGCCAGAAGCCTCGTAACGGACGACGAAGCCCTTATTGTATGTGGTTCTCTATATCTTGCAGGAGATGTTCGTGCCCATATGATAGAAACAATAGGTTGACTACCTACTTGAATAGTGATACAATTTGTTCATCTTCAGGGCGGGGTGTAACTCCCCACCGGCGGTATAGTCCGCGGGCCGCAAGGCATGAACTGGTGTGATTCCAGTACCGACAGTAAAGTCTGGACGAGAGAAGATGTAAATCCCTACGTCTTAATTTGAGCCCTGTGGTACATGCCACAGGGCTTTTTCTATGAAGAAATACTATTGAAAGAAGCAAATACCAATGACCAAGAAACAAAACAGCACATCCAACATCAAGAAGATGACATCAATAGCAATTATGGCTGCTATTGCAATGGTACTCCAGTTTATCGAAGTTTCGATTCCAATTATTCCAAGCTTTATTAAACTTGACTTCTCCGATATTCCAGAGCTCATCATCGCATTTGCATATGGTCCAGTAGAAGGCGTACTCGTTTGTCTTCTCAAGAACCTAATACATTTGCCACTTTCAAGTTCAGCATTTATTGGCGAACTTTCCAACTTCCTCCTCGGATGCTGCTTTGTTATCCCAGTAGGTCTCATCTATAAAAAGAAAAAGACCAAGAAAGGTGCACTTATAGCATCAATCATTGGCGCTCTTGCAATGGCAATTTGTAGTTTGCCTATTAACTACTTCCTTATCTATCCACTCTATGGCAAATTCCTTGGCTTCCCAATTCCAGCAATTGTTGGTATGTATCAAGCAATTCTTCCTGCTGCTGATACACTTCTCAAGGACCTTATCATTTTCAACATACCATTCACTTTGGTAAAGGGCCTAATTGATGCAGCAGCAACATTCCTAATTTACAAACGTATATCCCCAATTCTTAAAAAGTAAAAATAACAGTATAAAAAATCCCACAAGATTTTTCTGAAGTTGTCAACAAAAAGTAGACACTAAAAAAGTCCTAGTACCCCAGTTCAGTCCGATACTGAACTGGGGTTTTTCCTTTGCACTTTGTTGAATAGCGATCATTGTTGAAATATTGCACGTATTCATCAATGAGTTTTG
>JAZUJK010000023.1:0-26334 GCA_045642705.1 Acutalibacteraceae bacterium
TAAGCTAGTAAGACCCCTTGAAGACTACAAGGTTGATAGGCAGCATGTGTAAGCGTGGTGACACGTTCAGCTAGGCTGTACTAATAGGTCGAGGGCTTGTCTATTACACACAGGAATTGCTTGTGCACTTACCCTACAGTGTTCTTTGTTCAGTTTTGAAGGTGCAAACCAATGAGAGTAGCAAATAGCTACTCTCTTTTTTTATGTCTTTTTATAATTAAATGTTAAGTCATTTCCTTTACAAAACACTATATAATGTATATAATTAATAATGTATATTCAATTTATAGTGGATAACTATATCCTGGGAGGTGACAGCAAATGAGAAATGTTAAGCGCTCTATTATTGCGCTTATACTTGCGATTGCTGTCATCTTATCGCTTGGCATGTTGCCAGCGAGCGCGAGAACCGTCAATAAAAAATATATTACGGAGCTCGAGAGTGCGGGATTTCCGCACGACTATGCAGTTCTTCTGGAGGAACTGCATTATCAGCATCCGAAGTGGACGTTCTCGCCACTTGTAGTAGGCGCTGACTTTGACACAGTAATAGAAAAAGAGAGCAGAGATGGTTATTCTCTACTGAGCTCTGATGATGCTTATCCATTGCTTCTTGCGAAGAAAAATGGAGATTATATACATACGGATGGTAGATTCGTTGAGGCAACAGATCTTGCAATTTCATATTTTATTGATCCTAGAAATTTCTTAAAATATGACCGTGAGATGTTCCAGTTCCTAGATCTCAGATATCCTACATATATCAAGGATGATGAGATAGTAGAGAGCATGAAATCGCTCATCGCAAACAGTGAAAAGAATACTGAAAATAAGTTGCTTGATGCAGTTGATCCAGATACGAAAGTTACCTATGCAGAGGATATCGTAAACCTGTGTAAGCCTAAGGTAAATAATATAAATCCGTTTTATATTGTCGCTAAAATTTATCAAGAAGTTGGCAAGAGTTCAACTGGCACAGCGGTTTCAGGCAAGGCATTTAAGTATGATGGAGTCTCGTATCCGGCTGGATATTATAACTACTTTAATATCGGCGCAACATCAGGCTCCAATGCGGTATATAGAGGCCTGAAACGTGCATACGATAAGGGCTGGAATACAAGATATAAGTCTATCAAGGGTGGCATTGAATTTATTGCCACATCATATACAGGCAAGGGCCAATACACCTCATATCTCACAAAATTTAATGTGAATCCAGATGGTGAATATCCTATGTATTCACATCAATATATGTCCAATTTGGTGGATCCTGCAGCGTCTGCATCAACCATCTATAAGGGCTATGTTGAGGCAGATATCTTGGACAATGTTACGATTAATTTCGTAATTCCAGTATTTAAAAACATGCCTACATTTGAAGAGACTTCCATAAAGCTTAATGATTCAAGCAACTCGCTAAAAGGAACTCTTGATACATTTACTATTCGCGAGGAAAATTCCCCATCAGCGGCAACGATAGTAAAACTTGAAAAAGGTGCCGCGCTTACAGTTCTTGACAGGCAGCGAACTGTTGGAATGAGGGATACGACAGGCAAAACATCAAGAGGAATCAACTGGTCGCAGGTTGAAAAACCTTTCTGGTATAAGGTTAAATATGGCAATGGTGCGACAGGCTGGACGATGTTTGAAAACGCTGATGTTACAGCGACGGTGGCACTTACACTGGGTGACAGTAAGACACTTGGATATAAGCTGACACCAACAGTTTCCAATACGGTTCGATTCGCATCGGTTGATGAAAGCATAGTGTCGGTAGATGCTAAAACTGGTAAGATGACTGCGAAGGCAATAGGCACAACAGTTGTGATGGCTTATACAGCGACCGGCAGTGTTGACTATGTAAATGTTAAAGTTACGAAGGCTGAGCCGAAGCCGGAGGAGCCAAAACCAGAGGATCCGAAACCTGTTAATCCACCAACAACAGATGTGCCGAAGACGCTCACATCCAAGACATATAGCATCAATAGCAGCACCAAGATGGTGAGCAAAATTGTGCCAGGTACGACGGTTTCCAAATTGGTTGCGAATCTAACGGAGGGCAAATATGTTAATGTCAAAGTAGGTAATACCACTTTGAAAAACTCCGATATAGTACCGACAGGGGCTAAAATTTCCATCGTATCCGATGGAAAAACGGTTGCGACATATACCGCAATTATACGTGGCGATATCAATATGAATGATGGCCACGGAGATGGTAAGGTTAGTATCATTGACTTGCTCTGTGTCCGAGATTTGTTGCTCGGAACGAAGGCAATGAATGACACATATAAGGTATCGGCAGACTTAAATTCAGATGGTAGGATTTCAATTATTGACCTGCTTTCTGTTAGGGATATTTTATTAGGGTAAAGGAGAAAAAGATGAAGAAATTACTTTCAATTATTCTTGTAACAGTAATGATAATGACACTTATTGTGCCGTTGTCAGCAAGTGCTGTTGGCACTTCTCTCGAAGTTGACAAGAGTGTAGTTCGCGCTGGAGATACTCTAAAAGTAACATATAGAGTATCTGAAAAAATCGAAGGATTTGAGGCAAGAATTTCTTATGACTCAAATGTGCTTACTCTTGATAAAGTAAGCAAGAAATGCGCATGGTCATCATTTAGTGTAAATGGTGATAAAGTTGTTGCTTGGGCAGATTCTTCATCAGCTGCAGAGGCAAACAGAATGTTTACAGTTACCTTCAAGGTAAAGGATGGCGTTGCTGTTGATACCACTGCCAACATCAAGGTTGAAGGAACAGTAAAAGAAGCTGGAAAATCATCTGATTCACCTGCATCTGCAACAACATCAGTAAAAGTTGGAGATAAATTATCTGATGAGAACAAGCTCGAGGCTCTCGAGGTTGTCGGCTATAAATTGTCCCCATCTTTTTCACCAAATGTTACTTCTTATGCAATTGAGAATGTACCTTATGATGTATCATCTCTCAATGTAAAAGCATCAGCTGTTGATGACGATGCCAAGATTAATATCACAGGCAAGAACTTAGATGTTGGTGTAAACACAGTAAAGGTTAATGTAACTGCACCAAATGGTGATGTTAAGACATATAAAATCAATGTTGAGAGAGAACAGGATCCAAACTATATCGCAAGTGGAGATTGTGAATTAAGTGGAATTGAAGCATCGGATGGAAAACTAAGTCCAAACTTCAATCCAGCAGTACATGAGTATGTACTCTATGTTCCTTATGAGACTGTTCAAATCAGTCTAAAAGGTGACAAAGGAAAAGATAAAAAGAAAACAGTGACAGACGTTGAAGGTCAGTCACTGAATGTCGGCACAAATGAAGCGACAGTTACTGTCGCTGCAGAGGATGGCGCTACAGGTGCATATAAAGTCTATGTAGTAAGAATGGATCAATTTGGCGGCGCCAATACACTCGGTGTGCCAGCAAGCCTTATCAAGTCAGAAGAGACTACAGCTAAGGATGAACCAATAGTTGCAGAAGACAATGATAAGTCAGGCGTATCACCAATAGTAATTGCTCTTGTAGCATTTATTGCAATTCTCGTAGGTTTCGTAATTGGAATGCTTATTTTTAAGAACAAGGGCAACGATGACTCAGATGACTCGGATGACTCATATGGCAATCCAAATGATTATTTAGATGTTGAATCATATGGCTCATCAAGTTATACAAGTTCACCAGATGAATATATTGATATCTCTTCTAGCAGCAATAACTTTGCTGACATAGAATATGATGAGCCTGCTCCAAGAAGGGCTGCTAAGAAATCTGCTCCAAAGAGAACTGCTTCCAAGAAGCCTGCTCCTAAGATGGAGAGAAATGTTCCAAGCGCAGATAAGAGTAAGGATAGACAGAGGGCAACATTAAAACAGACACCTTCACAGCAGTCGTCAACTGGCTCTGAGAGAATTCAATATATCGATTACCAGACCTATATTGACAATCTCGACAAGTAGTTCTTTTTAATAATACTTATATTGGGTGCTCCACTATATGTTGGGGCACCCTTTTTATGCCTCTACAAGTTGATTAAAAAACTGCAAAAAAGCACGTAAATTAAAGAAAAATTGCTTGAAAAATGCTTGACGTCAATGGGGTGTTGTGGTAAACTTCTTATACCTCTTATTGGAGGGTTCTTTTTTTGTGCCCATTTTTATGCAAAAAAGGGGCTGTCCATAGTAAAAAGAGGGAGGCAAGCGCCCTCCCTACGATGAGGGCAAAATTCAATCCGGTTATATGGAGGTGCCGTTATGAGAGTTAGAGTAACACTCGCCTGCACAGAGTGCAATCAGAGAAATTACAACACAATGAAAAACAAGAAGAACACACCTGACAGGTTGGAGATGAACAAGTACTGCAGATTCTGCAAGAAACACACTCTCCACAGAGAGACAAAGTAAGGAGGCAGAGCTTTATGGCAAATAAGAAAAAGACCACTAAAGCTACTAAACCTGAACAGTCTAAAGCAAAAGAAGAGATTAAAGAGACAGAAGAAAACGTAGAAGCTGCTGAGAAGGAAGCTCCTAAAAAGGAAGCTCCTAAGAAAGAGGCAGCTAAGAAAGAGGCAGCTAAGAAGGATGCTCCTAAGAAGGACGCTCCTAAGAAAGATTCTAAGGCTAAGAAGTCTTCTTCTACAGAGGCTACTGGCGTTAAGAAGGTTTTCGGACGTATCAAGCAATTCTTCAAGGATGTTAAGAGCGAGACAAAGAAGATCGTTTGGAACACATGGCCTAACACAATTAAGGACACAGGCGTTGTTCTTATGGTAACAGTTGTTATCGGTGCTGGTGTTTGGATCTGCGACTTACTTTTCCGTCAGCTTGTAGAACTTATTTATTCTCTTGCTGGTTCTGGTGCTGCTGATGCAGCAATGATCGCTTTGCAGAATCTCACCACATTGCTTTGATGGAGGAGTTCTAAATGGCAGGAATTTCCAAGTGGTATGTAATCCATACCTATTCAGGTTATGAAAACAAAGTAAAGGATAACATCGAGAAGGTTGTTGCTAATAGAAATATGCAAGACCAGATTCTCGAAGTTAAAGTACCAACTGAAATCGTAACAGAGATTAAGGAAAACGGCGAACAGAAAGAAGTTGAACGCAAGATTTTCCCAGGTTATGTACTTGTAAAGCTTGCAGTAGTTGAGGTCAAGGATGAACTCACAATGTCTGATGATGCTTGGTATGTAATCCGCAACACTCGTGGCGTTACAGGATTCGTTGGTCCAGAGAGCAAGCCAGTCCCATTGACTGAAGCAGAAGTAGCAGCTCTCGGCGTTGAGAAACGCATTGTTGAAGTTAACTACGCAGTAGGCGACTTCGTAAATATCGTAGAAGGTCCTCTTGCAGACTTCTCCGGTACAGTTGAGGAACTTGATATCGATAAGAATTATGTTCGTGTCAAGATTTCTATGTTCGGTAGAGAGACACCAGTTGATTTCGAACTCAACCAGGTAGAACTTGCCTTAGAAAACTAATTTATTTTAATTTGGTAATTAGTGCTTTTGCACTTTGATTACGAAGACGGTCTCCGCCTTCAGTGGGAGGAATATCCAGTATATTCCGCCAATTACCACAATATTTTAAGGAGTGAAAAAATGGCTCAGAAAATTAAAGGTTTTATTAAACTTCAAATCCCAGCCGGACAGGCAACACCAGCACCTCCTGTAGGTCCTGCACTTGGTCAGTATGGTGTTAACATCATGGCTTTCACAAAGGATTTTAATGAGCGCACAAAGAACGACATGGGTCTTATTATCCCAGTTGTTATCACAGTTTACGCAGACAACAGTTTCACATTCATCACTAAGACTCCTCCTGCTGCAGTCCTCATTAAGAAGGCTTGCGGCATCCAGAAGGCTTCTGGTGAACCAAACAAGAACAAAGTTGCTACAATCACAAAAGAACAGTGCCAGAAGATTGCAGAGCAGAAGATGCCTGACCTTAATGCAGCTAACATCGAAACAGCTACATCAATGATCATGGGTACAGCTCGCTCAATGGGCATCACTGTTGTTGATTAATCTTGGGAGGTAAGTGAAAATGAAACATGGTAAGAAATATGTTGACGCAGCTAAGCTCGTTGACAGAACTAAAACATATGATCCATCAGAAGCACTCGACCTTGCAGTAAAGACAGCAACAGCTAAGTTCGATGAGACAATCGAAGCTCATATCCGTCTTGGTGTTGACTCACGTCATGCTGATCAGCAGGTTCGTGGTGCAGTAATTCTTCCTAATGGAACAGGTAAGAATGTTCGCGTTGCAGTATTTGCAAAGGGCGATCAGGCTAAAGCAGCTGAGGCAGCTGGCGCTGACGTAGTTGGTGCTGATGATCTCGTTGCACGCATTCAGAATGAAAACTTCCTTGACTTCGACGTTGCTATCGCAGCTCCTGACTGCATGGGTCTCGTTGGTCGTCTCGGTAAGGTTCTTGGTCCTCGTGGTCTCATGCCTTCACCTAAGGCTGGTACAGTAACACCTGATGTTGCTAAGGCTGTTGAGGAAGCTAAGGCTGGTAAGATTGAGTATCGTCTTGATAAGACAAACATCATCCACTGCCCAATCGGTAAGGCTTCTTTCGGTACAGATAAGCTCCTTGAGAACCTTGATGCTCTTATGGAAGCAATCGTTAAGGCTAAGCCAGCAGCACTTAAGGGTCAGTACATCAAGTCATGTGCAGTAGCATCTACAATGGGCCCTGGTGTTAAGTTTGTAGCTAACAAGTATCTTGTAGCTCCATCAGAGAAGTAATTTCGTACTTGACATGGGATATCCCGTGTGTTAGTATATTCGTGCTGTCCAACCTAAGACAGCAGGTGTCGAAAGACGTAACAGGCATTGACCTTACCTGCCGAGGAATGACGTATTTATAAAACATTTATGTTTTTAATGCCCTTCCTCGTCTTGTGAGGAAGGGCTTTTTAATATTCATAGGAGGTGAATATTTTGCCAAGCGCAAACGTACTTGAATCAAAGAAACAAGCCGTAGCAGATCTTGCCGCTAAACTTAGCGCATCATGTGCAGGCGTACTCGTTGAATATAGCGGTGTTACAGTTGCTGACGATACCAAGCTCCGTGCTGACCTCCGTGCTGAAAACATTGAGTATAAGGTTATTAAGAACACAATACTCAAGAGAGCAGCAGATGAGGCTGGTCTTGAAGGACTTGATGATGTTCTCAACGGTACAACAGCTATCGCAATTAGTAATGATGATCCAGTAGCTCCAGCAAGAATTCTTAAGAAGTTTGCTGATGCACACGACGGATTTAATTTGAAGAGCGGCTATATGGATGGCGCAGTAGTTGATCTTGATACACTTAATAGTATCGCAGCTCTCCCACCAAAGGATGTTCTTCTTGCAACAGTTTGCAACGCATTCAACGCACCTATCGCTTCATTTGCTCGTGTTATTCAGGCAGTTGTTGATAAGAATGGTGAGGGTGAAGCTGTTGCAGCAGCAGAATAATTTGTAAACAATTAACTTTTATTATAATGGAGGAAAATAAAATGGCTTCAGAGAAAGTAACAGCTCTTCTTGAAGAGATTAAAACAATGTCAGTTCTTGAGCTTTCAGAGCTCGTTCATGCAGTAGAGGATGAATTCGGCGTATCAGCAGCAGCTGCAGTAGCAGTAGCAGCTCCAGCAGCAGGCGGAGCAGCAGCTGAAGAGAAGTCTGAGTTCGATGTTGAGCTTACAGAGGTAGGCGCTGAGAAGATTAAGGTTATCAAGGCAGTTCGTGAAATCACAGGTCTTGGTCTTGCTGAGGCAAAGGCTCTTGTTGATGGCGCTCCAAAGGTAATCAAGGAAGCTGCAGGCAAGGATGAGGCTGAAGAAGCTAAGGCTAAGCTTGAAGAAGTTGGCGCTAAGGTTACACTTAAGTAATTTAAGATTACAAGAAATGCTCCCGAGTATTATACTCGGGAGTTTTTTTATTTATTTCAGTTGTTAGATATTTTTTCCTGTGTTAAAATAGAAATGATTTATTTTTAAATTTATATTGAGGTGAAAATAATGGGTAAGAAAATTATCGTAGCTGGTGCTGGCCACGGCGGACTTACAGCAGCAGCTCTTCTTGCAGGAAAGGGATATGACGTAACAGTATACGAGCGCGGCAAGAAAGGCAAGCTCGGATATGACTGGACAGACATTTTCGATCCTAAGGCTCTTGATCTCGTTGGATGCCCACGTCCATCAGAGGACAAGTTTGAGTGGAAAGTTGATATGACTTTCTGGGGCCCAGGTACTAAGGAATCTGCTAAGATTCGTCAGCGCGTTCCTAATGATCCAGAAGAGATGGAAATTAAGATGGAGCGTTCAGACATCTATGATATGCTCATCAATTTCGCTGAGTCTAAGGGCGCTAAGATTGTTTATAATACTAACATTACAGGTCCTATCATGGATAAGGACCGTGTAATCGGTATTAAGACAGATAAGGGTGATATCCTTGGCGATATGATTATCGACTGCTGCGGATGTGAGTCACCAGTACGTGTAAATCTTCCATCATATCTTGGAATTCAGAAGCATCCAAAATGGGGCGAGAAGTTCTATGTATATCGTGCATTCTATGATCTCCCTGTTGACATTAATACAGTTGATGACCTCTATAAGGTTACTCTCTTCCCAGACAAGGAGTCTGTAGGTATTGCTTGGATTGCATCTGAGGCTACAGAGAAAGAATCACATTCTGACCTTCTTGTTGGTCATATGGATAAGTTCACAGAGGAAGAGGCTCTTGAGCTCGCTGAGCGCTATAGAAAGGACAATCCTCAGCTCGGAACAAAGCAAAAGCGTGGCGGATATTTCACACTTATCCCTGTACGTCAGCCTCTTTCAATCATGGTTGCTAACGGCTATGCAGCTCTTGGTGATTCAGCATTCATGACAGTTCCTATCATCGGTTCTGGTATCGGTAATGCTATTAAGAATTCTAAGATTCTTGCAGAGGTAATCGCATCAGATACAACTGAGACATATTCAGCTGAAACACTCTGGAAGTATCAGACAGAGTACTTCAACAAGATGGGTCGTCATATCGCTCCTCTTGCACTTGCTAAGCTCCTTCTTACAAGAGTTACACAGGACGAGCTCCGCTATGCAATTGATGAGGGTATCATCACTCATTATGAGATGACAATCACAGCTAACCACACATCACTTTGGAAGTTCTTGCACTTTGATCCAAACCTTCCAATCCGTGGCGTGAAGCTTGCTAAGAACCCTGGACTTCTCAAGAAGGCAGCTCCAGTTGTTGCTGATATTATCCAGTACTATATCGTTTCTTATCAGATTCCTAAGAACTACTCACGTGCAGCAGTTAAGGCATGGGCTAAGAAGTATGATAACGTATTTGAGAAGAGACTTCCTAAGGATAAAGTTGCAGCAGATGCAGCATCTTACAACGACTAATAATTATTAAATTTGCACCCGAAAAGTTTGCTTTTCGGGTGCTTTTTTATCTGTCTTATATTTACATTTAAGGTATTATAATATAATATCTAATTATATATATTTATTAACATAGATTATTATGCGGTTTTATACCCATTTTTTAGGAGCATGATTATGGATTTCGAAAAATTGGCGGAACTTTTATTCCCAGATGTGGATAAAACTCCAGAGTATTATGAGGAGTTATTCCCAGACAGAGGTCTCCCTGAGGGAGCGCGTGTAACGCGCTTCGCTCCGTCGCCAACGGGCTTTTTGCACATAGGTGGCTTGTTCTCAGGCCTTGTGTCTAAACTGACGGCTGATGTATCAGGCGGACAGTTTATCCTGAGAATTGAGGACACCGATAAAAAGCGTGAAGTTGAAGACGGTGTATCTGGAATCATTAAGGGACTTAATGATTTCGGTATTGGGATTACAGAGGGTGTGACTGGTTATGGCACAGAGGTTGGTGCCTATGGCCCATATACACAGTCACAGCGTGCAGAGATATATCATTGCTTTGCCAAGATGCTTGTTCAAAAAGGAATGGCTTATCCTTGCTTCTGCAAACCAGAAGAGGTACAGGCTATACGTGAGCAGCAAGAGGCTGAGGGAGTTCTCCCAGGCTACTATGGCAAGTATGCTAAATGCCGTGATCTCACACTGGAAGAGATAAAAGAAAAGATCGATGCTGGAATACCTTATGTTGTTCGTTTCAGAAGCCCTGGTGATCCAGAGAAGAAAGTTGTTTTTGAGGATATGATCAAGGGAAAGATTGAAATGCCTGAGAATATCGTTGATATAGTTCTTCTAAAGGCTGACGGAATTCCAACATATCATTTTGCTCATTGCGTTGATGATCATCTCATGAGAACAACTCATGTTATCCGTGGCGATGAGTGGATATCATCAGTTCCAATCCATATTCAATTATTCAAGGCTTGCGAATTTAAAGTACCTAAGTTTTCACATATTGCTCCTATTATGAAACTTGATGATGGCAACAAGCGCAAGCTCTCCAAGAGAAAGGACCCAGAGGCAGCTGTTGAATATTATAACGAGGAAGGATATCCTAAGGAGTCTGTTCTTGAATATCTTCACACTCTGGTCAATTCAAACTTTGAGGAATGGAGACGTGCCAATAAGGAGGCACCACTTTCTGACTTCCCATTCAATCTCAAGAAGATGAGCGTATCTGGTGCTTTATTTGATCTTGCCAAGATGAATGATATTTCTAAGAATGTCATTTCAGTTATGGATGTTGATACTGTACTTGATAGAACGCTTAAGTGGGCAGAACAATATAATCCAGAACTCTATAGTCTCTTAAATAATGATAAGGCTCGAGCACGAGCTATTCTCAATATAGACCGTGAGAATCCTAAGCCTCGTAAGGATATTGCAAAATGGTCTGATGTTCCAGAGTATCTTGCATATTGTTATAACGAACTCTATAAACCAGACTATGATGTCCTTCCAGAACATATAAGCCATGAGGATGCAGTAGCAGTCCTCGATGCTTATAGAAAAGTATGGGATATCAATGATGATAAGGATACATGGTTCGCCAAGATGAAGGATATATGCGAACCCCTTGGCTTTACTCCAAATGTTAAGGAGTACAAGGCAAATCCTGATGCATATAAGGGCCATATTGGTGATGTGTCAACAATAGTTCGTGTTGCAGTGACATCGCGTACCAATACACCTGATTTATGTGAAATTATGAAAATTCTCGGTGTAGATGAAATAAATGCTCGCTTTGATGCAGCAATTAGCAGATGGAAGTAGGATATAAAAATGGCAGAAGAAATTAAAAATGTTGAAACGGAAGAGGTTGCTCCTTCCAATTTCATTCATGACTTTATAGATAAGGACTTGGCAGAAGGTGTCTATGACCGTGTGCAGACACGTTTTCCACCTGAGCCTAATGGATATCTCCATATTGGCCATGCCAAGGCTATTTGCATAAATTATTCAACTAAGAATAAATATCATGGCACATTCAATCTCCGCCTTGATGATACCAATCCTGGCAAAGAGGATGTTGAATATGCTGACTCAATCCGTGAGGATATAGAGTGGCTTGTTGGTGAGTCTGTTCCACCAACACTCTATGCTTCTGATTATTTTGATTTTATGTATGAGATTGCTCTTCGCCTTATCAAGAAAGGCAAAGCATATGTGTGCGACCTCTCTCCTGAGGAGATGAAGGAGTACCGCGGCACATTGACAGAGCCAGGCAAGAACAGCCCATACAGAGATCGTAGCATAGAGGAGAACTTGGAACTCTTCCAGAGAATGACCGATGGCGAGTTCCCAGATGGTGCGCGCGTACTCCGTGCCAAGATTGATATGGCATCACCTAATATGAATATGCGTGACCCAGTAATCTATCGTATTGCTCATTTGTCACACTACAAGCAGGGCGACAAATGGTGTGTATATCCTATGTATGACTTCGCTCATCCTCTTGAGGATGCCAAAGAAGGCGTTACACATTCACTTTGCTCACTCGAGTTTGAGAATCATCGTCCACTCTATGACTGGTTCCTCGACGAGGGCGACGTAGCCGAGGTGCTCGGCTGGCAGCGCCCACGTCAGATCGAGTTCGCAAGACTCAATCTCAACTACTGTGTTACATCTAAGCGCCGTTCTCTCTATCTCGTTAATAACGGATATGTAGACGGCTGGGATGACCCTCGTATGGTTACAATCAGTGGTATGAGACGCCGTGGCTTCCCAGCTGCAGCAATCCGTGATTTCTGTGAGAGAATCGGCGTATCCAAGGCATACTCAGTAGTTGATTTCGGATTACTTGAGGCTTGCGTACGTGACAATCTCAATGCCAATGCACCTCGTGCTATGGCAGTGCTTCGTCCACTCAAGGTCGTAATTGATAACTATCCAGAGGGACAGACGGAAATAATTGAAGCACCAATTCATCCTGACAAGCCTGAGCTTGGAACAAGCAAGGTAACATTTAGCAAAGAAATCTATGTTGAACAGGATGACTTTATGATTGAACCGGTGAAGAAGTATTTCAGACTCTTCCCTGGCAATGAAGTAAGACTTAAATCTGCTTATTATATCACTTGCAACTCATATGAGCAGGATGAGAATGGCAATGTAACTTGTCTCCACTGCACATATGACCCAGAGAGCCGTGGTGGCGAAACACCTGACGGACGCAAGGTTCGCGGAACAATTCACTGGGTATCTGCAGACAATGCAGCAACTGTTGAAGTACGTCTCTATGATAGACTCTTCAATGTTGAGAATCCATCAGATGATTCACATGAACTATGCGATTATCTCAATCCTAATTCACTCGAGATTTTGAGTGATGCCGTTTTAGATAAGTCACTTGTTGATGGCTTAAAGCCAGGCGATGTATTCCAGTTCATGCGCAAGGGATATTATACAGTTGATAAATATTCAACTGGTGACAAGATAGTTTTCAATAGAACAGTAGATCTCAATAGTTCTTGGAAATAAGAACAAAAGGAGCCGATGAATATGGCAAGAAAAGAAACAATTTGTATTCAAGGTGGATATGTACCAGGAAATGGCGAGCCTCGTCAAATTCCGATTATCCAGAGTACGACATTTAAATATGACAGTGCAAATGAGATGGCCAAATTATTTGATCTCGAATCAGATGGCTATTTCTACTCACGTTGTGGCAATCCAACTTGCGACATGGTCGCAGCCAAGATTGCAGAACTTGAGGGTGGCACAGCAGCATTGCTAACAGGCTCAGGCATGTCAGCAAATTTCCTCGCATTCTTTAATATTGCAGGCTGCGGTGACCACGTAGTTGCAAGTTCTACAATCTATGGAGGAACTTACAATATTCTCTCAACAACAATGAAGAGAATGGGCCTCAGTTGCACATTCGTAGATCCTGATTGCAGTGAAGAAGAATTGAATGCTGCATTCCAGGATAATACTAAGTTTGTATTTGGTGAGACAATTGCGAACCCTGCACTGACAGTGCTTGATATTGAAAAGTTCGCAAATGCAGCACACGCGCATGGCGTGCCTCTCATTGTTGATAATACATTTGCAACACCAATCAATTGCAATCCATTTAAATTTGGTGCTGATATCATTACACATTCAACAACTAAATATATGGATGGACACGGCGCAACACTTGGCGGTTGTATTGTTGATTCTGGTAATTTTGATTGGACAAAATATCCTGACAAATATCCAGGACTTACAACACCTGATGAGAGCTATCATGGTGTTATCTATACAGAGAAGTTTGGTATCGGTGGCGCTTATATCGCCAAGGCTAATGCTCAGCTGATGAGAGACCTTGGAACAGTACAGTCACCAACCAATGCATATATTTTGAATCTCGGTCTCGAGAGCCTTCCTGTACGTGTTGCACGCCATTGTGAGAACGCGCTGAAGATTGCAGAGGCACTTTCTAAGAATCCTAATGTAACTTGGGTAAATTATGCAGGACTTCCTGGCAACAAGTACTATGAGCGTGCTAAAAAATATATGCCAAATGGCACCTGTGGTGTTGTTTCATTTGGCATAAAGGGTGGCAAGCCTGCAGCAGAGAAGTTCATGGCAAATCTCAAAGTTGCATCTATTGAGACACATGTAGCTGATGCACGCACATGTTGCTTACATCCTGCATCTACAACTCATAGACAGATGACAGACGAGGAACTAATTGCAGCAGGTGTTCCTGGTGATCTCATCCGCTATTCATGTGGTATTGAAAATGCTGACGATTTGATTGAGGACCTCGAACAAGCACTTGCAAGTATTTAATTTAGATTGAGTGATTAAAATGATTAGAGCAGAAAATAACATTTTTATACTTGATACTGCAGATACAACTTATGCATTTCATGTGACTAAATCAGGTCATATGGAACATCTCTACTATGGCAAGAAGATCACAGTTGAGCCAAATGATAAGAGCATTGATGTAATAAGAGAGAAGAGTGAGTTTGCCCCTGGCAATACACTAAATTACAATGCCGATGACCTATCATTTACGCTTGAGGATATGAGCCTTGAGATGTCAAGTTATGGCAAGGGCGATATCAGAGAGCCTTTCATTGATATCGTGCATGCCGATGGTGGTATCACCTGCGATTTTCTATATGACAGTTATAAACTGTCACGCGAAAATCCAGCACTCACCACCATGCCATGCTCATATGGCGGCGCAGACGGTATTGCTGTGCCAGACCATCTGACTATTCTGCTCCGTGATAAGTATTATGACTTATCACTTGAGCTTCACTATTTCGTATATAGTGAATGCGATGTAATCACCCGTTATTCTGTTTTATATAACAACTCTGGCGACAGTATCCGCCTGCGCCGCCTCATGAGTAACCAGATAGATTTTCCAAATGGCGGATATAAGTTCATAACATTTGGCGGGGCATGGACCCGTGAAATGATGAAGGACGAGACTATCGTTACATCTGGCAAACATATAAATAGCGTATATGCTGGTGTATCTTCCAATAGAGCAAATCCATTTGTTATGCTCGCATCAAAGCATGCGACAGAGGAGACTGGAATTGTATATGGATTCAATCTCGTATATAGCGGAAATCATTATGAGGCAGTAGAGGTATCCAGTTTTAATAAGACAAGATTTGTAGCTGGTATCAATCCTGCTGGATTTGAATATATTGTCGAGCCGGGTGAGTCCTTTGAATCACCAGAGGCTATTATGACAATGTCGGCTTGTGGCTATAATGCAATGAGCCAAAATATGCACAAGTTTATCCGCGCATCTATCGTTCGCGGTCAGTGGAAGAACAAGCCACGTCCGGTGCTTCTCAATTCCTGGGAGGCCGCATACTTCAAGATTAACGAGCAAAAGCTCGTACGTCTCGGCCTCGCTGCCAAGGCAGTGGGAATTGAACTCCTTGTTATGGACGATGGCTGGTTCGGAGAGAGAAACGATGATACATCGTCTCTCGGAGACTGGACAGTAAATAAAAAGAAACTTCCAGGTGGTGTGGCAGGTCTCTGCGACAAGATAAACAAGATAGGTCTTGATTTCGGTATCTGGGTTGAGCCAGAGATGGTAAATTGTAATTCCAAGCTCTTCCACACCCACCCTGATTGGGCACTTGGAATTCCAAATCATCCTCATTCCGAGGGACGCAATCAGCGTATCCTCGACCTCACGCGACCAGAGGTACAGGATTATATTATTGATTCTATGAGATCTGTCTTTGGCAGCGCTAATATCTCATATGTTAAGTGGGATATGAATCGCATAATGTCTGATGTCTACTCATCAGCACTCCCAGCAGAGCGTGAAGGTGAGGTCGCACACAGATATGTACTCGGCCTGTATAGAATAATGAAAACCCTTACAGACGAGTTTCCAGAGATACTCTTTGAGGGATGCTCATCGGGAGGAAATAGATTTGATCTCGGTATCCTCTCATACTTCCCACAGATTTGGGCATCTGATGACACGGATGCGCTCTATCGCGTAAATGCGATGACAAATTATAGTTATGGCTATCCTATGTCAACGCTTACAGCGCATGTGTCAAATTGTCCTAATCACCAGACACTTAGGGTTACACCAATTGACACACGATTCAATGTGGCAGCATTCGGTGTTTTTGGATATGAATTTAATCTTCCTGATCTTCCACTATCCGATCTCAAGGTGATAAAGAAACAGGTAGATTTTTATAAGAAATATAGAGATATATTCCAGTATGGTAATTTCTATCGTGGTAGAAATAGCAATATCCATGAATGGACTGTTGTATCCGATGATAAGAAAATTGCCCTCGGCATGATAATGCAGGAACTTGTTCGTTCCAATACGAGAGGGGAAATGTATTTTGCAAAAGGCCTTGATGCCGATGCAAAATATCATTTTACTGGCAATGCACCGGATATTAATATCAAAGTATTTGGTGACCTCATCAACTACTTTGCCCCTGTACATCTAAAGAATGGTGGCGTGCTGCAAAATGTAGTATCCAAGTTCTATAAGATGCCAGGTGAAAAAGAGGATTATGTCGCAACGGGCGACACGCTTATGAATGCAGGCGTACGCCTCATGCAAGCTTTCGCCGGAACGGGAATCAACGAGCGTACTCGTCTATTCCCAGATTTTGCATCACGAATGTATGTGATGGAAGCAGAAAAGAATTTTAAAATAACAAATTATTTAAAGAAGTGATAATATGCCAATTAAAATTCCAACGGATTTACCTGCCAAGAAAGTTCTAAACTCTGAGAACATATTCACAATGACAGAGACAAGAGCGGGCAAGCAGGATATCCGTCCACTTAAAATCTTGCTTCTCAACTTGATGCCTAAGAAGGTTGAGACCGAGACACAGCTGTGTCGCTTGCTCGGTAATACACCGCTTCAAGTTGAACTCGAACTTATCAAGATTTCTACTCATCAGATTAAGAATACAAGCGAGGACCATATGCTCGCATTTTATAAAACATTTGATGAGATTAAAAATCAAAACTTCGATGGAATGATAATAACAGGTGCACCTGTTGAACAGATGCCATTTGAAGAGGTCGACTATTGGCCTGAGCTCTGCGAGATTATGGAGTGGAGCAAGACACATGTCTGGTCAACCTTCCATATCTGCTGGGGCGCTCAGGCGGGTCTCTATTATCATTACGGCATCAAGAAATATGATCTCGATGAGAAACTCTTTGGCGTATATCCACATAAGGTAGATAAGAAAGGCACAATGCTTTTCCGTGGATTTGATGATACATTCATGGTGCCACAGTCACGTCATACAACTGTAAAACGTGAGGATATCGAGGCTGTACCTGAACTTCGCATACTCGCATCCTCCAAGGAGGCTGGCGTGTATTGCGTAACAACCAAGAAGGGCAGACAGATATTTATTACTGGACACTCTGAATATGATGCAGACACGCTTTATAACGAATATATAAGGGATCTTGATGCTGGCAAACCAATTCATATGCCAATCAATTATTTCCCTGGCAATAAGGTTACATCTAGACCGCCTGTAACATGGCGATCATCAGCTAACCTTCTTTACTCAAATTGGCTAAACTATTTCGTTTATCAGGAGACTCCTTATGACCTTGAACAGATCAAGTAATCTTACAAAAAGAATATTGGCGCTCTCCATTGCAATGCTTATCATGCTGCTTATGTTTGCAGGATGTAGTTCGAGTAATACTTCGGAGATTAAGTCAACGAAGGACCTCAATGGACGACGTATTGGTATACTAAAAGGAACTTTGTTCGAGGATATAGCATACCAAAGTTTTCCTATGTCCAATGTTGCGATTTTTGATACTTATTCTGACTTGATTGCTAACTTGGAAGCAGGCAAGATTGATACATTCTTTGCTGATGACCCAGTTGCTAAGAATATTGTTGATATGAATCCAGGACTTGAGATACTAAATGGATTTCTTGATCAGGAGTCATATGGACCAATTTTTGCCAAGACGGTAAAAGGATTGGACTTGTGTAGCAAGTTCAATATATATCTATCCAATATCACTCAGAACGGAGATAAGGCAACATTACAACGCAAGTGGCTGAACTCGGGTGTAGAGGGAAGAACTTTTGATTTTGATCCTGAAACACTGGAAGCTGCAAATGGCGTAATCCATGTTGCTGCCTTCGCAGACGTTGCGCCATTTGTATATATTAAGGACAATGGCATTACAGGTTTTGAGATAGAACTTCTCTATAATTTCTGTAAGGAATATCGCTTTGGTCTAGACATCGAGCCTATGTCAGCGGATTCAATGTTCCTATCTGTTGAAACTTGCAAGGTTGATATGGCAATTGGTCTTATTTCACATGCTCCAGAGCGTGAGGAACTATTCTACTTCTCCTCACCTGAATATGTTGGAGGAGCAGTAGCAGTTTTAAAATCAGCAACTGTTGTTTCATCTGGTGACCTTCTTGATAAAGTCGCACTAAGTTTTGAGAAGACATTTGTCCGTGAGGGCAGATGGCTTATGTTCGCAAGAGGAATAGGAGTTACTGTTCTTATTAGTCTTGCAGCTGCATTTTTGGGAACAATTCTTGGCTATGTGATTTATACACTTGTATATCATGCAACTAATAGAAAGCCTGAGAGTTCAAAGTTCTTTACAGCACTTGCGACCATAGTTAAGCGAACCCCTATGGTTGTGCTTCTCATGTTCCTATATTATGTTGTATTTGGCTCAATAGATGTCAGTGGTATTGTGGTAGCAATAATTGCATTCACAATATCATTTACAGTTAATCAAGCCTCTATGCTGAACGATGCAGTAGAGAGCATCGGAAGTGGTCCGGCTGATGCTGCTATCAGTCTCGGATATACAGAGATGAAGGCATATTTCAGATATATTTTGCCACTCGCATGTAAGAAATCACTACCTGCTTATAGAGATGAACTTATCAATCTAATTCAGGGCACAGCGGTTGTTGGATATATCGCAGTAGAGGACCTGACCCGAATCAGTGACTTGGTACGTAGCCGTTCCTATGAGTCACTATTCCCACTCCTTGCAACAGCACTCATTTATCTTCTCCTTGCATGGTTGCTTGTCGTACTTGTAAGACAAGTAAGCTCGGTGTTTGAGCCGCGCAAGAGGACACCTGATGAGATATTGAAGGGGGTTGAGAAAAAATGATTGAACTCCAAAATATATCTCTTGAAATACAGGGAAAAGAAATCTTAAGTGATGTAAATCTCAAGATCAAAGATGGGGATGTAATTTCAGTTATAGGTCCATCTGGTATGGGAAAAACTATTCTTCTTAGAACAATTCTTATGCTTGATCGTCCGACAAGTGGCAAGATTTTATTCAATGGAAAAGAGATTTTGCCTAATTCGGCTGATCTTATCGACTTCCGTAAAAAGCTTGGAATGGTTTTCCAAAATTACAACCTGTTTGAGGACATGACAGTAATAGAAAATGTTATGTTGCCTCAGATAGATTTGCTAGGTAAAACCAAGCAAGAAGCATATGATTATTCAATGGAATGGCTGCGCAAAGTAGGACTAATTACTAAGCGCTTTGCTTATCCAAATGAATTGGGTCTCGGTGAAAAGCAACGTCTTGCTATCGCACGTGCCGTTGCAATGGACCCAGAAATTATATTCTTTGATGAACCGACGGCGAGTCTCGAGCCCGCTATGCGAAAAGAGGTTCATCAGGTAATACGTGATATTGCAAAGCAAGGAACAACGATTCTTCTTGTTACAAGCGAACCTCGTTTCGCGCGTGAGATTTCCAATCGAATCGTATACTTTGACGAGCATACAGTATATGAAGAGGGCAAGACGAGCCAGATGTTTACTGATCCTAAGCGTCAAAAGACTCGCCTATATATCAAGCAGCTAAAACTTCTCAATATCCAGATAGATTCACTTGATTTCGATTTTATTGGCATTAGTACAAGAATCGAAAAATATATTGAGAATCAGAGGATTCCTCAAAAACCTGCCAATGCTATGCATGTAATTTTTGAGGAATTATGCCGTGGCATTATTCTTGATGAGCTTGGCAAGAGAAAGAACTTTAAACTGAATCTTACCTACGACTATGATGAGAAATATCGAATTATAAATGTCGCAATAAAATATACAGGAGAAGCTTATAACCCAGAGACATCAACTGATGAATTGGCACTGGTAATTATTAAGCATGTTGTAGGTGAGTTTAAATTTACATATCTCGCTACAGAGGAATATAGCAACAACATAAAGGCACTGATTCAGTGCGATATATAAGAGAAAAGCACCTGTGCGAAAATGCACAGGTGCTAATTTTATTGATCTAATCCTAAATGCTTGAAGTAATCCTTGTATAGCATTTCGGTTGATACGGTAAACTTGTTCTTGACTGATGTTATAAGGCGATTCAGTTCTTCATCTGTCCAGCCTTTTTGGTCACCGAATGTATAAACTTTATCCTTGTTGGCATCATAGTAGCCGTCCTTGGTTACGAAACTGCGGTCAAGGAGAATAGCAATCTTCTCAGATGGGGAGAAGATATCGGTGCCAAGCATCAGACGAGATTCATATTTGAATCCCAAGAGATTGCACAGTGTTGGCAATATATCGAGCTCGCAGCATACATCATTTACAATGATAGGTTCAGTCATGGATGAACTCCAGAAGAGGCAACAGCTCTTATACTTGTTGAACTCTGCTGAGAAGTCATCTGCTTCGAGGTCCTTGCCAGCAATTTGAGAGAGCGACTTGAATCCCAATGTGTATGGGTAATGGTCAGGTGTGACAATGAATATGGTCTTGTCTAATATGCCTGCCTTTTCAAATTCATCTATCATATATTTGATTGCATATTCGAGTTCCTGGTTGCAGGAAACATATGCTTTTGCGGCCGTGCCACAATTCATATCTTTTGATACATCCTCATTTGCCTTGGCAATCTTATTGGATGTAAAGTTGTAATACATATGACCAGAGAATGTTAAGAAATAAGCTGAGAAAGGTTTGCCTGTTTCATTATATTCTTTGAGAATCATTGGAACAGCCTGTTCCATCATCTCGAGGTCGGATGTAGGCCATAAGTCAGTCTTCTTGAGGCCCTTATTCATATAGTAGAAATCAAATCCGAAATTAGGATGTGTATCCTTTCTACCATAATAATTACCTTTATAGTTATGGAATCCCCAAGATTTATATCCCTCAGATTTCATAAGATTTCCGAGAGCCATTGGGAGATAGTTGTCCTTGGATACTGTGCAACTGTTATAATCATAGAAGTTTCTCCAGCCCTTTCCAAGGAGGGATGTATCTGGGAGATTACTGTTTATGAATGTATATTCAGAGTTGCTTGTGTTGTCGCAGATGGTGTCATAGTAATTGTTAAGTACTATTCCATCATGTGCCATCTTATAAAGCGTAGGTGTTCTCTGCTCATCTATGAGATAAGGTGAGAACGACTCGCAAACAAGCTCTACAACATTGTAGCCCTTGAACATGCCTGTATAAGCATTTTGCTTGGTAGGAGTTCTGGCTGCAAAGTAGTTGTGAAGATTTTGAATCGATTTATCTTTCTCATTTGCAGCGAGTGCAGCAAAGTCTATATCGAGAACATTATCATCATAATTTACAGGGGTCACAGGTTGTTCGCTACCTGGATCCTCAGTGATGATTGAACCGCCACCTGTGCCAAATAGTAATCCCTTGACTTCTAGTCTCGTTGATGTGAATACACCGAAAATCTTTTCACTGAAACTTAGTACGAATGTATCACTATATAAGTCCTTAGGACTGTATGCACCATTGCCAAAGAGCGGAAGGCATAGAACACATACGATATGAAGAATGGCAATCACTATTGGAAATACAATCTTTTGTGCGAGATTTAGTTTTCTTAAATATACTTTCTTCTTGCCACGCTTCATCAGAATATTGCTTATGATAAGTGTGATAAGTGGTACAAGTAAAAGCAAAATGTACCATTTAACTTCAAGTGCGGATAGAATGGTTTCCTTTCCAAAAGAGGAGAGGGCATCTCCACCCATTCCTACTTGCGAGATTGATAGGAATGATTTAAACGTGTGCTGGTAAACTAGATGTACAACATAGAATATAAATAAGAGCACAGTGAAAATATAACTTAGAATCTTGCCTACAATCTGTTTCCAGAAAGAGCAGACATATGCAAGACCAAGTGCTAATAATATATCAAAAGAGAATAGGGCAATATGCAACTCGGATAGATTGCCATAAGCACTTATCCTAACGGTTAGTTCTGATAATAATATTGCAAATATAAAGAAGGCAGAATAATACCAATATGCTACACGCTTTTTACGTATTGGTTTTTTTACATTCTTTTCCATGTCCATTGTACCTTTTCACTTAGTTTATTTTTCTTCAAAAGATAGATATATTATAACATAGAATCATATATTTTAAACTTGAAATAATTACTTTATAAAACAAGTTAAAAGGCGTAAAATAAATAAGAGGTGACATAAATGAAACTTAAAACTAAATATGTTGAAATTTATACAGTAGTAACTTTAATCGTATGTGGAACAATCCTTATTTTGAAAGATAAGATGTCACTTAGCAAGAAACTCAATGCAATATTAATGCTGATATCCTGTGTTCACTGCTGGGAAGAGTCAAAATGGGCTGGTGGATATTTTGATTTAATCCTCAACAACTTCAAATTGAAGGGTAAGGTTGATGATGATATAGCATATACAGTTCTTACAGATCTCGCTCTTGTCGCTACGCTCATTCCTTGTCTTACAGATAAATTCCCATTTAAGTATATGTCAGCTGGCATGGGCCTTTTCGAATGTGCATCCCACACTCTTGGAATCAAGATGTATAATATGGAGAAACCATATGTACCTGGTATGTATACCTCTTGGCTATGGGGAATAGCAGCAATAATTAGAGTGCTAAAAGAGAAGAATATTTGATGTTCTTAGTAAAAAAGACGGCATTTTTAATGCCGTCTTTTTGTTTTGTGTTATTCAATTGGCTTCATTATTCTGTATACGGGACATGATTGCAAAGTTTATTATATAATAATACAAACTCTTGAAATTTCAAGATAACAGCAACAACGCGAATGCAATAACCTCCTACTATTTTCGTTAATATTTCTTTTTGAGTGCAATAAACAGCCCAACGATAAGGACAAGAGCGGAAACACCCAGCAAAATCCATGTCGAGATTGGTATATTGCTTTGCTTGTTTGATTGCTCTATGCTGTTATTGGTATTATCAGTTTTGTTGCCAGGCACTGTAATTGGCCCTTTTTCATTATCACGGATACCGTTTCCGTCCGGTTTTTGCGGCGGATTATTGTCTCCGTTTTGCCTTTGCGGAAATGCTCCGCTTTTACCCGAACCGTTTGGCAACTCTGGTGGCGTATTGCCGTCTTTGTTTTCAAACGGGTTTTGATCGGAGGAACCTCTTTGTCCGTTTTTGTCGCTGGGGTTAAATCCACCTTTATTGCCAAAGCTACCCGTACCACCATTTTTCGTATTGTTGGCGGTGAGTTCCGATTCGGTGTCTCCGACTTTTAAGGTTACGGTATCGCCTACGGCAATATCGGAAGAACTGATGATGACAAAAGTAAAGGAACAAGGGATCTCTTTACTGATAATTTCTTTACCGTCAGCACTTTGAACGCTTATTGTTTCGTTTTCGCTTGCGGAAACAGTCCCCACAATAAAGCCTTGCGTCGAATCACTGTCAGGATATTCTGCCATCTGACTTGAGCCGCAGGCAATAACCGTTCCACCCGAAATCGTGCATTTTCCGCCATTTTCACTGCCATAATCAATGGCATTGTTTGTGCCTGTTCCCGTAACGCTGATAAACACATTGCCGCCGGTAATATTGATGCTGCCGTTAGAATCGAATCCGTCCGCATCTCTGCCGTTTTTATTGATAACGGTAATATCTCCTCCCGAAACGGTGATAAGCGATGTTTTTCCGCTGCCGTTGGCATTGATTCCGTCATCACTCGGTGTGATATATACCGTTCCACCGGCTATGGTGATATCATTTGCTTCGATTCCCTCGTAGCACTCGGTGATGTTGATATTTCCCGATTCTAAATAGAATACGGAACTTTCATCGTCATTTCCGGCGTGCAATCCGTCATCGCCTGCCGAAACGGTAAAATCAGTATTACAAATCTTAATAGCATCATGTGCATGAACTCCATCGACTTTTGCAGTAATATTGATATTGCCACCCGTAAATACAAGGCTGTCGTTGCACACAATACCGTGAAGATTGCTTGATGTAACGGTAAGATTTCCTTTTCCGTTTACCGTCAAATCATCACGGGAAAAGATACAGCCGTCAATTTCTGCATTCTCATCGTCATTTTCAAAGACAAGCGAGTTTTGACTGTTTTCCTTAAGTGTCAGAAAAACCTTATCTGCCTGTTTGATATAAAGCGGCGGTTCGGTCTTTGAGTTGATATCTACGCCATCAAATAACAGCCATATTTTATCGTCGCCGTCAGCATCTATATGAACAGAGCCGTCAAGAGTCCCGCTGATCACATATTTACCGGCATAGGCAATATACAGTGTATTGTTACTGAAATAGGCACCGTTTCCGCTGATTTTGGCATTGTTGCCATTCAGGACGATATTGCAAGCATTGGTCGTGTCCCAATCTGCGTTCAGGTCGTTGGCGGTAAACATTTCGTTTGTTTCTTCGTCTTCTTCCCGGTGGATAACGGTAATCCCTAAACTTTCACCGAACATAAAAAGGACTGTGAGAACAAGCATCAAAGCGACAGCGGCAATACAGATTTTATCTATATGTTTGCTTGTTGACATGATTTATTCCCCTTATCCCATATAATCGCCGTTGTAACTGACAAGTACCGCACTGTTTACGCCGTTCATAGCGGACAAAGCGTTAATAAAATCGGTATTGTCGTTTTTAAGCTGCACTTCCATATTCAGTTCTACAAGCCCCGATTGTGCTGATTTTGATTTGACAACGCAACGCTCAACCTGTGAATTTACATATTTCATTGCCTGTGTTTCCGCTTCGTGATTTTGGCAGGAAAGTACGATGATATAAGGATTTTTATGAGATTTCTTATTGACAAAGAACAGAAGGACCAGACCTATGATGACGCTTCCGATGACTGCAAGCGGGATCATTCCTGCGGCGAGGATAATACCTACGGCAATGGACCAAAACAGGAATGCAATGTCGAGTGGCTCTTTGATAGCGGTACGGAAACGGACGATAGAAAGCGCACCGACCATACCGAGAGAAAGGACAACGTTGGATGTAACGGCGAGAATGACCTGAGATGTGATCATCGTAAGTGCGATCAAAGTCACGCCGAAAGAGGATGAATACATCACGCCTTGATAGGTTTTCTTATAAACGAAGAAAATAAAAAGACCGATACCAAAGGCAAGAAGAATGGTCAGCATCATATCAAGCGGGCTGACGGCGGTTACATTTTCTAAGAAACTCGATTTGAAAATATCACTGAAAGACATAATAAAATTACTCCTTTTAATTTAGCCGTATATACGGCATTGTTCATATTTTGAAAAAGCGGTTACACGCCGTCCGGGTAATGAAACGGCATCTTTGATAATGTCCGGCAAATACTCATCCCATTTTACTTCTAATATAATGGGAGAATCTCCTGCAGGAAGTGTCAGTGTTTCCGGATTCATAAAATCCGTACGGAACACCCCGGTTCGGATATTGTAGTCGATTGTCACACGCACGTTGCCAGGTGCAAAGACAAAGGGATTGCGGGTGTAATCGACGATCGTTTTCGGCTTCAGTCCTTGTGACAGCATCTTGGAATAAAGCTCCTGGCACAGCGGTCTTCCGCTTTCCGGCATCCACAAAAGATCTCCGTCCACGATTTTCTGTGCCTCATCTGCCGAAATCTGACAGCTTTCTTTGGCACATAAACCGTTTATCTTGCTTTTCTTTTCAAGAACAATGAACGATGTGTCGCCGTTATAATACCGGATACGAAATTTCTCACGGATATTTACACCGTCTTGTTTTTCTCGCAGAGCCTTGTCTGAAAGATTATCGAAATATAGACTTCGTATCTGATAGACTCCGCCGATTGTGTGCTCATCACGTTTCATAACTGCAGAAAGGCGTGTGCGTAGTGTCAGCATATCGGCATAGTTTATCTCATGCTTCCATTCATGACGATATTTCATTTCTTTCGCTCCTTTCTTTGCTATTGTATCTGTATTGTAAAACCCGTAATTAAACTGTACTTAAAAGACGAAAAAGAAAAACCGGCAGGATTTGTTCCTGCCGGCACTCATCGTATTGAGTTATTCCAATGGCATCGTGACGGTGATTCTGAAATCCGAGCCATTTTGTGTTTCTGCGGTAATTTTTC
>JAZUJK010000024.1:0-56710 GCA_045642705.1 Acutalibacteraceae bacterium
AAAGCAAAGGAAAACTTTGCTTTCGCAAATCAATAATTTTGTGAGGAGGTTAGTTTGATGGCGTCAAAAGGGCAAAAGTTTAAAAAGTACACCCCAGAAGAAAAAATTAGATATGCAAAAATGGTTGTTAACGGCGAAACTTCTGCTAAAGAGATTGCGAAAAAATTAAATACTGACCACAAAACCATTACTAGATGGCGTGATTGGTTAATAAATTATGGAGAGGACTATTTTTTCGAAGAACATCGAGGAAAAAATTCAGGCAACCCATATGCTGCGCTTCACACAAGCAAGAACTTAAGTGAATTAGAAAGACTAAAGTTAGAGAACACAAAACTCAAAGCAGAAAATATGAAGTTAAAAAAAGAGTATATGGTGAAAGGAGCTGGTGCCTACAGGGAGAGCGTTTTAGAAAAAGAAAAACGTATGAAGTCATCGAAAAAATGAGTGAGGAAATACCTGTCAAAGTGCTTTGTGAAATACTAAATATTAATCGTTCTGGATACTACAAATGGAAAGCAAGACAAGGAACACTTAATAGATATGAGCAGAATCGAGAAGATTTAACAAAACTTCTTTTAGATGCTCATGGAAGGCACAAAACATATGGATACCATCGTTTGGCGGATTTAATTAGACGTGAAACTGGATGGGTATTCTCTGACAATCTCGCTCATCAGTGCTGCAAATATGCAAACATCAAAGCTAAAGGAAGAAGAACATACAAGTATCACAAAGGAGAAGAACACGTTAAATTTCCAAATATGGTTGCAGGTCAATGGACAGCAACAAGGCCGATGGAAATTGTTGCTTCTGATATGACGGTGTTAAAAACAAAAAACGGTACCAAGTATGAATGGACATACATACTTGATACCTTTAACAATGAAATTATTGCTTCCTCGCTTTCTAAGAAGCCAGGAGATGTGAAACCATATTTTGATTGCTTAAAAGAACTTGTACAAAAAGCAAAAGAGCAGACAGCCCTAGTTGTTTTGCACACCGACCAAGGATCTGTCTACTCATCCCGAGCTTTCGAACAAGCTCATGCTGATTGTACCAATTTGAAGAGATCAATGTCAAGGGTTGGAACCCCAACTGACAATCCAATCATTGAATCAATTAATGGATGGGTTAAGGAAGAACTGTATATTGACTTTGGATTATACAGATGCGAAGACGTTCCAAAACTCATTGATGAATACGTGCAATATTTCAACAATGATCGCTATTCAACAAAGTGTAAAGGAAAAACCCCAGTTCAGTATCGGACTGAACTGGGGTACTAGGACTTTTTTAGTGTCTACTTTTTGTTGACAACTTCACGAAATGGGGAGGTATTTTTTTTATTCTTCTTCAGTTTTTTCAGGTTCTGTTTCTTCTTCGGTTTCTGCCTCTTCTGAAGACTCTTCTGCTTCAGTCTCTTCTACATCAGCTACAACTTCAATTTCTTCAGTTTCAGCATCCGCAACTTCATCATCCGACGAAGCATATTCCTCTATAATCTTATCGACATCATCCGATTCATCTTCTGCAGGGGTTTCCTCTTCAGGAGCCTCTTCGAAATCATCAACTGTAAGTTCTTCACCAGTGATGGATGTGAGCGAATCATTTCCTTCAGGAGCAATTATCTTAAACTTATCTTTAACTTTCTCTACTCTCTTATTGCTCTTCTTAACCTTGTTATAGATTCTAAGACCAATAATTGAAAGTGCAAGTATTGCAACTATTGCTGCAAGCACAATTACGAGAATAAGCCAACCTGGAAGTTTTACTTTATCATTCTTACCATCTGATAGATTAAGGCCATCAAGTGCTTCCAAAATCTCATATCTTGCTGCATCAATTTGGTTGAGTGATACTGCACCCTTAGTTGAATATGTTAGGGCCTCTTCACGAGCCTTTGCAAGCTGTTTTACAGTAACCTTAGTATATTCATTAGAAGTAATCTTAGCCTCTGCGTCAGCAACGAGAGTAGCAAGTTCCGAACGATACTTCTCAACCTGTTTTAGATAAGCTGCAAGTTCACTTGGATAGTCTGTTTCAATAATACTTACGCCAGACTCAATAAGTTCTTCCCAACCGCGTGTACGGTCATCTCTATTGCCGCAGAGGTTTGGTTCTGTCATCGAAACAAATGCTCTACCCTTAGATGCGAACAAATCAAGTACCACAGTTTTAAATACATTGGATGTGGACTTATCAGACTGTAGCTCTACGAGCATAGCACCCGCTGCCAAGGCGTCCTTTACGAATGTCTTAGCGGAGCCACCGCTCTCGAGTCCATAGAGAGCGGATACATAGACATGCTTGCCTTCCTTTGATAAGAAGTTCTTGATACCGTCTATGCTTGTTGCGCCACGTATAATGACACTGTCAGTGGCGCCGAGTGTTCCAGCAAGCTTGTCTATCTGCTCCGCATACTTCCATCCATCATTTACCATGATGATGGCCTTGCCAGCGGCAGCAGTGATGGCATCACTGAGTGATGCAGGCTTGCAGCCTGTAGGGTCTGCAAGTATTCCACCATGACCAGCTTTTAGAACAAAGTTCTCCTGTAATTCTTCAAGAGTATAATCTGCAACACTTCCGCCAACGAATGATCCATTGTCATGTTTCGCACATGTTGTTGCAAGGTCAGATGTTGTAAGAAGCACCAACTGCTTATCCTTAGTAAGTTGAACATTAACAGAGATAATGTCAATTCCCATTGCTATACAATTGTTAATTCCTTCAACAGAATTTTCAGGGTATTCCTTGCTATTACCATATCTTGCTACAGAAAGAACTCTTCCATTGGCATTTTCAAAAGCCAATGTAATTTCACTCTTTTCTGGCTCTGCAGCCGGTTTTTCTTCCGGTGCTGCAAAAGCAGGAATAGCAAATCCAAGAACAAGTATTATAGTAATTAATATAGATACTATCCTATTCATATCATATTTGCCTCCTTTATTGAGGTTTTCAACGTGAACATTTTAGCACGAATGCTTCAATAAATAAAGGTTTTATATTTTTATTAATAATATAATAATATACAAAAGGCTCGCACGGTCACCCATGCGAGCCTATTTTATAGTCTAATCTGCTCTATTTATAGCGGTTTAGTACACCTTAGTTGAAGCTAATACCAAGGAGACCGAGGAGCTGCCAGAGTCCGCTTGATGTATCAATATTGATACCGCCAAGGAATTCACCAAGGTTACCAAGAGCAATTGATGTACCCTCAAGCAAACTGCCCATACCATCAAGTACGTTCTGTAACTGATCAGGGTCAATTTCGATATCAATGCTTCCAAGTGTTTCACCGAGATCACCAAGAGCTGTACCGATACCACCGAGGAGGTCATTAGTACCACCAAGGAGTGCGCCCATGTTATCCATGAGAGCTGCGATATCTGATGCATTAATGCTGCTAGCAATAATAGGCATAACCTCTGAAAGAGTCTGTGTCATGTCACCCATCATGTCGCCGATAGCACCAACGAGCTTAGAAACGTCTTCTGGATCGATCTGTTCAGCAACACCAACGAGAGCGTCTGAACCAGAAACAAGAAGCTTACCTGTTGAATCAAGGAACTGCATGAGACCAGCCATAAGTGCCTCAATAGCAGCTGGATCAATACCAAGAGCCTCGATAAGTCCTGGAAGACCATCAATAGCAAGTCCCTGAAGCATATCGCCAAGTGTATCCATCATTGACATAAGTCCTGGAAGCAACTGAGCCATAGCCTTGTCGAGACCAGTCATCATACCAACAAGTACGCCAAGCATCTGAGACAAGTAGTTCATCATGCCAGCAAGGTCAATCTGATTGATGCCTTCAAGCATTACGATAACTTGCTCAAGGAGACGAGTGAGCTGTTCAACCATTACAGGTACGTATGTAAGTGATTCAACAAGTCCGTCCCAAATAATTCCGAAGTCACCCATTACATTCTTGAGGAATGGTACAACAGTATCAAGTACTGGGTCAGCGTATCTCCAAAGCACAAAGAGAAGTGCTCCGCTGATTACCATCATCATCATTGCTACGAATAAGCAAATAATAGCAATGATAAGACGAATGTTTGAGCGTGATCTTAATTTTTCCTGGTAGTCTAAGGATTTGGTGAGTCTCTGAGCTTCAAGAGTGTTGGAAACACGCATGAGAGCTTCGCCGATCATCTGTTCCTCAGAAGATATGGTGCGTCTTCTTTCGTCCATATCATTTCCCTCACTTTCAATATTCATTATTTCCGAGCAGAATTTTATCCACTATGAAAGAAATTATATATTATAATTATTCAAAAATCAACATAAATTAGAGAAATTTTTCCATTTTTTGTGTTTTTTCGTCATTTTTGCCACTCAAAAAACAACAAAATTTTGTGGTTCATAAAAAATTCCCCACAAAATGTGCTAATTGGTTCGTAATTCATTGCATTTTGACATTCGCAAAATGCACAAACAAGCCAAAAAATACCATTGCTTTTTTGTAAAAAATAGTTAAAAAATTCGCCCCAATCTATTGAATGTAGAGGCGAAATTTGTTATCATATAAATTGTATCTTTATACTCAAAATTAGGGGCAAAATTTATGGCAAAAGAGAGACCAAACCTTGATTACCCAATCTATCTATTTCATCAAGGCAACAATGCAAAAGCCTATGAAATTATGGGTTCTCACAGGATTGACAAGAAAACAGTAGTATTCCGTATATGGGCGCCTCATGCTGCGTCCGTATCGGTAGTTGGAGATTTCAACAATTGGGATGCAAATGCCAATCGCATGTATAAAATTAGCGATGGCATTTGGGAGACCGAAATCTCCGACCTCATCGATGAATACACAATATATAAATACAATATCACCGCTGCGGACGGACGCTCTATCATGAAGAGCGACCCATATGGCTATCATATGGAAACCCGTCCAGGAACCGCCACCAAGTTTTATGACCTGGAAGGATACAAATGGCACGATAGTGAGTGGCTCAAAAAGCGTGCCAACTCACGTATCTACGACCTTCCGGTCAACATTTACGAAGTTCACGCCGGTTCCTGGCGCAGGTATGAAGATGGCAATATGTTCTCATATCGCAAGCTCGCAGAAGAACTTGTCCCTTATGTAAAAGAAATGGGATATACCCACATCGAATTTATGCCTCTATCCGAATATCCATTTGATGGATCGTGGGGATATCAAGTAGGTTGCTACTATTCCGCAACTTCTAGATATGGAACACCAGAGGACCTTATGTATCTCATCGATACATGCCACAAAGCAGATATCGGAGTAATTCTTGACTGGGTACCAGCTCACTTCCCAAGAGACGAATATGGTCTATTTGAATTTGATGGTGAGGCATGCTATGAGTATGCCGATCCTAAAAAAGGTGAGCACAAATCTTGGGGAACTAAAGTATTCGACTTTGGCAGAAATGAAGTACAGAGTTTCCTCATCTCGAATGCCGAATTTTGGCTAGATAAGTACCACTTTGACGGAATTCGTGTGGATGCCGTAGCATCGATGCTCTATCTAAACTATGATAGAAAAGACGGCGAATGGATTCCAAATATCAATGGTGGTGTTGAGAACCTCGAGGCGGTTGCCTTCCTAAGAAAGCTCAACGAGCACCTCTTCTCCGAACACGGCGACATTATGATGATAGCCGAGGAGAGCACGGCATGGCCTATGGTTTCCAAGCCAACCGATATGGGTGGTCTCGGTTTCAACTTTAAATGGAATATGGGTTGGATGAACGATGTCATTCGCTACTTCAATCTAGACGGTCTAAGCAGAAAGTATAACCATGACTGTCTCACATTCTCATTCTTCTATGCTTTTTCTGAGAACTTCATACTTCCAATCTCACATGATGAGGTTGTTCATGGCAAGGGTTCTCTCATAAATAAACATCCAGGCAATCCTGATAATCCAGAGGAATATCAGCAGAAATTTGCAGGGCTCCGCTCTATGCTCGCTTACATGTATTCACATCCAGGCAAGAAATTGCTGTTTATGGGTTCTGAATTTGGTCAGTTCAAAGAGTGGGATTTCGCAGATGAGCTTGATTGGAAAGTTCTCGACTACGATATGCACAGGAAGACACAGGAGTTTACAAAAGCGCTCAACCACTTCTACCTTGACAACTCCCCTCTATGGCAAATCGATTACAGTTGGGAAGGCTTCGAGTGGATTATTCCAGATGACAATTGCAATTCCGTCCTCGCTTACAAGCGTATCAATGATGCAGGCGAAGAAATTTATGCAATTCTAAACTTCACTAAGGTAAATCGCGAAGGATATATGTTTGGCTCAGATGCTGGAACATTTGAGGTTATATTTAATACGGACGATCCAAAATTTGGTGGAACTGGATATAGTACAACCGGCAAATTAGTTGCAACAGATATCCCAATGCACAACAAGCAAAACAGTCTAAAAGTAAACCTTGCAGGCAACTCCGCTCTTTTCCTTAGAAAAGTAGCAGCGAAGCCTCGCAAAAAAGGAGAATAGATATGGCAAGAAAAAATGAATGTATTGCAATGCTACTTGCAGGTGGTCAAGGAAGCCGTCTTGGTATCCTCACCAAGAATATTGCCAAGCCTGCAGTTCCATTTGGCGGAAAATATAGAATCATCGACTTTCCACTTTCCAACTGCGTAAATTCTGGTATTTACACAGTTGGTGTACTAACACAGTATCAGCCACTCGAACTCAACGACTACATCGGAAATGGTGAGCCTTGGGATCTCGACCGTGCAAATGGTGGTGTACATATCCTTTCTCCTTATCAGCAGATTGAAGGAACAGAATGGTACAAGGGCACAGCAAATGCTATCTATCAAAATATAAACTTTATTGATAAGTACGACCCTGAATATGTTGCCATCCTCTCTGGTGACCACATATATAAGATGGATTATGCAGAGATGCTCCATTTCCATAAGGAAAAGGGTGCAGCTTGCACAATCGCTATGCTTGAGGTTGATTGGTCAGAAGCTTCTCGATTTGGCCTCATGATAGTAAATGATGATGGAACAATTGCTGAATTTGAAGAAAAGCCAGCAAATCCACGTTCCAACAAAGCATCTATGGGTGTATATATCTTCACTTGGTCCAAGCTCCGTCAATATCTAATTGACGACGAGGCCAAGGAAGGTTCTTCCAACGACTTTGGTAAGGATGTAATTCCTGCAATGCACAGTGCAGGAGAAAAAATGGTTGCTTACCCATTCAAGGGATATTGGCGAGATGTTGGTACAATCGATAGCCTATGGATGGCAAACATGGACCTTATCTCCCCTGAGGCAGAGATTAAACTCGATGATCCATCTTGGAAAATCTTTGGTAGAAACCCAAGTGCTCCTCCTCAGTACATTGCTGATACAGCAAGTGTACAGAATTCAATAATCGCAGAGGGTTGCGAGATTGAAGGAAATGTTGATTTCTCAGTTCTTTTTGCAAATGTAACAGTTGAGGAAGGCGCAACAGTTCGCGATTCAATTATCATGCCAGGCTCTATTGTTAAAAAAGGAGCCACTGTTCAATATTCAATCGTTGCAGAGAATGCAGTAATTGAAGAAAATGCAAAAGTTGGAGCAAGACAGCAAGACTGCGAGCCTGAGGATTGGGGTATCGCTGTCGTAGGTGAGAATGTCACAATCGGCAAGGGCGAAACAGTTGCTCCAAAAGCAATGATTGGTGAAAAGGAGGAAGCATAATGAGAGCTAACAATGTACTAGGTATCATCCATGCTCAGGCTAGCATCTCAAGTGCTCCCGAGCTCGCATCAATTCGTACAAGCGCATCCGTTCCATTTGGCGGACGTTATAGAATGATTGATTTCCCACTTTCTAATATGGTCAATGCTGGAATCACACAGGTAGGAATCATTACAGAGTCCAACTTCCAGTCACTTGTTGACCATGTTGGTTCAGGTAAGCCATGGGATCTCGCACGTAAGCGTGAGGGCATGTTTATTCTCCCACCATATAACACAACTAGTGCTATCGGTCACGAGACTAAACTGACATCCCTATATAGTATTGCGGACTTTTTGAAGAAAGCGCGCCAGGAATATGTAATTATCTCTGACACCAATACAGTATATAATCTCGACTTCAATGATATATTCAAATTCCATTCAGAGAAGAACGCAGATATCACAATTGTCTACAAGCATGGCAAACTTCCAGCAATATCAGATCTTATGATGTTTGCTGTAAATGATGACAAGCGAATCACAGAAATCTCTGTTGCACAGACAGCAGACATAGGAGCTGAATGCAATTACTCATTCAACATTCTGCTTATGCGCAAATCAGTTCTCGAATATATCGTTCGAAATGCAATCGCTCATAATGCTACATCATTTGAACGTGATGTTATCCTCGCCAACCTTCCTACACTCAAAATTTATGGATATGCAGCTACAGGTTATGCTGAGATGATTGACTCACTCAAGACTTACTACAAAGTAAGTATGGGTCTCCTAAAACCTGAGAATCGTAAGACTCTCTTCAATACAAAGCGTCAAATCGATACTAAGATTTGCGACAACGTTCCTGCTATGTACGGAATCGACGCAAAAGTTTCCAACTCGCTTATCGCTGACGGCTGCGTCATCGAAGGAACAGTTGAAAACTCCGTTCTCTTCCGTGATGTAACAGTAGAAAAAGGAGCTGTTATTAAGGACTCAATTCTGTTACAAGGCACTAGGGTTCAGAGCAACTCATCCCTATCTGCCGTAATCACAGACAAGAACGCACTTATCACACCGGGCAAAACTCTGTCAGGTGATGAATCATACCCAGTTTACATTGCTAAAAAAGCAACTGTATAAGATACCCACGGAGGCAAATTATGAAAATTTTATTTGCAGCATCTGAGGCTACACCTTTTGCACAGAGTGGCGGTCTCGCAGAAGTTGCAGGCGCTTTACCTAAGGCACTTGTTGAAAAAGGAGAGGACGTTCGCGTTGTTATGCCTCTTTACGAATGCGTAAAAGAGGAACAGAGAAAGAATATGAAATTCCTCTTCCACTTTGATGTGCCTGTTGCATGGCGCTCACAATATTGTGGAGTTTTCGAAACCAAGGTTAATAATGTCACTTATTATCTCCTTGATAACGAATATTATTTCAAGCGTTCTGGACTATATGGATATTATGATGACGCTGAGAGATTCACATTCTTCTCACGCGCTGTCCTAGACCTCATCGCTTGGCTTGACGGATGGAAACCAGATGTTGTTCATTGCAACGACTGGCAGACAGCCCTTATTCCACTTTATTACAACTGTTTCTATGCACAGCGTGATGGATATGAAAATATCCGTACTGTATATACAATTCACAACATTCAATACCAGGGCGTATATGGCAACGAATTGCTCAATGAAGTGATCGGAATCAGCCCTCCTGACTATTCACTCATCGATTATGATGGATGTGTAAACTTCTCCAAGAGCGCTATTGAATGCTGTAACAAAGTAACAACTGTATCCCCATCATATGCCAACGAGATTCTCGATCCATGGTTCTCACATGGACTTGATGGCATCCTATGGAAGAATTCTTGGAAACTTGTCGGAATTCTAAATGGTATTGATGTCGACAGTTATAATCCTGATACAGATAAGGCTATTCCTTATAAATATTCAGCTACCAAGAAGGCTGGCAAGGCAAAATGCAAAGCAGCTCTCGAGGACAGATTTGGATTTGATCACAAGCCGGATGTCCCAATCATGGCGCTTATTTCTCGTCTCGTTTCTCACAAGGGACTTGATCTTATCACCAATATGATTGATGAACTTCTCAATACAACAGAGGTTCGTTTTATAGTTCTCGGCACAGGAGATTCTCAATATGAGGACTTCTTCCGTGGACTTGCTGCACGCCACCCAGATAAATTCCGTCTTGAGCTTGCATTTGACTCAGCTCTTTCACGTCAAATTTATGCTGGCGCCGACTTATTCCTTATGCCATCCAAGAGTGAACCATGCGGTCTCTCTCAGATGATTGCATTGCGCTATGGCACAATTCCAATCGTTCGCGAGACAGGCGGTCTCCGTGACTCAATTAGCGATTGTGGCGATGGAATCGGAAATGGATTTACATTCAAGACATATAATGCTCAGGATATGCACTGGGCAATCAACCGTGCAATCGACCTTTATTACAACGATAAAAAGGCATGGGGAGCTCTTGTAACAAGAGCCCTAAAATGCGACAACAGCTGGGCAAAATCAGCTGATCTATATCTAAATATGTATAAGGAAGCTTGCTCATAAAATAAAAAAATGCCGTGCAGTTCCTGCACGGCATAATCCTTTTTAAAGCATACTTGCAACTGAGAGATTTAAGTAATCATTGGTCCAAGACTCAATTGTTGTGACACAGGCAGGGGCCTGTTCCTTAGTGGTCTTTTTAGGTCCAGTTTTTACATTTCTCATTTCATTTGAAATAGAGTTTACAAGATAGTTCGCAACATCGGGATTCATAAGATTGCTTGATGCCCAAGCTGCTGGCAATACGCCTCTCTTGACTCCCGCATATAATATTAAGTATGTTGATAAGCCATATACACTTGTGATATACTTCAAAAGTTCTTCGTCCTTGGCAAGTCTACCGCCAAGAACAAGAGCGGCACGTACAATTGTATCAGTGGACATTGTGCTATCTTCTGGTATATCTGCAACTGCAATTCCAGTATCAAGATTGACGGTACTCTTGGAATTTCCAAGCAGATAATCGCAAGTAACATTATAATAATTTGCTGCACGGACAGCGAAATTTAAGCCACACTCACGCACGCCGTTCTCGTAATGTGAAAGAAGTGCTTGAGATATGCCCAAGTCCTTGGCGGCTTGTTTCTGGCTTATATTTTTATTTTTTCTAAGTTCTGTTAGTCTACTTGCGAATATTGATGCATTATCACGACTAATTTTACTTGGCATTTTGCCACCCCATTTATACGAAATGTAATATTTTTATAGATTTTGGACTTTTATTATAAACAAAATTATACTCGGAGGCAACTATGAAAACATATAAAATTCATCTTTTACGTCATGGTTTGATAAAAGAAAACTATGACGGCGCCTATATCGGACAGAAGGATGTTCCTCTCTGTGATGACGGTATAGCGCAACTAAAAGAAATGAAAGAAAAGATGACATACCCAGAGGCGGCAGCTGTTTTCTCAAGCCCGCTCGCCCGTTGCCTTGAAACTTGTGATTTAATATATCCAGGCCAAAAGCCTATTGTCATAAACGAACTCAAAGAATATGATTTCGGCGACTGGGAAGGAAAAACAGCTGACGACTTACGCGACGACGAGCTGTTTACGCATTGGCTCGCTGGCGATCCAGATTATGCACCACCTTTTGGTGAGAGCAATGCGGAATTCGGCGCACGCATTAGCAATGCCTTCGAGAAAGTTGTCGAAGGCCTATTCAAGACAGGCGTGACCGAAGCCGCAATTGTCACCCACGGTGGCGTAATCATGAGCATCATGGCCATGTATGCTCTGCCAGAGCTCCCAATGCACGAGTGGCTCGTGCCAAGTGGCTGTGGCTATACTATTCGTATCACACCATCACTTTGGACACATGGCAGAAAATTTGAAGTAATTGAGGATATTCCTTATATAGAACTAACTGAGGAAGAGGAAGCAGAATATCTGATGAGCAATCCAGATATGGATTCATTTGGCAATCAGATGTCCGGATTTGGTTTTATTGATATATGAGTATAAAAGGCGCAATTTTCGATATGGATGGCACATTGCTTGACTCCATGCATCTATGGATCAACATAGGGCCTAGATATCTAGAGAGTAAAGGAATTGAATATACAGACAAAATAGCAGCAGATACCAAACTCATGCTTCTCCCTGAGATGGGTCAGTATTTCATAGACAATTTGGGATTTGATCTATCAGTTTCAGAGTTCATAGACGAAGTAAACGCTATGGTAGAACATGGCTATTACTATGACGTACCAGCCAAAGACGGTGTCGCAAAATTTCTTGAATCACTCCGTAAAATGGGTGTGCCAATGGTCGTAGCTACTGCAACAGATAGACATCTCGTCGAAGCAGCGCTAAAGAGAACTGGTATATATGATTATTTTGACCACATCTTCACATGCGGTGAAGAAGGCGTAGATAAATCAGTCCCAACAATATTTGACCGTGCGCTATCTTTCCTCGGAACAGATAAATCTGAGACATATGTATTTGAAGACACATTCACGCCGATTAAGACCCTATACAATGCCGGCTATAGTTTTATTGCTGTCTATGACAAGTGGTCAGCAAAACACAGCGACGAAATTCGTAATCTCGCAAATTTGTATGTCACACGACTAGACGAAATTGATATAGCGAAACTTTAAAATAAAAAGGTGTAACTCGAATGAGTTACACCTTTTCTTTTAATTTAATACCTTATCCAGAGCAGCGATAAGTTTTTGGATATCAATTGGCTTAGCAATATGCTCGTTCATACCAGCATCAATTGCAAGTTTTCTATCCTCTTCAAAAGCATTTGCTGTTGTTGCAATAATTGGGATGTTGGCAATCTTTTTATTCTTCATTGCACGAATTTCCTTGGTTGCTTCATATCCATCCATAATCGGCATTTGAATATCCATTAGGATGGCATCATACTGTCCTGGTTTTGCATTCTTCATCTTTTCAACAGCAATAGTACCATCCTCAGCAGTATCTATAACAAAGCCATACTCGGTAAGAATTTCATTTGCAATTTCGCGGTTCATCTCATTATCTTCAACAAGTAAAATCTTCTTGCCAGAGTAATCCGGTTTCTCCTCTTCCTCTCCTTCGACTGTATCGCCCTCACAGCACCTAATAAGTGTTTTCTTAAGGTCGGACATAAAGAGTGGCTTGTTAACGAAAGCTGTTACACCAGCATCGTATGCCTCTTGCTCTATATCAGCCCAATCATATGCAGTGATAATGATGATTGGAACAAAGTCACCAATAACCTTACGGATACGCCTTGCTGTTTCTATACCGTTCAAATCAGGCATCATCCAGTCAATAATATATACGCTAAAGCTATCTGACTCTTCATAAGCTGCCTGTGCTCTAAACACGGCTTCCTTACCAGACGAGCACCATTCACTTCTCATAGAGATGCTCTTTAGCATCTGAGAAATGCTAAGGCATGAATCTAGATCATCATCGACAACAAGTCCACGAAGTCCCTTTAGGCTCTTGAGTTCCTCTGGGATTTCCTCTGCTACTCTTGCATCAACGATCTTGAAGTCAAATTCCATATTAACTTCTGTACCGACTCTTTCTTCGCTCTTGATCTCAATTTTTCCGCCCATCATATCAACAATGTTTTTAGTGATGGCCATACCAAGACCAGTACCCTGGATACCAGAGACCGTAGAAGATTTAACACGAGTGAATGGCTCAAAGATTGTCTTTACAAACTCTTCGCTCATGCCGATACCATTATCTTTTACACTAAAGCAATAAGTTGCATATCCATCATCGCGAGTGTTCTTTTCAGAAACACGGAACGAAACAGTGCCACCGTTTTGAGTATACTTTGTTGCATTTGAAATAATATTGAGGAGTACCTGATTGAGTCTCAACTTATCGCAAACTATATACTCATCTGAAACATCAAATACATCAACATAGAAATCAAGATTCTTGGCAGCTATACTCGACTGAATAATATTACGGATTGTATGAATAATCTCTGAGAGATTTTCTTCTTGCTCATTAAGAGTCATCTTACCTGACTCAATTCTACTCATATCGAGAATATCATTGATTAGGGAGAGCAAGTGCTCAGAGGATTGACTGATTTTCTTTAAATACTCCGTTACCATCTCTTTGCTATCGATATGAGATGCGGCAAGGCCAGTATAACCAATGATAGCATTCATAGGTGTACGGATATCATGCGACATGTTATTAAGGAATGTTGTTTTGGCTCTATTAGCACTTTGTGCCATAGCGAGAGCCTCTTCTAGAGCCTGTTGCTGTTTCTCAATTGTAATGAGATTCTGTTTTAACATTTCCTCATTTTGAACCTTTTGAGACATTATCGCATCAACATTTTTAATGCTGACAAGTACACAATTCTTATTAACATGTGCACTGTGATGAATTACTTTTACTTGATACCAATGCTTCTCGTCGCCTGTTCCTGTACAGAACTCGATATAATAAGGATTGCCATCCTTGACCTTTTTCAAAACAGTCTCCGGCTCGGTCGCAAGAAGGAATCCCTTCCTATCTTCTGGGACCAATATATCCTTGAGCATTTCAATATGTTCTTGATAATTAGTTACGCTTTCCCAACCTGGGATGGCAGCTCTAAAATCTTCACTAACTCTATAATGCTCTTCGCTCATCGTATCAAAGTCGATATGAAGCATGCACTCAACATCTTCATTCTCTGCACGAATGCTGTTTAAGAACTTAAGGAGTTCATCTACGCTCTCGAACTGCTGAGCATCTTCAACTTTCAAAACAACAATGTCTCTGCCAATTTCTCCGAAAGATGAGAGCATTTCAGTGAGTTCTCTATATACTTTTTCAATCTTTTCCCTATTGCTAGATACAAATACAAGGCCATAATTAAAGTTCTTAAAGAGATATAAATCTTTATCTCTATTGAACCCTTTAATTACTTCTCTTGCTTTAGTTTTAATATCAATTTCTCGATTTTCAAGTGAACGAATATTAATAATGGAAACATCCAAAATATTAGTATTATTGCCTTCTTCCAATTGACGATTTAGGAACATGCCTAGAGCAAATGAATTAAAGCAGCCCAGTTGTCGATCCAAATTGGCATCAGGATTTTCCATTACGATATAGAGAATCATAACACCTACTGCACTTGTAAAACCAACAACTAACAGTTCGTTATTTAAGAACTGGATTCCAGCAGCAACCATCCACAGGGCAGTAGTAATAATTACTGCAAGACCTCGTCTTGAGTTCTGTGTGCGTCTTATTACAATTGCGCAAATCATAGTTGCCAAAATATACATGAGCGTAACAACATAAACAGACATTACTGCCGGTCCTGCTGTATAGACGCTAGTACCATTATCATAAATTTCAATTGGCAATGATGCTGTAACAATTGATGCCGCTGCCGTCACCGCAGAGAGAATTGATATCATCTTTCTACGATTAACTTTGGTTTGTCCTACATCAAGCATTACATAGCAAAAGTCAACAAGACCAAGCCACATCATTGAAATGATATAGCTCTTACAACTAATTCTAACCAACAAGTCTGGCAACATATCCATAAAATGGATGGCTACAACAGACAATGCATCCAAAGCCAAATTGACAAATGTTGCCACAAGGATAGTAACAAAAGCCCGCTCTTCTCGTAAACCTAGTTTTCTATGACTTGAATACAAAATTATCAAATATGCTACTATAATCAGTCCAGCAATTTGGAAGTAAATATTCATAAAAAATCCTCAACTATTGCTTCTTAAATTGTTGCTTCATACGTTGTTCTTTATTAAGTATCATCTTGCGAAGACGAAGAGAAACTGGAGTTACCTCAAGGAGCTCATCGTCCGCAATAAATTCCATGCTCTGCTCAAGGCTCAAAATTGTTGGAGGCACAAGACGAAGTGCATCATCTGAGCCCGATGCACGAGTGTTGGTAAGGTGCTTGGTCTTGCAGACATTACATACGATGTCCTCACCGCGAGCTGATTCGCCAACGATCATTCCCTCGTATACCTCTACACCTGCACCGATAAAGAGTGTTCCTCTCTCCTGTGTATTAAAGAGACCATATGCATTAGAAACACCTGTCTCATGTACAACGATTGAGCCTCGCTCACGCATCTGAATATCGCCCTTATACTCCTGGTATCCATCAAAGATCTGATTCATAATACCATTTCCGTTAGTATCTGTTAAAAACTCTGCGCGATAACCGATAAGACCACGTGATGGAATTGAGAACTCAAGGTGAGTTGATCCACCCTCGTGAGCTGCCATATTAGTAAGTTCACCTTTTCTTGAACCAATCTTCTCAATTACATTGCCCACATATTCCTCAGGCACTTCAACAACGAGAAGTTCCATAGGCTCAAGAAGTTCACCCTTCTCGCCACGCTTATAAATAACCTTAGGACGGGATACTGCGAACTCATATCCCTCACGGCGCATTGTCTCAATAAGAATTGAGAGATGAAGTTCTCCACGTCCGGATACCTTGAATGTATCTGTTGTATCCGTCTCCTCAACACGCATTGAAACATTTGTCTCAACTTCCTTAAAGAGACGATCACGAATATTTCTTGATGTTACAAACTTACCTTCACGACCAGCAAATGGACTGGTATTTACGATAAAGTTCATTGCGATAGTAGGTTCATCAATCTTGATGAAATCCATAGGCTCAACACATTCAGGATCACATCCTGTCTCACCTATGTTGATATCAGTAATGCCTGATACGCAGATGATTTCACCAGCAGATGCCTCTTCAACCTCTACCCTCTTGAGGCCCTCAAAAACATATAGTTTAGATACTTTTACATTCTGTGTAGAGCCATCTGCCTTGCAGAGAACCATCTGCATATTTCTCTTAATTGAGCCACGCTCAATACGGCCTACACCGATACGACCGATATAATCATCGTAATCAAGGGATGAGAAAAGTACTTGAAGTGGACCTTCTGTATCACAAGCTGGTGCTGGAATTTCCTCAATAATGGAATCAAAGAGTGGACGCATATCGCCATCTCTATCACGCGAATCAAATGATGCATAGCCTTCCTTAGCTGATGCGAAAATTACTGGGAATTCAATCTGATCCTCATCCGCGCCGAGTTCAATGAAGAGGTCTATAACCTCATCAACGACCTCTGCTGGGCGCGCACCTGGACGGTCAACCTTGTTGATGACAACGACAACTTTTTTCTTGAGACCAAGAGCTTTCTTGAGCACGAAACGTGTCTGAGGCATACAACCTTCAAATGCATCAACAAGGAGAAGTACTCCATCAACCATAAGAAGAATACGCTCTACTTCGCCACCGAAATCGGCATGGCCCGGAGTGTCAATGATATTAATTTTTGTGTCCTTGTAATGAATTGAAGTGTTCTTAGAAAGAATAGTAATGCCACGCTCACGCTCGAGATCATTAGAGTCCATTACACGGTCCTCTACTGTCTCATGTGAGTTGAAAGTACCGCTCTGTTTCAATAGTTCGTCAACCAATGTTGTCTTACCATGGTCAACGTGAGCGATAATCGCAACGTTTCTAATATCTTCTCTCTGACTCAAAATTCCCACCTAGCCTTAAATAAGTTATATATAATACATTATAAACAATAAACGAAATTTTAACACCATAACTTGAACTTTTCAAGACTGAATGATAAAATTATATCCATATTAAAAGTGAATCTGTCCAGGGGTGCTAAATGTTCTTTGGCTGAGATTCGGACCAGTAAGTCCTTGTCCCTTCGACCTGATCGGGATAATGCCCGCGTAGGAAAGGAAGCATATTTATGAGATCCAATAAAACATATAAACTTGTCGTCGCCGCCATGCTTATCGCAATCGCTACCATATTAAATGAGTTCGCGGTTGTTCATCTACCATATGGTGGTGGCGTAACTATTTTTAGCCAAGTTCCAATTATTGCTATCTCATGGGTTTTCGGTCCGCTCTGGGGCCTGCTTTCGGGATTTGTAATGTCGCTATTCCAATTGCTATTTGGACTCTCTAACCTATCATATGTTAAGGGCTTTGAGAGCTATATCATTTTGATACTTTGCGACTATCTACTACCTTATACGACTCTCGGAGTAGCAGGAATATTTAAAAACAAATTTAAGAATTCTTATCTTGAGCTAATCGTAGGCACATTATTCGTATGCTTCGACAGACTCTTATATCACTTCATATCTGGCATAACTGTCTGGGCCGATTATACAAACGGCAATGATATGGGTGCTGTTATGACCTATTCACTGACATATAATGCTGGATATATGATTCCAGAAACTATTGTTACAATAATTGGAATACTTGCACTTAATAGATTCTTGTTCCCAAGACTTGATAGTAATGGTGTTTTAAAATAAATTTAGAGGAGGTAATCCTGTGGCCAAGAAAAAAGTCGAAAACATTGACAAGGAGAACGCTGCCGCGCTCGAAGAACTTGTAAATGAACTCCCAGGCGAAGAAATCCCACTGGATATCAATCCAGAAGGCGATGATAAGATTCCACTTGATCCAGAAACAGGACTTGATCCAGAAAAACTTGAGTCTGAACTCAATGATTTAAAGGACCTTGTTCAAGGTGAAATCGATAAAATGATGGAAGAAAATCCTGATGCTGATTGGAAAGATATCGTAAAAGAAGCCAAGGATGAAAAGGCAAATCGTGGCAAGTCCAACCAGAAACTCTGTGAGTGTTGCGGTGAAAATCCTGTAGATGATGACGAGCAATATTGCAGCGACTGTCTAGAGACTATGCGCCATTACCCATTTGAATGGTGGAAGATACTAATCCCAGTTGTTGCTGTAATTTTAGTTGTTCTTGCTTTTAGTTATTTTGCAATCTCTTTCTCTGTATTCAAATCAACTGTCTCTGCAAATAAACTTATTGCAGACGGCAAACTGTCATCTGCACTTTCTGCATATGACAAAATAAATGCAGAAATTAAAGTAACAGATGACAATTTCGGCGGCAGATATCTCAGATATCAGGTAAAACTTTACGATAAAATTGGCGTTGATTCATATGAGGACATGTCTAAATTTATCGATAAGTATTTCCCAGGCAGAGCTATTGAAAAGAAAAGCAATAAATGCGTAAAACAGGCCAAAAATAAAGTTGTATCATATGAGAAACTCTATGAGAATCTCCAGGCAGTATATAGCGAAGATATGACATTTGATAAGTTCATAAAAGAATTTGAGAATAAGAACTTTGGTTCCGACTATGACAAGGGCCAAGAGAACTATTACAAGTACTATGCTGCAAGCCTATTTGGTGAGGACATCTCTGTACTTCGTGGCTTCGTTGAGAAAATCCGTGAAGTATCTCCGAATGATAAATCTCTCTATCTCCCACTTCTTGCTGAGGTATCTCTGAATGATGGCAAGATAGATGATATGGTAAATTATGCAAATGAGCTGCAGAAATGGAATAAAGAAAGCCCTTATGCATATCTCTACCAGTCAATTGGATTTAGACTCCAGGGAAATCTCCCTCGTGCTATCCATGCAGCTAATGAGGGCCTCGCAATCGAGAGCACCAATACTCTCCTCAACTATCAGGTAGCTGTTATCAACTTGCTCGACGGCAAACTCGAGGCTGCTCATCAATATGCATCAGATGCGTATCAATATGCGGACACTCAGAGTGCTTATATTTCCGCTGCTAGCCTATACTCACTGACATCTCAACTTCTTGGCAAGAATGATATCAATGCTGAGATTCTAAGTGAGGTCAGCGAATATGGCTTTGACATTTCACCTGATGTAGAAAAAATCATCAAGGGCGATGTCACAGTTCAAGATATATTTACAAAAGGACAGGGGGATTTTAAATGGGCAGACTAATTTTCATAATTAAAATTCTCACTTTCCCAGGAACTCTTCTAAAAGCGTTCCTTGAGCACTTAACTTGTAGAATGTTCGGCATTCCAATTGAATTCTCCAAGTATTTCCAAAAGAATGAGCTCTGTGGCCATATTGAGCATTTGCTCGCCCCTCAGAAAGGCAGCTTTGGAATATGCTTTATGCCACATATCATTACATTGTTTATGGGACTTATCTTTTCAATCCCATCAGCAATGAACATCGTCTATCTTGGAAAGTTCAATGTGTTTGGTATCATATTCTTCTATCTTGGAATCTCTTGCCTTCTCAACTGTTTCCCTCTTATTGAGGATGTAATTAACATGTGGGACCACCTATATGGAAAGGGCAACAACAGCAAGCTCGTATCCAAGATTTTTATGGCGATACCAGCCGCTATTATGTATGCCGGCGCTTATATGGAAAGATATTTCATTACTATCCTCACAACAGCAGGATTTATGTATGCGATTCCATATATTATGTCACTATTCATTAAATAAGATAAAAAAACTCCCAACCGTTCTGGTTGGGAGTATTTTATTGCCTATTATTTCAAATTGAAGAACTCATAGAATGCTCTATATGCTTCATATACATCAATTTTAGCAACAACTTCGAATGGTGCGTGCATTGAGAGTACTGGTACACCGAGATCAACAACTTCTATATCGTGGCTTGCAACATAGAGGGCAACAGTTCCGCCGCCACCGGCGTCAACTGCTCCGAGTTCACCTATCTGCCATACGATATTGTTGGCCTCAAGGAAGCCACGAACCTTGCCCATAAACTCTGCAGAGGCATCAGAAGAACCTGATTTGCCACGGGCACCGGTATATTTTGTAATTACAACGCCCTTGTTTATATATGAAACATTGCGTTTCTCCATAACTTCTGGGAATGTTGGGTCATATGCTGAATTAACATCTGCTGAGAGACACTCTGACTTGCTCATAACATCTCTGCCGTTTGCACCAAAGCACTCTGCAAGATCATATAGGAAATATGGGAGATAATCAGAATCAAGGCCTGTATTGCCATAAGATCCAATTTCTTCCTTGTCTGTCAAAACAGTCACTACTGTATAAGCAGGATTCTTGATATTGAATGCTGCCTCTGCTGCAGGATAAGCGCATACGCGGTCATCATGTCCATATGCACCAATCATGCTGCGATCAAAGCCGATATCGCAGGCTTTAAGCGCAGGAACAACCTCGAGTTCTGCTGAGAGAAAGTCCTTCTCGACAATACCATACTTCTTGTTGAGTATGTCGAGAATGTTGAGTTTTACGAGGTTGGATGCCTTGTCACCCTTGAAAGGACGGCTACCAACGAGAACATTGAGTTCCTCACCGCGTATACCATCTGCCAATGTGCGCTTCTCCTGCTCCTTACCAAGATGTGGGAGAAGATCAGTAATCACAAACTTTGGATCATTGTCGTCTTCACCGATATTAACATTAATTACTTCACCATTTGGCTTAACTACTACACCATGAAGTGCAAGTGGGATTGTAACCCACTGATATTTCTTGATTCCACCATAGTAATGTGTCTTAAAGAGAGCAATTTCCTCAGACTCATATAATGGATTTGGTTTGAGATCAAGGCGAGGTGAATCAATATGAGAAATTGCAAGTTTTACACCGTCTGTAATTGGTCTCTTACCAATTACTGCAAGTATGATTGCCTTGCCTCTATTCATTCTATATACTTTGTCGCCTGCTTTATATTTCTTGGTCTTATCAAACTCTGTGAATCCGAGTGACTGAGCCTTGTCCTGCATCCACTGTGCGATTTCACGCTCTGTCTTGGCCTCGTTCAAGAACTTGATATAACTATCACAGAACTTGTCAGCAGCTTTTACTTCCTTGTCATCCATTTGGGATGTCATACCATGCTGAGCATCATAACAAAGTTTTTCTTGGAGCTTTTCAGCTTTTGATTTTTCAGCCATATCTATTCCTCCATATTGTCGAGTATTATCTCGCCACTAATTTTTTCTTCAATAATTCGTGCGACTGAACGCACCTGTTTTCTTAATTCATCGAGGCTTCCATCATTTTCGATTATATAATCTGAATTCTGGCGGAAGTAATCCTCGGATAATTGAGCGCTCATTCTGTTTCTAGCCTCTTCTGGGCTGAGCTCGTCACGCTCAATTATTCTATTTAGTCTTATCTCATCTGATGCAACAACCGAAATTATATAATTGCAATCATATGATAGCTTACTTTCAAAGAGTTGTGGTGCATCAATTATTGCAGCTTCATAGCCATTAAAGAACAAGCCATTGACCTTCTTTAAAATGAGTCTGCATATCTCTGGATGCGTAATATCATTTAGCATCTTGGTATATGCAGGATTGGAGAAGGCTCTAAGGGCTAAAAGTTCTCTATCAAGTGTACCATCTTCTTTTATAATATCTGGTCCAAAGTTTTCTGACAAACGAGGCAGAATTGGCGAGCCCTTCTCAGTTACGAGATGAGCCACAGAATCGGCATCTACGACACCATAACCATATTTCTTCAGTTCCTCTGCAACAACGCTTTTCCCAGCGCCAGTTTGACCAGTAAGACCTACTATTATTGCTTTTCTCATCGGCATTGTTTGCCCCTTATAATTAATCTTAAACATCTACTATTTTATACTCTGCTGCACGAAGCAGACGGTTCATAACTGCAAGTCCCACACCATCTGATGATGGGCAGCGAACATAAAGTTCTGTTATTTTGTCATCATCACAGGCACGAAGTGCATCGAAAAGTTTTGCTGCGTGTGCGAGATCATCATCCTGCGCACCAAAATTATAAGTCTTACAGTCTAAACCTTCCTCGCCATCAAAAACGAGGGCCGCAACATTATTATCGCCTTCGAATTTCTGGTTTACAAATTCAGCGAAAGCAGAGAATGTGCCACGCACAATTGTAACATCTGATGATGGTGAATAATGTTTATATTTCATTCCTGGTGATGCTGCACGCTCGCCTTCTTTTAACTTGCCAAGCACTGCATCATCTATTAGGAGTTCATCACCTAAAACCTCTTCGAGTTCCTCTGGTGTTACTCTGCCTGGGCGGAGCAAACGAGGCTTTCTCGTTGCGAGCGTGATAACAGTCGACTCAACGCCAACGGAACAAGGGCCGCCGTCTACAACTGCATCTATTTTACCTGCCATGTCATGCATTACATGGGTCGCAGTTGTAGGGGAAGGTTTTCCCGATGTGTTGGCGGAAGGTGCGGCAAGCGGTACGCCTGCCGCTTTTATTATCTTGCGAGCAACCGGATGACTTGGCATGCGAATTGCAACTGTGTCGAGACCTGCCGACACCTCGTCTGGAATAATCGGTGATTTATCAAGAATAATGGTAAGTGGACCAGGCCAGAACGCATCGGCCAGGTCATAGACAACTGGTGGAACATATGATACCAAGTCATCGAGTTCAGATATCTCCGCAATATGGACAATAAGAGGATTGTCCATTGGTCTACCTTTCGCTTCAAATATCTTGGCAACTGCTGCACCATCAAGTGCATTGGCAGCAAGACCATATACAGTCTCAGTTGGTATTCCAACAAGGCCACCTTTTTTCAAGATAGCTCCAGCCTCATTGCACTGTTCACTTGTCAGAAACTTTGTCTCCATTATTCTGCATCTGCCTTCAATTTCTCTGCTGTATCAGCAGTGATAAGTGCATCGATAAGTTCATCAAGATCGCCATCCATAATCTGGTCAATCTTATAAAGTGTGAGATTGATACGGTGATCTGATACACGACCCTGAGGGAAATTGTATGTACGAATTCTCTCTGAACGGTCACCTGAACCTACCATTGATTTACGTGCATCAGCACGCTCAGCAGCTGCTTTTGCAAGCTGCTCTTCATATAACTTAGTACGGAGAATTGTTAGAGCTTTATCCTTATTTTGGAACTGTGAGCGCTCATCTTGGCACTCAACTACGAGGCCTGTTGGAATATATGTAGCACGAATTGCGGAGGATGTCTTATTTACCTTTTGACCACCTGCACCTGATGAGCGGAATACATCAATTTTTACATCCGCCATATCAAGTTCAAAGTCTACAGCCTCGGCCTCTGGGAGAACTGCAACGGTAACAGCTGATGTCTGAATACGTCCCTGAGACTCAGTCTCTGGGACACGCTGTACTCTATGAGTACCACTTTCAAACTTATATCTTGAATAAGCGCCGTCACCTTTGACTTCAAAACTTACTTCCTTATATCCACCGAGCTCCGTTGAGTTCTCACTCATGATTTCATACTTAAATCCCTTGGCCTCGGCATACATAGTATACATGCGGAAGAGCGAATGAGCGAAAAGCGCTGACTCCTCACCACCTGTACCTGCGCGGATTTCAACGATTACGTTTTTATCATCATTAGGGTCACGAGGCAAAAGCAATATCTTGAGTTCCTCAGATATGCGCTCCATATCCTCTTTTCCAGTCTTGTAGTCCTCTTGAGCGAGCTCTTCAAGTTCCGGATCAAGTCCACCCATATCTATCAGTTCCTTGGCCTCTTTATATGTTGTTTCAGCCTTTTTATACTCGCGGAACTTTTCAACAACTGGAGTAATCTGCTTTAACTCCTTCATAAGCGCAGTATACTTGTTCATATCAGATACAATTGCAGGATCTGCAATCTGTTCCTGAATTGCAAGATAGCGCTGTTCAACTTGTGCAAGTTTGTCTAACATAAATTCTCCTAAATACGTGAATTTTAAAGTAATAGATAGTATAACATTTTTTATTGTTATTTTAAAGGTTTATAGGTATACTTTTAATAAAGGTGGTCGAGAAAATGCAAAAAGAATATGTTTTTGACGTCGCAGACGCAACTGAAAAATGTATAAATTGGATAAGAGAATGGTTCAATGAAAACGGACCAACCTGTAATGCAATCCTTGGAATATCAGGTGGCAAGGACTCCTCTGTCGCTGCCGCACTATGTGCCAAGGCACTTGGCAAGGACAGAGTTATCGGTGTTCTTATGCCAGAGGGTGTTCAGCCAGATATCGATTACTCACATGACCTTGTTGAATTCCTCGGAATAAAATCATTCGAAGTAAATGTTGGAGAGTCTATTGCAGATATTAGAAAAGCAGCTGAGGAAGCTGGAGTAGAGATTACTGTACCTGCAAGAACCAATCTTCCACCACGAGTTAGAATGTCTGTCCTATATCTCGTTGGAGCATCATATAATGGACGCGTTATTAACACATGCAATCTCTCAGAGGACTGGGTTGGATATGCCACAAGATACGGCGATGGTGCCGGTGATGTAGGTCCTATCTCCAACTTCACAGTTGAGGAAGTTATTGCAATAGGCAGATATCTCGGACTTCCAGAAAAATTCGTAATCAAGCCACCATCAGACGGTCTCTGTGGCAAGACTGATGAGGACAATCTCGGATTTACTTACCAGGAACTTGACGATTATATTCGTCGTGGTATTGAGCCACCTCACAAGGAGCGAATCGATCATCTCCATGAGATAAATCAGTTCAAGCTCCGTTACATGCCAACATTTAAATATTTTGAATAATGAAAAGACCCGCTCGGCTGAGCGGGTCTTGTTTTTATATTCTGTAGATATCTGATGGTGAACCATTATATCCATTTGCCACAAGTGCTGATTCTGCGCTCATAACATCTGATGGCTTAATAACAACAAGGGCTTTGCCTGTTGTCTTGCCGATACAAGCATATAGATATTCAACATCAATTTCGGCCTTTTCAAGAACCTCTAGCATACCTGAAAGTCCACCTGGTTGATCTTCCATAACAGCAGCTACTACATCGGTTATCTTAACCACAACGCCCTCTTCTTTCAGAGCAGCTCTTGCTTCCTCTGGCTTATCAACTATAAGTCTTAAAACACCAAAATCCGATGTGTCTGCAAGGGAGAGTGCACTGATATCAACATCCGCTTTTGACAATGCTTTTGTAATAGCCACAAGTCTGCCCTTTTTATTTTCAACGAAAACAGAAAGTTGTTTAATAATCATTGCTTCTCCTCCTTATAGATTTCTATTATCAATTACTCTCTTGGCCTTACCCTCGGAACGTTCAATCGATTTCGGGTTAACAAGTCTTACCTTGGCACCGATACCAAGAACTGAGCGAAGTCTCTCGGTGATTGATTTCTCAATTGTTTCAATAGATTTAATTTCATCTGTGAAGAGTTCTTCACTCATTTCAACATTAACTTCAAATGTGTCAGTATTATTAACTCTGCCAACAATGATTTGATAGTTTGGTGTTACGCTGCCTCCGGCAACCTTAAGAAGAACTTCCTCAATCTGGCTTGGGAATACATTGACACCACGAATGATAAGCATATCGTCTGATCTGCCCTGTGGCTTGTTCATACGGATATGTGTTCTGCCACATGAGCAAGGCTCAGTGATAAGTGAGCATATATCCTTCGTTCTATATCTGATAACTGGGAATGCTTCCTTGGTCAAACTTGTGAAAACAAGTTCACCCATAGATCCCTCAGGTAGCACTTCTTCAGTCTCTGGATCGATAATTTCTACAATGAAATTATCCTCCCAGACATGCATGCCATGCTGCTGTGTGCACTCACATGCAACACCTGGTCCCATTACTTCTGATAAACCATAGATATCATATGCCTTGATTCCGAGTTTGCTCTCAAGCTGAGATCTCATCTCCTCAGTCCAAGGTTCTGCACCAAAGATACCTATACGCAATTTGATTTGGTCACGCAAACCGCGCTTCTCAATCTCCTCTGCAAGATACATTCCATATGACGGTGTACAGCAGAGTACAGTGGCACCGAAATCAATCATTGTTTGAATCTGAAGGTCAGTATTTCCTGCTGACATTGGTATTACAGTAGCACCGAGTTTTTCGATACCATAATGAACACCAAAGCCACCCGTGAATAGTCCATATCCAAAAGACACCTGAACAATATCCTCTGGTGTAACGCCTATTCCTGTGAGCATTCTTGATATACAGTCAGCCCACATTTCAATATCGTTATCAGTATATCCAACAACAATTCTCTTACCTGTTGTGCCTGATGATGCATGAACTCTCTTAACTTCACTCATTGGAACTGCGAACAGTCCATAAGGATAATAATCACGCAAATCATTCTTATATGAAAATGGAAGTTTGTGTAAATCTTCTACGCCATGGATATCAGAAGGCTTCAGCCCCAATTCATCCATACGATTTCTAAAGCATTCAACATTTTCATATGAACGCTTAACCTGATTTACAAGTCGCTCAGACTGAAGTTTCTTGAGTTCAGCCCTATCGAGCGCCTCTATTTCCTTGTTGTACATTAAATTAGACATTATAAAGTCACCTTTTTAAAACTTATACGAGAGATTTTAGCAAATGTAAAAAGCATATACAAGTGAAATATTAAATAATAGTGTCTCTCGTTACGATATAATCCACCTTTTTATCATGAGGCAGAGTTTCTATTTCATCGAGTACTTGGAATGGATATGCAAGTGAAACTTTGATGAAATGAGTACCTGCGGCCTCCTCTTTTTCTATGTAACTATCATAGAATCCGCCACCGTATCCCAGGCGATTCTTATTCTTATCAAATGCGAGTCCTGGAAGAATCATTAGCACTTCTTTCTCATGTAGAACAGGCTCATCACCACATGGTTCAGGGATTTTGCAATATCCAAAATCAATATTGTCAAACGATGTAATCTTAAAGAATTCCATCTCCCTCTCACCCAAAACTTTTGGCACACCTACGGTTTTTCCGTCTCTCCATGCCGCCTCAATTATGAGGTCTGTAATTATCTCGGTATTGTATGGAAGATATGAATAAATCACGCTTGCGTTCTTATAGATATCCGTTTTTATAAACTCATTTGAGAGGGCCGTTGAATAGGTTAGAACCTCTCCAACGCTAAGGTCTGCCTTCATATTTTTAATAAACTTTCTAGCATTCTGTTTATCCAAATAAACCACTCCAAATTCAATGTGCAATATGCATTAAAATATCTCATTCAACTAAAATAATTGTGGTGTTTTATCCATTTATTATTTATCACAAAGAAACTATAATATCTATTGTAAATTTATTTTAATTTATTATAACGCAAAACTTATATTTTTGAAAGGCGGGCAAAAAAATGGCAAAATCAGACATTGAAATCGCACAAGAAGCAACACCGGAGCGTATAGATAAAATCGCAGCAAAACTCGGTCTTACAGAAAATGACTTCGAATATTATGGATGGTACAAGGCAAAAGTTGATTACAACATTTTGAAAAAGCCTCACGACAAAGCACCTGGCAAAGTAATCCTTGTCACTGCAATCAATCCTACACCAGCAGGAGAAGGCAAGACAACAACATCCGTTGGTCTTGCAGATGCTCTCGCTAAGATTAACAAGAACGTAGTTCTTGCCCTTCGCGAGCCTTCACTTGGTCCTGTATTTGGTGTCAAGGGTGGTGCCGCAGGAGGCGGATATGCACAGGTAGTTCCTATGGAGGATATCAACCTCCACTTTACAGGTGACTTCCATGCACTTGGTGCTGCTAACAATCTCCTTGCAGCAATGCTCGACAACCACATTTTCCAGGGCAACGAGCTCGATATCGACACACGTCGAGTTGTATGGAGACGTTGCGTAGATATGAACGACAGGCAGCTCCGTAATATCGTATGTGGTATGGGCGGCAAGGCTCATGGTGTACCACGCGAGGACGGATTTGATATCACAGTAGCATCAGAAGTTATGGCTGCATTCTGCCTCGCAACAAGCCTTGACGACCTCAAGGCACGTTTTTCAAGAATCGTTGTTGCATATAACAGAAGCGGCGAGCCTGTTACAGCAGGCCAGCTCGGTGCAGAGGGCGCAATGACCGCTCTCCTAAAGGATGCATTAAAGCCTAATCTTGTACAGACACTCGAGGGAACACCAGCATTTGTTCACGGCGGTCCATTCGCCAACATCGCACACGGCTGTAACTCAGTTATGGCTACTAACATGGCTCGCTATTTCGGTGACTATGTTGTAACAGAGGCAGGCTTTGGCGCTGACCTCGGTGCAGAAAAATTCCTCGATATCAAGTGCCGTCTTGCAGATATCAAGCCATCAGCAGTTGTAGTTGTTGCAACAATTCGTGCTCTAAAATACAACGGTGGCGTTCCTAAGACAGAGACAGGCGTCGAAAATCTCGAGGCTCTCGAGAAAGGTCTTCCTAACCTTCTCAAGCATGTTGAAAATATCACTCAGGTTTATGGTCTTCCTTGCGTTGTTGCAATCAATAGATTCGTAGCAGACACTGATGCTGAAATTGAACTTGTTACAAGAAAGTGCAAGGAACTCGGCGTAAACGTTAAGATGTCTGAGGTATGGGGAAAAGGCGGAAATGGCGGCATAGAGCTTGCAGAAGAAGTAGTAAGACTCTGTGAAGAGCCAAACAACTTCCAGTTCTCATATGACCTCGACCTTCCAATTAAGGATAAGATTGAGGCAATCGCCAAGAAGATCTATGGCGCGGATGGCGTAGTATATGCAGGCAAGGTTTCTCAGGAGATTGAGTCCCTCGAGAAACTCGGATTTGGTAAGCTACCAATTTGTATGGCCAAGACCCAGTATTCACTCACCGATGACCAGACCAAACTTGGTCGTCCAACAGGCTTCAATATCACAGTTCGCAATATCACAGTATCTGCAGGTGCTGGATTCCTTGTAGTTCTTACAGGCGATATCATGAAAATGCCTGGACTTCCTAAGGCTCCAGCAGCTCTCAAGATTGATGTTGATAGCACAGGTAAAATTTCCGGATTGTTCTAATTTAAGATAGGAGGACTACCCGATGAGTAATATCCCACAGTGGTCCTGCGAAAAGTTCGTCAATGAGACATACTCCAAAGCACCAGTACCTGGCGGTGGCGGAGTAGCTGCTCTCGTTGGAAGTATTGGAACTGCTCTCGCAGGCATGGTTTGCAACCTCACAACTGGCAAGAAAAAATATGCCGAGTATGAGGATGACATTCAGCGTATCCTTTTGGAGGCTCAAGAATTGCAAGATGCATTGCTGGCTCTAATTGATAGAGACGCTGAGAACTTCTATCCTCTATCACAGTGCTATGGCCTACCAGCCGAGACTGATGAGGAAAAAGAAATCAAGCATGAAAAGATGCAAGCGTGCCTGAAAGTTGCAATCTCTGCTCCAATTGAAATTGTAAAAATAACTTACCAAGCAATTAAACTTCATGATGAGCTTGTGACCAAGGGTTCCAAGCTCGCCGTATCCGATGTCGGATGTGGTGTAGTATGCCTAAAAGCCGCATTACAGAGCGGTTGGCTCAATATCATGATTAATCTTAAATCGATCGACGATGCTCAATTTGTAAGCAAAGTGGAAGCAGAACTACTTCCTCTTGTTGCTGATGGTGAGGCCCTCGCTGATAAAATTTATAACGATGTTAAAACACAACTTGCATATAAATAAGGAGATAGAAAAATGGCACAACTACTAGATTGCAAGCTTGTTGCTCAATCAATAAAGGATGATTGCAAAGCACAGGCAGACGCGCTTAGAGCACAGGGCATTTCTCCAAAACTCGCGCTTATGCGTGTAGGTGAGAAAGGACCTGACCTCTCATATGAAAAAGGAATATTTGCCACAGCAGAGGCAACCGGAATTGAAGTAGAAGTTCATGCTCTCCCTGCTGATATTTCACAGGATGATTACATTGCTGAATTTAAGAAAGTCAATGCAGATCCAACCGTTCATGGCATTCTTGCTTTCCGCCCACTCGACAATATCGATGAGACAGTAGCAATCACTGAGAACCTCAGCGCCATCAAGGACTGCGATGCTTCCACAGCCGAGAACATGGGCAAAGTAGTGCTTGGTGATCCAACAGCTCTACCTCCTTGCACCGCTGCTGCTATCATGGAAGTCATCGACTTCTATGCAGATGAAATCAAGGCACATGTTGCCAAGAAATATAAGACTCCAGAACTTGCCAAGCCAGAGCAGGCAGCGGATGTATGCTGCGGTCTCGACGTTTGCATCATCAACAACTCAAACGTTATCGGCAAGCCTCTTGCTATGATGCTAACAAACCGCTTTGCAACAGTATCAATCGTTCATCATTTGACACATAGCGAAGTAAAGAATGATTATATTAAGCGCGCAGACGTAGTCGTATGCGCAACACCTTTCAAGGATTCAGTTACAGCCGATATGATTCCTGATGATGCAATCGTTATCGACGCAGCCGTAGTTCGTGAGAAGGCATTTGATGAAAATGGTGAGCCTATCATGAATGAAAAGACTGGCAGACAGAAGATTAACACATTTGGCTGTTGCTCAGCTGATGTGGAGGAAAAGGCTGCTTATAAAACTCCAGTACCAGGTGTTGGTGCAATCACTTCTGCCCTACTCGCCAAGAACCTTATCAAGGCTTGTAAAGTACAGAATGGCATAGACTAAGGAGGAACAAAATGATTATTACAAGAAAGAAACCATATGAGGAGCTCCTCGCTATGCTCGGAGATGCAAAGCGCGTAGCACTTGTAGGTTGCGCCTCTTGTGCGACCTCATGTGAAACAGGTGGCGAGCCAGAGATGGCTGCGCTAACAGAAGCGCTTCGCGCAGACGGAATAGAAGTTGTTGGCACAGTCTATCCAGACGAGGCTTGCCAGAAACTTCTCGTAAAGAAAGAAATCAAGGCTGTACGCGATGCAGAATTTGACGCATTTATTTCACTCGCATGTGGAAACGGCGCTCAGACTCTCGCTCAAGTAACTGACAAACCAGTATACCCAGCCAACAATACAATGTTCCTAGGACAAGTAGAGCGTATCGGTATATTCAATGAGATGTGCCGCATGTGTGGAGACTGCGAAATCGGTCACACAGGTGGAATATGCCCTATCACAAAATGTGCAAAGTCACTTGTAAACGGCCCTTGTGGCGGTCAAAAGAATGGCAAGTGCGAAGTCAATCCAGAGAACGACTGTGCTTGGATTCTCATCTATAACAAGATGAAGGAGCAAGGCAAAGAGCAGCAGTTCATTGATCAGCTCCTTGATGACAAGGCATACGGCGCATATTCATATCCTAGAACAGTAAATCTAAAAGAAGAGAAAAAAGCAGCAGAGGAGGCAGCAGAATGAGTGATTTAAGAAATGCATTCGATGCAGGAAAATTTGCTGTAACAGCTGAGATGGCTCCTCCTAAGGGTGCTGATTTTTCTGAACAATTAGAAGTAGCACAGCTCCTAAAAGGAAAGGTGCATGGAATCAACGTTACAGACATGCAGAGCGCATGCCTCAAGGCTTCATCTATCGGTCTCTGTGCGGCTCTCAAGGCCGAGGGACTAAATCCTATCATTCAGATGACAGGACGTGACCGCTCACGTATGGCAATCATGGGCGATATGCTCTCCGCATACGCTCTTGGCATTGATACTATGCTAGCCCTTACAGGTGACCATACAACTGTTGGTGACTGCAAAGACTCCAAGCCTGTATTTGATCTCGATTCAGTTGGAATCCTCAATATGCTCTCCAAAATGGAAGCAACAGGTCTTGATTGTGGTGGCAATGAGCTCAGTGGTCCAGCACCTGTTTTCTATAAAGGCGCTTGTGTAACCCCTGTATATGAGCCACAGATTATGCAGATTGCCAAGCTCAAGAAAAAAGTAGATGCTGGTGCTGAATATATTCAGACACAGGGCATATTTGATGTAGAAGCATTAAAGAGATTTATGGATGCTGTAGAGAAAGCCAATATAAACGTACATATTATGGCTGGTATCATTCCTCTCAAGGCTGCTGGCATGGCTAAATTTATGAATGCCAATGTTCCAGGAATCGATGTTCCTGACTGGATGATTGAGCGCCTCGCTGCAGCTGCTGCCGAGGGCAAGGAGAAGGACATTAAGGGCCTTCCTGCCAAGGCAGGCATCGAGATGGCAGCCGATATGGTTCGCCAGATAAAAGAAGAAGGAATCTGCGACGGTGTACATATCATGGCAATCGGAGCAGAGAAGAATGTACCTATCATTCTTGAGAAAGCAGGAGTAGAGATATGAAGATAACCATTATCGGAGCAGGTCCTGGCGGTTATGAATCTGCCATCTATGCTGCCAAGCGTGGCGCAGAAGTTGTTCTCATCGAGAAGGACAAGCTCGGTGGCACATGTCTCAACCGTGGCTGTATCCCAACCAAGGCATTCCTTGCTTCTTATGATATAAACTGCGCAGTAAATGATGCAGCAGACTTTGGAATTAATATTCCAGAGGGCGATATATCAATAGACTATCCTGCAATTCTTGCGCGCAAGAACAAAGTTATGGAAAGCCTTGTAAAAGGAATCGCCTTCCTTGAAGAAAAGGCTGGAGTCACAATAATAAATGGCACAGGTTCAATAATCGATGCCCACAATGTACATGTTGACAAGGCTGATGGTACATCAGAGGATATCGCAACCGATGCCATTATTCTTGCAACTGGTTCTGTTCCAGTTGCACCTGCCATTTTCAAAGTAAATGGTAAGAATGTAATCACATCCAATGAAGTGCTTGATTTTGATAAAGCACCAGAATCAATGATTTTAGTCGGTGGCGGAGTAATCGGTTGCGAAATTGGTCAGTTCCTCCATGCTATGGGAACTGAGATGATAATTGTCGAGGCCCTGCCTCGTCTTGTTGCAACAATGGATGAAGATGTATCCAAGCAAATCGCTCGCCAATTCAAGAAGGAAAAGATTAAAGTCATCTGTGATGATGGAATAAAAGAAGTAAATCCAAGTGATGACCACGTAGATGTTGTTCTTGCCTCTGGCAAAGAACTCTCTGCAGAATATGTTCTCGTCGCTGTTGGTCGTGCTCCATATACTGAGGGACTCGGACTCGACGCCGCTGGTGTCGCAATGGACGAGCGCCATCGCGTAATTGTTGACGACCATATGAGAACCAACATCGACGACATTTATGCAATTGGCGACATAGTGCCAACTGCTCAGCTCGCTCACGTTGCCTCCAAGGAAGGCATGGTAGCAGTTGATAACATCTTGGGTGAAGACCGCAAGATGACCTACCACGCTGTACCAGGTTGCGTTTTCACTAACCCTGAGCTCGCTTCCTGTGGCACACTTGAAAAAGATTTAATAGCACAAGGTAAGGAAGTTGACGTCGACTATAGAGTGGGACGTTGTGACTTCAAGAGCCTCGGTAAAGCTCAGGCATCTGGCCATATCGCTGGCTTTGTAAAAGTAATTGTTGATATGAATGACGTTCTAATCGGTGCGGAGATTGTTGGTGCACGTGCATCAGATATGCTTCAAGTACTTACAACTGCTGTTGAATGTGGTTTGACCGCAGAGCAGGTTAGCAATTCCATTTTCCCTCACCCTACAATGTCTGAAGGAATCAGAGAAGCTATTCACGATATCAACGGTCTTGCCATTACCAAACTATGATAGTATTATTAGGGTGTAATTATAATAAAAGGAGTTTTTGATATGTCAGAATTCAAGTTTACAAAAGATCACGCATGGGTTCTTGTAAATGGTGATACTGCCAAGATTGGCATCACACCTTACGCAGCAGAGCAACTCGGTGACATCGTATATGTTGACCTTCTTGAAGAGGGAGATACATTGTCTGCTGGTGATATTTTCACAGAGGTTGAATCTTCTAAGACTTCTTCTGAAGTACCTTCTCCAATTTCAGGTGAAATTGTTGCTGTTAACACAGACCTTGATGATGAACCAGAAGCAATCAATGATGACGCTTTCGCATCATGGATTCTCGAGATCAAGCTCGACGACGAATCAGAACTTGACGAACTTCTCGATGCCGATGCATACGATGCTCTCTGCGAATAAAGATGGAAAAGCCAAGACTTATTTATGCGGAAAGTAATTCTTACGATCCGTATTTCAACTTAACATTTGAAAAGTACCTATTTGATAACATCTGTGAAAATGAGGTTGCTTTCTTCCTATGGCAGAATGAAAAGACTGTTGTAATTGGAAGGAATCAAAATGCCTATGATGAGTGCAATATAACAGCTCTTATGCAGCTCGGCGGCAAGGTTGCTCGCCGTATATCGGGTGGCGGAGCTGTTTATCACGACCTAGGCAACTTAAACTTCACATTTATATCCAGAGGCGATGTATTCAATGTGTCTGACCAGATGGATATTATTATCAAGGCACTTGATCAATTTGGAATTCCTGCCGAAAAAAGTGGTCGCAACGATATCACTGTTCTTGGCAAGAAGTTTTCCGGTAGTGCTTTTTATAGGCATCAGGACAGATCTTGCCACCATGGCACTATCATGATAAATGTTGACACACTTGTCCTTGATAGCGTTCTAAATGTAAGCCATGAGAAGCTTGCTGCGAACAATGTAGATTCTGTTCGCTCAAGAACTGTAAATCTCCATGATGTGTCTGAAGACATTACAGTTGATAGTATGAAAGTTGCTCTCGTTGACTCTTTCCTACATCACTATAACGCCGAAAACTTTGATGAGAAATTGCAAATCGGTGGTGCATCTGTTATCTCTGGCACCGGAAGAACAAGTTGGGCAGCAGCTGGTTCAATGCTTACAATTTTAAAAGAGTTATCAGCCAATCAGCATATCTATTCCAGCGAAGAATGGATATACGGCAAGAGAATTCAGTTCACCAATGAAATTAAAAACAGATTTGACTGGGGCGGAATCTCAATATGCCTTGATATAAAAGGCGGTATCATCACTGATGCGAAAGTATATTCCGACTCACTACTTCCTGATTTTATTTCAAACTTTGAGAGTGCTCTCATTGGAAAATCCTATCTATATAGTGATATGTTCAATGCAATAGAGGATGCTGCAAAAGAATTCGGAAATGAAATCACCCCTTATGTGAATGACATAAAAGAACTAATAATGAAATCTATATAAGCAAAAACACCCAAGGCATTTGCCTTGGGTGTTTCTTTATATCTTCAATGTATATTTTTCTCCACGAACATATTGACGAGATATATGAAGCGGTCTTCCCTTCTGATCATATATAACTTCATATAGGAAGAGAATTGGGTCACCAGGATTTATTCCAAGCAATCTCGCTTTCGCATCATCCGCACTAATGATTGAAACCTCATGCTCTGCCTTGCTAGGCTCTATGCCATATGAGCGGAGCAAAGTATAGAGTGAACCACTCAAGTTGCTCTCAAGTAGATAAGAGAAAGCTGATGTGAAATGATTTCGCTCGATTATTACTGGCTCATTGTCAGCATATCGCAAACGATCAATTTCTATGACTCTTGCATCTGCTGAGACATGGAGCTTCTCCATATCCTCTGCACTCGCCCTTATCGAGCGAGAACCAATTACTTTACTCGTTGAGACTTGTCCTCTCTGAGCACAAGCATCACTAAAACTTGTAACAGCCTTGATATCAACATCTATTGCAGGGATAGTAACGAATGTGCCTTTTCCTTGGCGCCTCGTTAGTATGCCTTCATCACAGAGCTCATCAATAGCCTTTCTTATGGTGATACGAGATACATCATATTTCTCAATGAGTTCAACCTCTGTTGGAATCTTCTCATCAATTTTATAGGTGGAATTTACTATATCAGCGCGGATTTTATCGGCTATCTGTCGATACATTGGAACCGCGCTTGTTTTTTTAATTTTGGTAGTCATAAAACCACCTCGTTTTCACTTAACCTTTATAGCCAATCTTATCAGCAAGATCCTGCTCAAGAAATACATAAGCATCTCTATGCATCTTCATAAATGTTGCTGGACAATGTGGATCAAGCATCTCTTCCATAAGGAGCTTAGTTGCTGCTTCAACCTTGTTGCCACTGATGATCATAAGAAGAGTCCTCGCTCTCATAATCTGGCCCATACCCATTGTGAATGCCTTGCGTGGTACATCGTCACGAGAAGCAAAGAAACGAGCATTAGCATCAATTGTAGAGTCATCAAGAGTCTCCATGTGAGCCTTGTCCCAGAGTGTATCACCTGGCTCGTTGAATGCAAGATGTCCGTCTGGGCCTACACCGAGAACCTGGATTTCTGTCTCGCCACCATCGATAACATCATTGAACTCCTTGAGGTTTTCCTCTGGATCACCGATACCCTTAGCTACATAAGTATTAGCCTTGTCGATGTTGATATGATTAAAGAGATTGTCATCCATGAAATATCTGTAGCTCTGGTCATGTGTGCCAGGAAGTCCTACATATTCATCGAGATTAACTGTTGTAATCTTAGAGAAATCAAGGCCCTCTTCCTTGCAACGACGAGCGAGTTCCTGATACATACCAACAGGTGAAGAACCTGTTGCAAGACCGAGACGGCAGTCTGGCTTTTCACGAACAACTTTTTCCATTACATCTGCAGCTTTTGCTGAGAGATCCTGATAATCTTTACATACTATAACTTTCATTTTTTACACTCCTTATTTATGCTTACATACAATATTATCTTTATCCTTATAAATATGTTCCTCTGGTACTACGCCACGAACACAGCTTGTAGGATATATATTGCTATGTCTGCAAACGATTGTGCCAGGATTGAGCACACTATTACATCCAACTTCTACAAAGTCGCCGAGCATTGCGCCGACTTTCTTTCTATCGGTTGGAATCTTTTCGCCTTGGTTGTTGATTACAACTGGAAGCTTGTCACTCTTAACATTGCTTGTAACTGAACCTGCTCCCATATGGCTCTTGTATCCGAGGATTGAGTCACCAACATAGTTGTAATGAGGAACCTGTACACCATCAAAAATGATTACATTCTTGAGCTCTGTGGAGTTGCCGATTACACAACCATCACCAACAAGTGCATTGCCACGGATAAATGCGCACTGGCGAACCTCTGTGCCACGGCCTATGATGCATGGGCCGTGAATATAAGCGGTAGCGAAAACTGTCGCATCCTTGGCAATCCAGACATCCTCTTCTGGATGGTCAAACTCATCAAGAGATAACTTTGAACCGAGTTCTAAAATCAAATCGCCTATTCCAGCAAGCGCCTCCCATGGGTATGTGAAGCCTCTTAGATAATCTGCTGCGATAGAATGATCTAGATCAAACAAATCAACTATTTTAATATCAGCCATTATTTTCTTACCTCAATCAAATGTCCAGATTTCTTCATTGAATCAATGATATAGTCAACCTTGGCCTCGCACTCTGCATCTGTGCCCGCTTCTGCCATTACACGGAGAACTGGCTCTGTACCTGACTTTCTAAGAAGTACACGACCGTTGTCGCCAAGCTCTTTTGTACATGTAGTAACAGCATCCATAACAGCCTGATCATTAAGTGTGCCGTCCTTATCATCAACTACAACATTCTTTAAAACCTGTGGATACATACGAACACCATCAGCGAGATTGCTAAGAGGAAGCTGAGTATCAACAAGGATATTCATCATCATAATAGCTGTAATGAGTCCATCGCCTGTGTGAGCAAATTTACGGAAGATAATATGTCCGCTCTGCTCGCCACCGATCATATGATCATAAGCCTTCATATTCTCATATACATATCTGTCGCCAACAGCTGTCTTCTCGTAACCGATTCCACACTTATCAAGTGCCTTATAGAGACCAAAGTTACTCATAACTGTTGTTACAACTGTATTGGATGGCAACTGGCCATGTGCCTTGAGATATTTTGCTGCGATATACATAATCATATCGCCATTTACAACATTGCCAAGCTCATCTACTGCGAGGCAGCGGTCTGCGTCGCCATCAAATGCAAAGCCAACATCAAGATTGTTCTCTACAACGAACTTCTGAAGTCCCTCGATATGAGTTGAGCCTGCATCCTTGTTGATATTAGTGCCATTTGGCTCATTATTGATTACATAAGTCTTAGCACCGAGAGCATCAAATACTGAACGAGCAATCATCCATGAGCTACCGTTTGCGCAATCAAGACCTACTTTGCAATTCTCAAAGCTCTTAGTTGCAAGATTTGTAAGATATCCAATGTAACGGTTACGGCCATTATAAAAGTCAACAGTCTTACCAATCTTGTCCTCTGTTGCAAATGGAAGTTCTGCAATTTCACCATCGATATACTTCTCAATCTCATCCTGGAAGTCATCTTCCATCTTTTCACCGTTCTCATTCATGAGTTTGATACCATTATCAAAGAACGGATTGTGGCTTGCTGAGATCATAACGCCACAGTCAAAATTCTCTGTACGAGTGATATATGATACACAAGGAGTTGTTGTAACATGAAGAAGATATGCATCACAACCAGAAGATGTGATACCAGCAGCAAGAGCGTTCTCATAAGTATATGATGAAAGTCTTGTATCCTTTCCTATTACAATCTTAGCGCCCTCGTGCGCATTGCCAAAATAATTACCAAGGTAGCGACCGATTTTAAATGCATGTTCTGCTGTAAGATCAGCTCCTGCCTTGCCACGGAAACCGTCTGTTCCAAAATATTTTCCCATTATATGTACCCCTTTCGTAGTTACATAATGTATGATTACACATACATTATAACCACTAAAAGTTGTATGTCAACATAACGTCATATAACATTATAAATATCGTTAAAAATTAGGCGCTTAGGGCTTGCCCCAAACGCCTCTTTTTTATTCACTAAACATCTTGGTTGAGAGATATCTTGTACCTGTATCTGGCATGATGGCGACAATATTCTTGCCCGCATTCTCCGGTCGCTTACTAAGCTGCTTGGCAGCAACCAATGCAGCGCCAGATGTTATGCCGACGAGGATTCCCTCACGGGCGCCCATCTCACGGCCTGCCTCATATGCATCGGTGTCAGTTACAGTAATAATCTCATCAATAATGTCACGGTTTAGGATCTCAGGTACGAAGTTGGCGCCGATGCCCTGTAAACCATGGGCGCCCGTGCGGCCCTCGGTGAGGAGAGGACTACCGGCCGGTTCAACACCAACAATCTTGATATCTGGATTCTTGGATTTCAAGAATTTAGCAATACCTGTAATTGTTCCACCAGTTCCAACACCCGCAACAACAATATCCACCTTGCCATCGAGATCATCCCAGATTTCTGGGCCGGTAGTAAGGTAATGCGCACGAGGGTTAGAAGGATTGACAAATTGACCAGCGATGATTGAACCAGGTATCTCAGCCTTCAGCTGCTCAGCCTTGGCAATAGAGCCTGTCATGCCTTCTGCACCAGGTGTCAAAACAAGTTTTGCACCATAAGCACGAATTAGGAGCTGTCGCTCCTCCGACATGCTATCCGGCATGACAATAATCGTCTTATATCCACGAGCAGCTGCTATTGCAGCGAGTCCGATACCAGTATTGCCAGATGTTGGTTCAATAATCGTAGCTCCTGGTTTTAACTCACCGGACTCCTCTGCATCAACAATCATCTGATATGCAGCGCGGTCCTTAATCGAGCCAGCAGGGTTGAAACATTCAAGTTTTAGATAAATGTTTGCGCCCGCTCCATGAGCCTTCATATAATTTTCCGGACAAAACATTGGAGTTTTGCCGATGAGTTCTGTTATATCGTGAAAAACATTCATAAAAATTCTTCTTTTAGTTAGTTTTTACTTTCTCTGGAATGAGAAAAATGAATATGAGTGAACTGATAAGAAGTACATATGGATATACGAGATAAGGCATAATCTGGAATGCTGTTATGTCATATCCAAGTGTAGCTGCTGCTGAGATAGCAACGAGCATCTGAGCACCATAAGGGATAATTCCCTGTGCGATACATGAAAATGTATCGAGAAGTGATGCCGTCTTCTTAGGTGATATGCCATAGTCCCTTGCCATCTCTTTTGCTATTGGGTTAGAGATTACGATAGCAACTGTATTATTAGCTGTTGCGATATCCATTGCAACTACGAGAAGACCAACACCGAGCTGTCCACCCTTTCTGCCTTTGAACAACTTCTTGATGAAATAAAGAAGTGCTTCAAATCCGCCATATTCTGTAATAAGAGAACAAATTGCTGCAACGAGAATTGCAACCATTGTAGTCTCGAACATGCCTGACGCACCACTACCCATGTTACTGAGTAAGTCAGTTGGAGCAGTTGCACCTGTTGCAAGCATGATAATTGATCCTGAAACAATACCGATAAGGAGAACAAGGAAAACATTAATTCCTATGATTCCGCCGATAAGAACAAGTGCATAAGGAATAATCTGTACAAGATTGTAGCTCTCGATTACTGCACCGCCTGTATAACTCTTGAGAGATGTAATAAGAATTGCAATAAGAGAAATGATTGCTGCTGGAAGCGCAATACCAAAGTTCTCTCTGAACTTATCTTTCATCTGACATCCCTGTCCATTACAAGCAGCGATTGTTGTATCAGAAATAAATGAGAGGTTATCTCCGAACATTGCACCACCTACAACTGCACCGATGCATGCAGGTACAGCAAAGCCTGATGCTGTTGCTACAGCAACTGCAATAGGTGTGATAAGTGTGATTGTACCAACAGATGTTCCCATTGCAACAGATACAATACAAGCTACAAGGAATAGAATTGCAACTGAGAACTTAGGTGGAACAATCGATAGCATGAAATAAGCAACGCTTTCTGCACTCTCTCTTCCTACAACACCAACGAATATTCCAGCGAAGAGGAAAATGAGAATCATAGTAACGATGTTCTTGTCGCCTACACCGCGTCCCATGATTTCAAGTTTATCATCAATGCTAAGTGACTTGTTTTGAATACAAGCAACTATCAATGCGATAATAAATGTAACAACGATTGGGATATTGTAGAATCCCATTGGAATCTTGAGTACATACTCAAAAAGTATTCCAAGTCCAAGATAGAGAACGAGGAATACAAGAATTGGTAGCAACGCTACTGGATTTCCTTTTTTCATTTCTTTCACCCTTTGAAAACATAGTGTTTAAATTTTACAAGGCAATATAACTTTTGTCAATTTGTGTTTGACCTATTTAAGGTATTATGTTAAACTTTACCTTGCGTTTTTACGTAATATTATAAGTCGATTGTCGAAGAGAAAGGCATCGACTCGGAGGTATTCTTTTATGTACAAAAAAGTTTCAACCGATTTAAACTTTGTCGAGAGAGAAAAAGAGACTGCTAAGTTCTGGAAAGAAGAGCAGATTTTCGAAAAGACAGAGGAAAAGAAAGGCCCATCCTATGTATTCTATGATGGACCACCAACAGCAAATGGTAAGCCTCATATCGGACACGTTCTTACACGTGTAATCAAGGATATGATCCCTCGTTACCGCACAATGAAGGGCTATTACGTTCCTCGTAAAGCTGGTTGGGATACACACGGTCTCCCAGTAGAGCTCGAAGTTGAAAAAGAAATTGGTATCGACGGAAAAGAACAGATTGAAGCATACGGTCTTGAACCATTCATTCAAAAGTGTAAGGAGAACGTATGGAAATATAAAGGCATGTGGGAGGACTTCTCTGGCACAGTAGGTTTCTGGGCCGACATGGACAACCCATATGTTACATACCACAACGACTATATTGAGTCTGAGTGGTGGGCTCTAAAGCAAATTTATGAAAAGGGCCTCATGTACAAGGGATTTAAGATTGTACCTTACTGCCCACGCTGTGGTACACCTCTTTCATCACACGAAGTAGCACAGGGCTACAAGGATTTGAAAGAGCGTTCAGCTATTGTTCGTTTCAAGGCAATCGGAGAAGATGCATACTTCCTCGCTTGGACAACAACACCATGGACACTTCCATCAAACCTCGCTCTCTGCGTTAACCCAGATGATGAGTATGCCAAGGTAAAGGCAGCAGATGGTTACACATATTACATGGCAACAGCCCTTCTTGACACAGTCCTTGGTGGACTCGTAGAAGAGGGCGAAAAGGCATACGAGATCCTTGAGACATACAAGGGCTCAGAGCTCGAATACAAGGAGTACGAGCCACTCTTTGAGTGCGTTAAGGCTCCTGTTGAGAAACAGCACAAGAAAGCACATTATGTAATGTGCGACTCATATGTAACAATGACAGACGGTACTGGTATCGTACACTGCGCTCCTGCTTTCGGTGAGGACGACGCACGTGTATGCGGCAAGTATGATATGCCATTTGTTCAGTTCGTAGATGCCAAGGGTAACATGTCTGGTGGCACACCATTCGATGGCCTCTTTGTAAAAGATGCTGACCCAGAAGTACTAAAGTTCCTCGACAAGGAAGGAACTCTCTTCTCAGCACCTAAGTTTGAGCACGCTTATCCTCATTGCTGGCGTTGCGACACACCACTCATCTACTACGCTCGTGAATCTTGGTACATCAAGATGACTGATGTTCGTGATGACCTCATCAAGAACAATAATACAATCAATTGGATTCCTGAAAGCATCGGCAAGGGACGTTTCGGCGATTGGCTCGAGAATGTTCAGGACTGGGCTATTTCAAGAAACCGTTACTGGGGTACACCTCTCAATGTTTGGGAATGCGAATGCGGACATCGTCACGCAATTGGTTCTATCGAGGAACTCAAATCAATGTCAGACAACTGTCCTGACGACATCGAGCTCCATCGCCCATACATCGATGCAGTAACAATCAAGTGCCCTGAGTGTGGCAAAGAAATGCACCGCGTACCAGAAGTTATCGACTGCTGGTTCGACTCAGGTTCAATGCCATTCGCTCAGCATCACTATCCATTCGAGAACAAGGACCTCTTTGACACACAGTTCCCAGCAGACTTCATCTCTGAAGCTGTTGACCAGACACGTGGTTGGTTCTATTCTCTTCTCGCTATATCAACACTCATCTTCAACAAAGCCCCATTCAAGAACGTTATCGTTCTCGGTCACGTACAGGATGAGAACGGACAGAAGATGTCCAAGTCTAAAGGAAATGCAGTTGACCCATTTGATGCTCTCGAATCATTTGGTGCCGATGCAATTCGTTGGTATTTCTATACCAATTCTGCTCCTTGGCTTCCTAACCGTTTCTACAGCAAAGCTGTAACAGAAGGTCAGCGCAAGGTTATGGGCACTCTCTGGAATACATATGCATTCTTTGTTCTCTATGCCAACATTGACAACTTTGATGCTTCCAAGTATGAAATCAACTATGATTCACTTGGCGCAATGGATAAATGGTGCTTGTCCAAGCTCCAGTCAATGGTTAAGGGTGTAGATGACAATCTTGCAAATTACAGAATCCCAGAAGCAGCTAAATACATTTCTGAATTTGTTGACGAACTATCCAACTGGTATGTACGTCGCTGCCGTGAGCGTTTCTGGGCAACAGAGATGACAGACGATAAGATTAACGCTTATATGACTCTCTATACTGCTCTTGTTACAACAGCTAAAACAGCAGCTCCAATGATTCCTTTCATCACTGAGGATATCTACCAGAACCTCGTTCGTGAGATAGATAAGGATGCTCCTATTTCAATTCACCTCTGTGACTTCCCAGAAGTTAAGACTGAGTGGATTGATGAGGAACTCGAAGCTAACATGGAAGAAGTTCTCAGCATTGTAGGACTCGGCCGTGCTTGCAGAAACGGTTCCAACATCAAGAACCGTCAGCCACTTGGCAAGATGTATGTCAAGGCCAACAAGGCACTTGACGACTATTGCAAGGATATCATCAAAGAAGAGCTCAATATCAAGAATGTCGAGTTCGTAGATGATGCTGGTGCTCTCCTCACTTATTCATTCAAGCCACAGATGAGAACACTTGGTCCAAAGTATGGCAAGCAGCTTGGTGAAATCCGTGAAGTTCTCCAAAACATCGATGGCACTGCTGCAAAGGCAGAACTTGATGAGACTGGCAAGCTTAAACTTACTATCTCAATCGGTGATATAGAACTCACAGAGGAAGATCTCCTCATTGAGACAACTCAGAAAGAGGGCTTCTATTCACTTTCAGACTTCGGTATCACAGTAGCTATTGATACAACACTCACAGAAGAACTTATCACAGAGGGCTTCGTTCGTGAGATCATCTCTAAGGTTCAGACAATGCGTAAGGACGCTGGATTTGAAGTAATGGATCGTATCAATATCTATGTTGAAGGTTCCGACAAGATTAAGGCTATTGCTGAGGCTAACAAGGCCGCAATTATCGGTGACGTTCTCTGCGATGAGATTATCGTAGGCTCACTTGATGGTTACACAGCTGATTGGAATATCAACGGCGAAGAAACAACTCTTGGTGTTAAGAAAAACTAAAAATAAATCAAGACCGATTTAGAGTTCTAAATCGGTCTTTTTTTAATAAGAAATATATGGTATCATTCTATTGTAGTGAAGAATGGGAGGCCATATGGGAAACTATAAATCATTTGTGGCTTTGATATATGTCACCGACACCGAAGAAGAGGCAGTTATGCGTATGTATGACTGGTCTGAAATTAAATTTGATGGTGACAATCAGCTCTATTACAAAGCAAATAATCAAAAAAATGGTCAACTCATTTATGCGGCAAAGCAAGATGAGATGGGTATGACTGCGTCTGCAACCCTCACTATGAAACTCATAGATCACTTTAGACCAAAGTATATTATTATGCCGGGCATTGCTGCCGGCGCACTCACCGAATCAAGTGACGACCAAATGTATGGTGATGTAATTCTTGCCGACCTCATTTGGAACTACTCAAATGGTAAATATGTTCCAAAGGAAGAAGCTTCAATTATCTTTGGCGAAATCGGCTTTTTGCCGAGGCCAACGTCCGTTACTGTTGACAGCGAGCTCATCCCTTACTTTGAGAAAGCAATCAACTCCAGGCTCAATGAAACCCATGTGCAGGTTGGTGCGATGGCCAGTGGCTCAGCAGTTGTTGCGAACCGCTCCATCCTCGACAAACAAATCCACGCAACCTTTGAAAACACAAAAGGTCTCGAGATGGAAGGTTATGGTGTAGCTTACGCTGCTTCCCATGCGACTGAGCCTAGGCCTTACCCTATCATCGCAAAAAGCATCTGCGATTTCGCAGATAGTCGTAAGTCCGATATGTATCAAAAATTCGCAGCCTATACTAGTTGCGAATTCGTAAAACTTATGATTGATGACATACTAGAATAATTAAAACATAATACAAATCCTACAAATAAAAAAAGAACGTAAGCTCTATTTTGTGCTTACGTTCTTTTATATTATTCTTCTATTTCCTTCGGAGCAGGGGCAGCAGATTTCTTTGGCTTAATTAAGAAAATAACAGCAACCAATACCACAAGATAAATTGCTACTAAGCCAAAGGTCAAAAGAGTTTTAGAAAATCCTGCCTTAGAAAGACCAATCAAAATAAGCATTGGTGCACCGAAAAGAATTCCGAATGAACTACCGAGAACCAAGTTGTTCGCAGCTGGTGTCTCATAATTTGGATCAATTTCACGAAGAAGCAGAACTCCAGAACCGATTGTTCCTGTGAGCATACCGAACATTGAGAAGAGGCCCTCATAGTAATAATCGCCATAGACCTTTTTGCAAACAAAGACAAGCCAGAACCAAGTTCCTACTGCGCCAAATCCGCACATAAGAATAAATGGCAATGCATAACCTGAAAGGTCCTCAATATCGATTGATGCGATACCAGAAATAATCATTATATCAAAGAAGAAACCAGATATACGATTAAGCAAATAGTTGTTCTGATATTGTTTCTTGATAATATGCTTCTTATTTCCTTCCTTAAATACTATGCGTACAAGGATAGCAACAGCTGAACCAATAATGAAGTTAAATCCCCATAGAATTGAATTTAGCATATCGCCTATGCCAAGTGCATCAAATACAGATGTAAGTCCAACTGTAACAAGATATGTAATCAAATAAACTATAAATATAAGAGAGAGCTGGATTGAAAGTCTATCAATAGAATCAGATACAGGGAGTTCATCCTTACCCTGGAAATATCCTTCGGCAAACTCTTGCTCTTTTACTTCCTTATTTCTAACAATAAGTTTTCCCTTATGTCTATATATGTTCATAAGAAGAACACCTACAGAACAAGCGACAATATATCCGCACGCAGCAACTGCAAGGCCAAAGCTACGTCCACCATGCATTCCTGCGAGCTCATAGGTCATACCTACATTGTTTGCCTGTCCAGGTCCCTGGCCAAATCCCATAGGAAGGAGAAGACCTGCTGCTGGGAATAAATCTTTCATTACCGTGAGGCACAAAATAAGTGATAGGCCCATACCAATAAGACCCTGTACAAGATATGTGCTTACAATCAATGCGCCAGATTTCACACCTACAAGTGTACCGCCACTTCTGTCTGCATCGTCAGTAGTTCTAAGTGACATTGCAATAAAGCCAAGAGCGATGGAATGATAAACAATCATCTCAAACAGAGGACCGTTTATTATTTCTATACCATAACCTCTGCAGATATACTTGATACCCAAGAGAATAAAGCCTGCAATTACAGCAACAGGCATCAGAGTACCTTTTATTTTACGGCTGCTCTGTCTCATAAACTGGGCAAGTAATAGCACTGCCATAATAAGGCCTATTTGAATTACAAAAGACCATGCCCCAATACTAGAAAAATCCATTACTTCGCCTCCCAAGGCTTGTTTTGCCAATAAGCAAGATACTTCCTAAGAGAGGTCATACCCTCATCTCGGATCTCATAATAACTACCGTCGTATGAGAAAAGGAGTCTGCTTGATTGAACCATTGACATATTATTGATCTTAGTAAGATCAAATTCTGCCAAACCACATTTTAATTTGTCACCACATATGGACAGTTTTGCATCTCTTTCGAGCAACTGTTCATCATGGTTATGTAGTATCCTTGTGAGAGAAATTTTATCATCGGAGAATGTAATTCCAGAAGAAATAAGTTCACGGAATTTTTCAGTCTGATAATCCTCCCACTCAGATATATTGGCAAATTTAAAACCGTCTCCAAACTTGCCATATTCAGTGATACAAGAACTCATACCACATTTTTCACATTTAAATTTGTTTCCCTTACTTGTGATAGTGCTAATTCCACCACACTCAGGGCATACATATACTGCGCGCTCTATATGCTCAGCGAGATTCTTACCAGTAAATTTTACTGGGTTTTCCCAAACATTCTCATATATATCCTCATTTATATGAGCTAGTACCTCATCAGGTGTCATAGCCTCCAAATCCTCTGGCGAATATATATGAATTGGTCGCGCATAAATCTTGCCTCGCCTATTGCTACTGCTCCAGCGAGGATTTGTAAGATATCCTCCGGAAATTCGCACTGTAACGAGTGAGGCGCCGGACGACTTGGCAAGCTTGCCAGTCGCAGAGAATACAGGGATGGTCCTACCATCCCATGAGGCCTCACCCTCGGCCATAAGGCCTACCGAATTTCCGGCCTTCAAATTGCGCAGACACATTTTCACTGTGTCTGCACCAGAAGATGCCTTCTTTCTCGGAATCGGTGCGACAAGATATGTAAGAATCTTAGATACTAGACCCTGTCTAAAAATATGTTCTGATGCAACAAAATAGAACTGATTGCGAGGGAAACAAACAGATAGGAACAATGGATCTAAATCATTAGTATGATTGGCAATAACAAGGAAAGGGCCATCGACAAATGTCTCTTCCCAAGTCTCATTAAATCCGTATTTCATGAGAGGCCTTACAACCTTCTGCAAAGCCGCCCACACCTTAACATGTCTTTCCCTATCAGTCATAAATGTCACCTTTTATAGCATCATAGACTTCTCTTCTAAGTCATATTCCTCGTCTGTCTTAATTACAATATATGCCTTGTTCTGTCTGTAATAGAGATATGCAACTCCAAGGAACAAGATGCATATTGCAGCATAGATTGCGAAAGAAGCCTTAACTACAGAACCTGAGAAAATAATAAGTGAACCGATTGTTGCAAGAACTGGTGCAACATATCCGAGGAACTTATTCTTGATTTCGCCTTTTCTTGCAAGCTTGATAACTGCAACATATAGAGCGATATAGATGAGATACAATACGCAAATTGAAATCTCTGAAATATCAAGACCTGCAACGAACTCATTCTTGCTTGATAACAAGATATCATTTATTCCAAGATAAACAATTGAGAGAACATATACGAGAATTGATGAGTTAAGTGGCATGCCACCGAGTTTTTCATTCTCCTTACTAAACACATCGGAGAATGGCATCATGTTACGGAGAGCAAGAGCATGTGGAAGTCTGATAAGACCGAGACATACGCCATTAACCGTACCAAGAATTGAAATTACAACAGCTATAAGAACAAGCTTCGCACCAGTTCCGCCGAACAAGCCTGTTGCAGCTGTGAATACGCTGTCATCACCAAGAGCAAGAACCTGATCTGCGCCGAGATATGATGTGATACCGATGAAATATGCAAGATATACAATCAAAACTGCGATAGGAGCAACTGTCAATGCGAGAGGCAAGTTGCGCTTACTGTTCTTGATTTCATGGCAAATTGATGTCGAAACAATCCAGCCATCATATGAGAATGCGATTGGTCCAAATGCGCCCAGCCATGCGAGGTCGCGAGCACTTGTCTTAAATGCTTCGCCTGTTGCAGCTGAGAATTCTGCTGCAGGATGGCCAAAAGCGATTCCAAGAATTGCAATAAGTACAAGTGGAATCAATTTGATAAACATTGAAAGGTTCTGGAAATGTCCACCAAGTTTTGCTGATACTGCATTAAGTGCATAGAAAACTGTGATAGCAATAAATCCAATCAATGTATTTCTGTGTACAGAAAAATCTGTAAAACCAAAGAGCTGACTTACATAAATACCAGATGCCCATGCAACAACTGATGCAAGTGTTGGGAGATATAGAAAACTCTCAAACCAACCGAACATTGTAGCAGCGCCTGTTCCTACGAAGTCCTCAGCGTAGGATACAAGTCCACCTGGTTTATCTGTACGAATAGCGAGCTGTGAAATGGTAAGAGCACCAAAAACAACTGCGATAGCGGCGACAACAAATATGATTATTCCAAGGAATATATTTCCATGTGCATATTCAAGAATGTTATCTGCCTTAAAGAATATACCTGAACCAATTACTATACCTGTAATCATAGTAATTGCCGTAATTAAACCATAATTTCTTTTCATTAATATTTCCTCAATTTTTATTATTTAGCATTGTATATTAACCTTTATAATTATATATAATATATCTTAATAACGCAAATATAAAGTCTAAAACCAAAAGGGCACATCACCAAAAATTGTGATGTGCCCTTAATTTATCTAATCCTATTAAACTATATTAGAGGCTCTCCTTAATTGCAGCCTGTGCAGCAGCAAGACGAGCAATTGGTACACGGAATGGTGAACATGAAACATAGTCAAGACCAATCTGGTGGCAGAACTCAACAGATGTTGGGTCACCGCCGTGCTCACCGCAGATACCGCAGTGAAGTGATGGGTTAACTGGCTTACCAAGCTTGAGAGTCATCTCCATGAGCTTGCCAACACCTGTCTGGTCAAGCTTAGCAAATGGATCGTTCTCAAAGATCTTAGCATCATAGTATGCACCAAGGAACTTACCAGCGTCATCACGGCTGAAGCCGAATGTCATCTGTGTAAGGTCATTTGTACCGAAGCAGAAGAAGTCAGCGTTAGCTGCGATTTCATCAGCTGTAAGGCAAGCACGTGGAATCTCGATCATTGTACCAACTTCGTACTTGAGATCAGAACCAGCAGCTGTGATTTCAGCATCAGCTGTCTCAACAACTACTGCCTTAACGAACTTAAGTTCCTTAACTTCGCCTACAAGTGGAATCATGATTTCAGGCTTAACATCCCAATCAGGATGCTTCTTCTGAACGTTGATAGCTGCACGGATAACAGCCTTAGTCTGCATTGCAGCGATTTCAGGATATGTAACTGCAAGACGGCATCCACGGTGACCCATCATAGGGTTGAACTCATGGAGACCAGAGATAAGAGCCTTGATATCCTCAACTGGCTTGCCCTGTGCCTTAGCAAGAAGCTCAATGTCAGCTTCCTCTGTTGGTACGAACTCATGAAGAGGTGGGTCAAGGAAACGGATTGTTACAGGACAACCCTCGAGTGCCTCATAGAGAGCCTCAAAGTCACCCTGCTGATAAGGAAGAATCTTATCAAGAGCAGCCTCTCTCTCTTCCTTAGTATCTGCACAGATCATCTCACGGAATGCAGCGATTCTATCAGCCTCAAAGAACATGTGCTCTGTACGGCAAAGACCGATACCTTCTGCACCGAGTTCACGAGCCTTCTTAGCATCTGTTGGTGTATCAGCATTTGTTCTAACCTTGAGCTTTCTATACTTGTCAGCCCAAGCCATTACTCTACCGAACTCACCAGCGATTGATGCGTCAACTGTTGGGATAAGGCCCTGATAAATCTTACCTGTTGAACCATCAATTGAGATATAGTCGCCCTCTTTGAATGTGATACCAGCAAGTGTGAACTGCTTGTTATCTTCATCCATATTGATATCGCCACAACCAGAAACGCAGCACTTACCCATACCACGAGCAACAACTGCTGCGTGTGATGTCATACCGCCACGAACTGTGAGGATACCCTGAGCAGACTTCATACCAGAAATATCTTCCGGAGATGTCTCAAGACGAACAAGAACAACCTTCTCGCCACGAGCGTCCCACTCTACTGCGTCATCAGCTGTAAATACAACCTTACCGCAAGCAGCACCAGGAGATGCGCCAAGACCAGCACCAAGTGCCTCTGCCTTCTTGAGCTCAGCAGCATCAAACTGTGGGTGAAGAAGTGTATCAAGATTACGTGGGTCAATCATAAGAACTGCTTCCTGCTCTGTCTTATGTCCTTCATCAACGAGGTCACAAGCAATCTTAAGAGCTGCTGGAGCTGTTCTCTTACCATTACGGCACTGGAGCATATAGAGCTTTCTGTTCTCAACAGTGAACTCCATATCCTGCATGTCGTGATAGTGGTTCTCAAGTGTGTCACATACTTTGATAAACTCAGCATATGCCTCTGGGAATTCCTGCTCCATCTGAGCGATTGGCATTGGAGTACGAACACCAGCAACAACGTCCTCGCCCTGAGCGTTCTTTAGGAACTCACCCATAAGTTTATTTTCACCTGTTGCAGGGTCACGAGTAAATGCAACGCCTGTACCAGACTCATTGTTAAGGTTACCGAATACCATTAGCATTACGTTAACAGCAGTACCCCATGAATAAGGGATATCGTTATCACGACGATATACGTTTGCACGTGGGTTATCCCATGAACGGAATACAGCTTCAATAGCAAGCTTTAACTGTACAACTGGATCAGATGGGAAATCCTCACCAAGCTGATTCTTATACTCAGCCTTGAACTGCTCAGCAAGAAGTTTAAGGTCAGCAGCTGTAAGATCTACATCGAACTTAACGCCCTTTTCCTCTTTCATCTTGTCGATAAGCTGCTCAAAATACTTCTTACCAACTTCCATAACAACATCAGAGAACATCTGAATGAAACGTCTGTAAGAGTCATATACAAAACGCTCAAAAGCAGGATCTGGGTTGCCAGCAATCATTGCTGCTACAACGTCATCATTAAGACCGAGGTTAAGGATTGTATCCATCATACCTGGCATAGATGCGCGAGCACCTGAACGTACTGATACGAGAAGAGGATTGTTAAGATCACCGAACTTCTTACCGTTGATCTCTTCCATCTTCTTAACGCCATCCATAGTCTGAGCCATGATTTCGTCATTGATCTTGCGTCCATCTTCATAATACTGTGTACAAGCTTCTGTTGTGATTGTGAAGCCCTGAGGAACAGGAAGACCGATTGATGTCATTTCAGCGAGGTTAGCGCCTTTACCACCAAGAAGATTTCTCATGGTCATGTCGCCTTCGCTAAACATATATACCCATTTGTTAGCCATTTTTATTGCCTCCATTTAGTTTAGTTTAATATACCTTTAGATATATAAAATTATCCGTTTGTGATAATACCATAAAAAAGCACCCTTTTCAATAGAAAAGAAGTGCTTTTTGCAAACTTTGTTAATTTTTTAACCATTCCATGCTTTAAATCCAGCATCGACCAATTCTACTGTTCTATTCTTAGACTTACTTGCATCTCCAGAATTTTGTTTAACTGCGCTCAAATCCCGAAGAGGAGTTACTTCCCAAACAGTTTTTCCAGATTCTGTAATCTCGTTTACCCAGGTTGGAGTGTAGTCAACTGTCTTAAGTTCTACTCTTCCATCGCCATATTTCACGAACTCTGTATATACGATAATTCCATCCTCTGTGTTACCTGTCTTGAGGTTCATAAATCTAATTCTCTGATTAGAGATAAAGTTTCCTGTTGAATAGATACAGAATGTCTTATGTGAACCACTTGTCAAAACAGTTGCAGGTTCAATTACATGTGGATGGCCACCGATGATTACATCGACGCCGAGATCGCACATCTTCTGTGCAATCTTTTCTTGTTGCGTACTCTGCTTCATCTTATACTCTGTACCCCAGTGGATATAGAGCATAATTGCCTCTGCGCCATCACGCTTCATGTCACCAATATTTTTCTCTATTTCTGTATAGAAAATATCAAGTGCATCGTAATCAAAAGAATTGATATAAGGGCAAGCCTCAGCGCTTACAACTACGCCGTTCATTGACTTTTGACCAGGTGTGGTTCTAACAGTCTCATAGGTGTAATTTATTATGCCTATTTTGATGCCATTTACATCCACAATTTCATATGGTTTCTGTGTTAAATCACCATATGTTCCTGTCTGTCCAAAGCCCATTTCACGGGCCTTATTTACAGTGCGCTTTAGTCCACCAAATCTACCATCCCAGCAGTGGTTATTAGCTGTTACAAGGAAGTCAAATCCAGTATCTTTTAGCGCCGTCAAAATAGCTGCTGGAGTTCTAAAACTTGGATATGCCGAGAAGTTTTCTTCAGCAATTGTTACCTCCAAATTAGCTACTGCCAAATCAGCTGATGAAATCTCAGATTTAATCGCACTAAAATTCCTTGTGAAATCATAGGTATCATCTGAAGTCTTGCCGGCTTTCAAGATTTTATCATGTATTAAAATGTCGCCTACCGATGCCACTTTCGCTGTCGCTACTACGGCGTTCGGATCTTTCTCAGACTGCTGTGACACTGCCTGTGTCCCAGTTCCCTTCGGATCTTCCTCCGCCTTCTTATTTGATTTGCTACACGCTTTACAGATAATCAAAATAATCAGTGCAAGAACCAAAATCAGAACTGATACTGTGATCATTCTGCGAAGCCTACGCTCACGTGCTTTCTTCGCACGAGCAGTAGAATACCTTGATTGATAATTTCTACTAAAATCTGCCATATATATGTACCCCAATTACATAAATATTAGATATATTATACCTAAATATAAAATTGTTGACAACCAACTTTTCCTTTGCTATAATACACCTTGCGCTTTAATAAAGCACACCGAGGCGTAGCGCAGTTTGGTAGCGCATCTGGTTTGGGACCAGAGGGCCGGGGGTTCGAGTCCCTTCGCCTCGACCATTAGAAGTCCGTACCTTCGTGGTTTACGGACTTCTTATTTTTTTGCTCTCCCTCATCAATATTATTCAACAGAAATGACTTCGCCTTACTCGGCGAAGCCATTCTTTATTTTATTCAGTTATTGCATTCCGCAAGGCACTTCCCACCTTGAGTGCTGCATCGTTTTGCATTTTATTACTTACATGAGCATAGGTCATCAATGTAAAATTCTTTTGCAATCATTTTTTAGAAAAAAATTAGCTACCGTTCGCCTTCACGAACGGTAGCTATATGTTTATACCTAATTAATTCAACAATTCCGAAAGAGTCTTCTTGAGTAATTTTACATCAACTGGCTTCGCAATATGCGCATTCATTCCGGCTTTAAGAGCTGCTTGACGATCTTCATCAAACGCATTAGCTGTCATTGCCACGATTGTGATATTTGCAAGTTCAGAATCTGGTAATGCACGAATAGCAGCTGTTGCTTCATAACCGTCCATGACAGGCATTTGAATATCCATAAGGATAAGATCGTATTGACCTGGAGTAGAATCTTTTATCTTATCAACAGCAACAGCACCATTTTCAGCTGTATCAATAACGAATCCTTCTTCTGCAAGAATTTCCGTAGCAATTTCACGGTTCATCAAATTATCCTCAACAAGAAGAATCTTCTTGCCAGTGAAATCATACTCGATTTCATCAACAACTTTCTCTTCTGCAGTACCATAGCACTTGTTCAATACTTCACGAAGATTTGAAGGGAAGAGTGGTTTTGATACAAATGCTGTAACTCCAGCTTCCCTTGCCTCTTCCTCTATATCAGACCAGTCATATGCTGTAAGCACAATGATTGGAGCTTCATCACCAACAATCTGTCTAATTCTTCGAGTTGTTTCAATACCATTCATATCAGGCATAATCCAATCGATGATGTACACTTTAAAGAAATCACCCATACTAAGAGCGTCTTCTGTTCTTACAACTGCTTCCTTACCAGAAGTGCACCATTCACTACGCATGCCAACTTCACGAAGCATCTTTGCTATGTTGCGACAAGCAGTAACATCATCATCAACTACAAGGCTATTAAGACCTTCTAATTGAGCAATTTTAATTGGTTCATTACTCTTTTGACCAAGTTTAAATTCAAAGTTAAGAATTACTTCGGTTCCTTCGCCTTCTTTACTCTTGATATTGATTGTGCCACCCATCATATCAACAATGTTTTTGGTGATTGCCATACCAAGACCAGTGCCTTGAATTCCAGACACAGTGGATGAATTTACACGAGTAAATGGATCAAAGATAGTTTTAAGAAATTCCTCACTCATACCCATTCCATTATCTTTAACGCGGAATTCATATTTACCATATCCGTTTTCTGTTACACTCTTTTCTTCAAGTCTTACAGAGATTGTTCCGCCCGGCTGAGTATATTTAATAGAGTTAGAGAGAATGTTAAGTAATACTTGATTTAAACGTAACTTATCACAGTAAATGAATTGATCATTTACATTTGTATCAATAAAGAAATCTATCTGCTTGTTACGTATATCAGCTTGAACTATATTACGCATTGTATGCAAGATCTCAGATAAATCTTCATTTTTCTCATTAATGTTAACTTTTCCTGATTCAATACGGCTCATGTCGAGCACGTCATTTATTAAGGAAAGTAAGTGCTCTGATGATTGACTGATCTTACCTAAGTAATCCTGTACTTGTTCCTTACTATCAATATGAGTTGATGCAAGACCAGTGTAACCGATAATGGCATTCATCGGTGTACGAATGTCGTGTGACATGTTGTTAAGGAATGTTGTTTTTGCACGGTTAGCAGCTTCAGCCATATTCTTTTCTTCAGCAATGATTCTTCTATATTCCTCACGCTCATCCTCTACAATGTAAACGTGAAGAATGCAACTGCCAATCAAACATCCAATTGCATAAATTGGAAGCAATGGATAAAGCACTTGTAAAAAACTAGCAGCAAGCATTACAATACTAAAGAAACATATTGCAAGGTGTCTATTTTTAATAATTCCACTAGCATGCATTGTCTTCCAAGCAGTAATAAGAACTGTAAGGAAAAACAGACCTACTTGAATCCACAAACAAACATAACGAATTGTTGCTGCTTGATATGCATCATTTTCATCGAACCAGAAGAAGCATGGATAGAAGAAGTTTACAATAAGTGCTGATATTTCAAAAATAAAATATCCGCTACAAATAACTGTAACAGCTTTTCCAAAGAAATCAGTTATTTCCAAATATGCATTGATATAAATTGACCAGCTAATAATAGCTGCCGCCATCGCAACATAATATATTGTAGTGTCAATAAACAATGCTGGAATATTATTCAGGCCAGCAAAGAATCCCCAACCTGCATCCGTTATGTAGTAAGCAAAAATCGAGAGCATAAGAGATTTATATGCTTTTGATTTTTTATCTACTGCACTACCTTTTTTAAAGAGGGTTGGGTTGATAATAATATGAACTATTATCGCAACAACACCTACTATTGAATACATGTAATCTTGCAAATGTCGTCACCTTGCTTATAAAACATTACGCTTTATTGATTTAAAGCGC
>JAZUJK010000025.1:0-57873 GCA_045642705.1 Acutalibacteraceae bacterium
GGTTTTATAAGGGAGTTTTTTGCCCTGCTTTTAATGAATGTTAAGGCGCATATAAATGTTGCGATAGCCGCCGCCCTATTCAGCATAGCTGTGGGTGCAGTGAACGCTTTTGTGATTATGTAAACCGTTTTTTCTTAAAAAACATCTTGATTATTATTTTTGTTTGTGTTATAATACCATTTGTTGCGAAAGCAACCCAAAATGCGCTGATAGCTCAGCCGGATAGAGCATCTGCCTTCTAAGCAGAGGGTCGGGGGTTCGAGTCCCTTTCAGCGTGCCAGTATAAGGTGGGTATAGCGTAGTTGGTTAACGCGCAAGTTTGTGGCACTTGAGACCATCGGTTCGAATCCGATTATCCACCCCACAATACGGAAAGGTGGCTATAGGATTAGCCACCTTTTCTCATATAATCAATAAGGGGATGTCGCCAAGGGGTAAGGCAACGGACTTTGACTCCGTGACTCGTAGGTTCAAATCCTGCCATCCCTGCCAGCAAAAAGAGCCGAGATTTTTCTCGGCTCTTTTTTGCTGGTGAAATCGCAGGAGAAAATCGGTTGAAATCCTTGGTTCTATAATAAAAATATGATATACTACTTTTATATATTTAAAGGGATCACAGTTAAGTATTATAAAGAAATGAAATAGAAAAACTTTTGAAAGGAAGTTTGGCCATGAAAAAAAGGATATTAGCGTTGGTACTTGCGACTCTGATGCTTGTATCGCTCGTCCCAATGACGGCATTTGCTGACGATGGCTTTGCCATCACCAACGGCACGCCGGAAAGTGACAAAGAAACGAATCACGGCTATATCACCGTTGACGAGACGGCCGCAGAGGGTGACGAGGTTGAAGTGACCGTTGCTCCGAATAACGGCTATAAACTCAAGAGTTTGGTATATTCACCGACATCCAAGACCGTTGCCGATATTCTGCCTGAAGAATTTCCGGCTGCTGACCCCGATGTATCGGGAGCACCGGCAACCGCATGGAAGTCTGCCACGTTCGACCAGTTATGCTATCTCTCGTATGACAAGACAAAACTTTTCTTTTGCACTGATGCCGGAATTCCGGATGAGAGCTTTAGTATAAATACTGATGCGGTTGTTTCGGCTGACGAAGACGAAAATTATGTTTATGAAAACGGCACCGTTACAGTAACCTTCTTTATGAATGGGGAAAACGGCACACTTAATTCCGTTACTTTTGCGAATACGGCAAATACAACCTGGGACGGTATATATCAAGAGTCCGCGTGTGTTGCCGCCGGAACGGTGATTACCATGTATAACGGCGAGCAAAAAAAGGTTGAAGATTTGGAAATCGGCGATGTTATCCGAACATTTGACCATGAAAAGGGCGAAGTGTCCTCGTCACCTGTTTGCTTTATTTGGAAAAGCAAAAATGCCGCAAATGCTTTTACTTTGACCTTTGAGGGCAATATAAATGTTACGGTAATTGAAGCACATGGCTTCTATGATTGCGATGAAAACAGGTATATATTTATCAATGTCGGAAATGCAAAGGACTATATCGGGCATCATTTCTACAATGCGGATACCGATAGCCGACTTGAATTAAAAAATATTGAAATAATGAATAACTGCATTGATGCTTATGCGGTTGCAACAAGCAAGCACCTTAACCATCTGTCAAACGGTATGCTTTCTATGTGCGACGGAACATTTGAAAAAATCGCAAACCTGTTTGAGTATGATAATCAGATGAAATATGATGCGGAGCTTATGAAAAAAGATATAGAAGATTACGGTTTGACTCCGCCGGAAAAGGTTCTAAAGTATAAAGGTTTTAATAAGGCGGACTATTATGACTATAATCTGCAATATTTGGATATCGCTTTGGGTAAGGGCTTGATTTCATATGAATGGATAGAGGCGTTGAGTGAATACTGTATAGCTAATAATATATACGATATTTTACCCGTAGAAGAGGCACAAAATGGAAGCGAAACAAAGAAGATGCGTTTGATGTCTGCATCGGCTCCCAAGAAAATGCTGGCCAGTGCCCCAAATTCTGCACCTGAAGACAGTGTAGAAATTAAAGCGGACACACAGGGTAAATACATCTTCACTATGCCCGGCTATGCAGTCACCGTCACGGCAGAGTTTGAGAAGATCAAGCACACCCACAATCCCGTTAAGATTAACGGTCAGGCGGCAACCGAAACGGCTTCCGGTTGGAAGGATTACTACAAGTGCGATTGCGGTGCTTTGTTTGAAGATGAAGCTTGCGAGGTAGAAATTACCAACCTTGATGCTTGGAAGGCAGAGGGTGGCAACGGATACATTGCTAAGCTCGAACCTACTCCAGATCCAGATCCAGATCCAATCAATTACAAGGTAATTGAAGGTGCAAACTCTGTTTGGGTTATATCAGCAGGTGAGAGCCCTGTATTTAGATCAAATGCTGATTTCTCAAAGTTCTCACATGTTTTACTTGATGGCAAAAAATTGGCCAAGAAGTATTACAAAGCTGAATCTGGTTCAACTATTGTAACTCTTAAGCCAGAATATGCTGCTACACTCTCTGTAGGTAAGCATACAATTGAAATCGTTTCAACTGATGGTTCTGCTTCTACTGTATTCTATATCGAAGAGACTATTGCTAATACAGATGGAGAGGAATTTGCTCTTGCTACTGCAACAATGTCTAGTGCATTCATAGGATGCAACATTGTTGGTTTGGCAGTAGTATTCTTTGAACTTAAGAAGAAGAAAAAAGTAAGATAAAGACATAAAAAAACGAGGCTACGGAGATTTTATCATAATGAAAATCTTTAAAGCGATAGGAAAGATAATACTGATACTCCTTGTGCTCCTTATCGTATTGCCGCTTATCACAGTGGCAATTCCACTGCATGGGAATGCAAATGGTGTGGAAGCGGTAGGAGATACGAGTATCGTATCTAAAACAATAGAAGATGATGGGCCTTATCCATTTATATTTGTTCATGGAATGATGGGCTGGGGTGAGAATGCTCGTATGAATGAGACCATGCCTTACTGGGGCATGAGTCATGCGACGGACCTTATGAAGCACCTGCGTGCCGAAGGCAACGAGGTCTATGCTCCGTCTGTAAGCCCTGTAGGCAGCGCATATGACAGAGCGTGTGAGCTCTATGCACAGCTCACAGGTACTAGAGTTGATTATGGAAAAGCCCATGCTGATAAATATGGCCACGACAGATATGGCCGTGACTACACCGGAAAAGCTTTGATGGGCAAGGAATGGGACCTTGAGACTAAGATTAATCTTGTGGGTCACTCATTTGGTGGCCCGACTATTAGAGTTCTTGCGAGCTTGCTCGCATACGGCAGCACCGAAGAGGTCGAGGCCACACCTGACGACTGCTCAGAGCTCTTTAAGGGCAGTCATGCCGGATGTATCAATGCAGTCGTAACTCTGGCCTCGCCATCAAACGGTACGCCTGCAGCAAATCTTCTCGACGACACATACGCTTGCTTTATTTTTGCGGCAGTGATGAACAAATTCTATGATGAGGACAATCCTTACGATCCTATGATGGACCAGTGGGGTATGAGAGAACAGATTAATCTTAAAAATGATTTAAGAGTCGGTCTCTCTAAGGATACCTGTGGCTATGATATGACTATCAATGGTGCGGGGGTACTAAATAAAAAATTCCCTACAGTACCAGAGATATATTATATTTCATATTCGGCTGACCTCGAGGGTGGAGACGCTGATTCTTACAAAGCACCGAGTGGAAAGAATATCTTAAAACCTACTTATGTGGTAAATAAATTTATGACACATTTGGTGGTTGATGGACATATTCTCGGTAGTGAGTGGATACCAAATGATGGTCTCGTGCCTGTTGTCAGTGCTGAGTATCCTACGGGTGATAAGCATGCCGACTATAAAGAAGGTATGAAGATAGAGCGTGGCATTTGGGCTGTAACGCCTACAACCGAAGGACAGACACACGGATATTATTGCTCACCAGCTGGTGACGTGGATACTTTCTATCAAAATGCAGAAGATATGATTAGACTAGTAAATAGTCTTAAATAACGGGGTGTAAAAATGTTAAACGAAATTTATGGACCACTTAAAAGTGGCACGGATATACGTGGCACAGCTGTTGAGGGTGTTCCAAATGAGCATGTCAATTTGACAGACGAAGCTCTAACTGCAATCGCAAACGGATTTGCAGCATGGCTATATGAGAATGTTACACCATCTTTCGGTGAGCTCTATACTGTTGCAATCGGTCATGATTCTAGAATATCGGCAAGCAGAATTAAATCTCTCATCATACCAGTGCTTCTTGCAAATGGCATCAATATCAAGGACATAGGCCTCGCATCAACTCCTGCAATGTTTATGACAACTGTAGATTTTGATTGCGATGCTTCAATCCAAATTACAGCAAGCCACCACCCATGGAACAAGAACGGACTCAAGTTCTTTACAAGAAAGGGTGGACTAGAGGGCTCAGAGATAGAGGCAATTCTATCAAATGCCCAGTATGGCGTTGCACCTAAGCTCCCAGATGATATGCCACAGGGCACTATCACTGAGGAACAATATATGACAAATTATGCCAAGATGCTCCGTGAGAAGATCTGTGAAGAAGTAAATTCAGATGATTACTCACGTCCTCTTCGCGGATTCCATATTGTTGTTGACGCGGGCAACGGCGTTGGCGGCTTCTATGCCGAGAAGGTTCTCGCACCTCTTGGCGCGGATATAGAGGGCAGCCAGTTCCTTGACCCAGACGGCACATTCCCTAATCATATTCCAAATCCTGAGAACAAGGTCGCAATGGCCTCTATATCCCAGGCGGTGCTCGATAACAATGCCGACCTCGGCGTAATCTTTGACACTGACGTTGATCGCGCTGCTTGCGTTGCAGCAGACGGTAAGGAAATCAATCGTAATGCACTTATTGCACTTGCATCTGCAATTGCTCTTGAGGGCAATGAGGGTGGAACGATTGTAACTGACTCAGTTACATCCTCTGGACTCAAGAAGTTTATCGAGTCTGACCTCGGTGGTAAGCATCACCGCTTCAAGAGAGGATATAAGAATGTAATCAACGAGTCCAAGAGACTCAATATGGAGGAGTGTGTGAATTCTCCTCTCGCAATTGAGACATCTGGACATGCTGCAATGCGTGAGAACTATTTCCTCGATGATGGCGCATATCTTATGACCAAGATTATTATCAAGGCCGCTCAGATGAGAAAAGAGGACAAGACTCTTGATTCCCTTATTGAGAATCTCGAGGAGCCTATCGAGTCAGAGGAATATAGAATCAAGATTTTAGACCCTGATTTCAAGACATATGGCAATCAGGTTCTCGAGGACCTTGATAGATGGCTTCGCAGCAATGAGGAATATGAAGTTGCTGGTGATAGCTTTGAGGGCGTACGCGCCACTCGTATTGCATCAGATGGCTGGCTTCTTCTCCGTCTCTCAGTTCATGATCCAATCTTGCCGCTCAATATCGAGTCAAACAAGATTGGTGGCGTAGAGGCTATGGCTGATGATATGAAGGAATTCCTCTCAAAATATGACAAACTTGAAGTATCAATCTAAGTAAAAAAATAAGCCCGGATTTTCATCCGGGCTTTTAATTTTAGTTTTTATAAATTTCATTTATTGAGACGTCCATTTTGTCTGCAAGTGCCTTTGCGCTGCTGTACTCGAGGGACGTTTTTTCTATATCACCATAGGTGAAATGGTTGGCAGATACAGGTCCGTATTTTGTCTCGACTGTGCAAGGCTCACGGTCCATTATGATTCTGTCCATCTCACTGCGACGAAGTCCAACTGCTGATGTGTGTTTGAAAATGATTTTAATTGCATCCTCTTCCTGTTCTGGCTTGCACATAACGCTGAGTGCATAGGCAGGGCGGGATTTTTTCATATAAATAGGTGAGAACCAAGCATCCTTGACACCTGCGTCAAAGAGTTTCTCGAGTGTGTAGCCAAGCACTTCGCCAGAGCAGTCATCAATATTGGTCTCGAGGAGAATGATTTTATCCTTAGCCATTGTTCTTTCCTCCAACTGCCATACCGTTTATCTGAGCAGCGCTATATCCTGCGCCAAATCCATTGTCGATATTTACAACTGTTGTGCCAGCAGCACATGAGTTGATCATAGCGAGCAGGGCAGAGATGCCACCGAAGTTGGCACCGTATCCAACTGAGGTAGGTACGGCGATGACAGGCACATTTACAAGGCCTCCGATTACGGTACAGAGAGCACCTTCCATGCCGGCTACTGCTACGACGGCATTGGCCTCTCTGATATCGTCAATCTTAGAGAGGAGGCGATGTATTCCTGCAACGCCTACGTCATAGAATTTGTCAACATTGGCACCACACATATATGCAGTGATTGCTGCTTCCTCTGCAACAGGAATATCTGTTGTACCAGCTGTGCATACAGCAACGCGGCCTATATTTTCTACTGGCTCGCCAATTGTGATGCAGCGAGCAGCATCGTGCCATTTTGCCTCAGGTATCTCAGCCTTGACAGCAGTATATTGCTCAACTGATGCACGTGTGCCGAGTACGAGACCGTTGGCCTCATAGAGTTTCTTAAATATTAAAACTGCTTGATCAACTGGCTTGCCCTGGCAGAATACAACCTCAGGAAAACCTGTACGTTTTTTTCTGTCGAGATCGAGGCAAGCGAAATCGCCTACATTTTCAAAAGTTTTATCAGCCATTATTTTCTCCTTCATCCATGGTTCCTGATCGGAGACCTTTTGGATCTATTGAAACATCAACTACACCGATTGGGGATAGGATGTCTTTTATCTTATCTAAATTGATATTTGCGCTAGGAATTAGCTCCTTTTTAATCTCAACCATAGCCGTGGTGCTATAGATACGTACACGGCAGAATGGATAGCCATTCTCGCTGAGATAGCTCTCGGCGTCTGCAACAGCTGTGAGCATTTCGCTTGTGACATGTGTTCCATATGGGAATCTTGTTAGACCACAAGGTGAGGAAGGCTTGTCAGCAGCATCAAGACCTAGAAATCTGCCGATTTCTCTGAGGTCATTCTTGCTGAGACCCGCCATCGCGATAGGGCTTAACACCCCGTTCTCGGATAGGGCACGCAGACCTGGACGATATTCGAGTAAATCGTCCGCATTGGTGCCATCGCAGAGAACGGAATATCCCGCGCTGGCGGCCTTATCTTTTAGTGTGCTCATCATCTTGGACTTGCAATAGTAGCAGCGGAGCTTGTCATTATTTGACACCTCAGGAATGAGAAGAGCCTCAGATAAATCAAATGTCAGCGTGAGGACGTCTAGGCCAGCGCGCTTCATGACTTCCAGTAGAATGCTACTATCTACGCCTCCTGAGAATGCAAGGGCTAATTTGCCGTCCTGCGCGATTTCCTGTAGCACGGAAATTAGCTTATTCAGTTTTTCCTGTGCCATAAAATCGCCTCATTAGTCGAGAAGATATATACCTGAGGAGAGTACAACTACCTCACGTCCGCCGACTTGCATATAGCGGAGGACTGGCTCCTCAAATTTCTTATAATCTGTCGCAACATAATTTGACAGATCAATTTTCTTAATATTCTTGGTCGCTTTGCAGCAGACATATAGATTGTTTCCGATTCTCGATACTGCCATCGGATGGCCTATTGCTGATGTATCAGCGCCACCGATACGGAAATCAATGCGCTCGAGTTTCTTGGAATAGCGAACGATTGCATTCTGGTCAGGTACACAGGTCCAGATGAAATCGTCCTCAGGGGCGCAAGAACGTACAGGGGACTCGTGATATGAGAGGTCTCCTGTGAATATGAGATTGCCATTGTCATCAAAGATTCCAAGTTCACCTGTTGGATATACAACATTGATATGACCGAGGGAATCCTCACAGACAGAGCAAGTTATGTAATCTTTTATCTGCTGAGCTATTTCAATATATCCGTGTCCAAACTTATACTGCGCATAGAAATTGCGCTTAACCTGCTGTACTTTTCTAGTGGCAAAGTTGTAGAAGCGGAAGGATATTTTCATCTTGCCATGCTCGTCCTTACCATCCGGTACGACGACGATAAATCCGTCGGGATGAGGGACAATATCAAGTGGCAAGTAGTTTAGCAATTGTTTCATAATTACCGCCTGTATTAATTATTTGCCCTCATTAATTACCTGATAGCAGAGAGTCATAAGGCTATCGTTGAAGTGAACGTTTTCTACTATAACGCGAGGGTATTTCTCGTTGATATTGTAGTGTGAGAAGTTCCAGAATCCCTTGATACCACAGGTTTCAACGAGAAGTGGTGTTCTCTCAACTGCCTCCTCATAAGGGATGCAGAGGATAGCAACATCAACACCGTTTTCCTTGCAGAAGTCCTCTATGTCGTCAGCTGGACGGACAGGGAGACCTGCAAGAATCTGGCCTGAGAGTGCAGGATTCTTGTCAAATATACCGATGAGTTTGAAACCACGTGCTTCAAAGTCAATCGCACCGGCGAGTGTCTTGCCGAGGTTGCCAGCGCCAATCATGATTGTCTTGAGACCGGCGTCAACACCTAGGATTTTACCTATTTCAGTCTGGAGTGTATCGATATTGTAACCGTAGCCCTGCTGGCCAAAACCGCCAAAGCAGTTGAGGTCCTGTCTAATCTGAGAAGCAGAGAGGCCCATTCTATCAGCGAGTTCTCTTGATGAGATACGGACCATGCCGGCATTCTTGAGTGTTCCAAGGAAACGGTAATAACGAGGAAGTCTCTTGATTACTGATATGGAAATATACTTTGATCCCATAAGAATTCTCCTTATATTTCAAGTGATTTTACAGTGTCCATTACGTAGTTGCCGAATTCTTCACATGTAGCGCCACCACTTCTGCCGGTGATGACATATTTTTTCTCTGTTTCAAGGCAGATATTCATAGCCTTGGCAAGCAAATCAGCCTTTTCTACATATCCGATGTGGCGGAGGAGCATCTCTGTTGCCTTGAACATTGATGCTGGGTTCGCATAGGCGCCGTCACCACGTTCAATCATACGAGGTGCTGAGCCGTGGATAGCTTCGAACATAGCATAGTGGTCGCCCATATTAGCAGAGCCTGCTGTGCCGACGCCACCTTGGATCTGAGCTGCCTCATCGGTGATGATATCGCCGTAGAGGTTAGGGAGAACGAACACTTGGAACTGTGAGCGTCTCTCTGGATTTACGAGGTTGGCTGTCATGATATCGATGAACCATTCCTCAGCTGTGATCTCTGGATATTCCTCTGCAATCTTGTGAGCGATTGTAGAGAACTTACCATCGGTCTTCTTCATAATATTGGCCTTGGTAACGATAGCGACATTGTTCTTACCATTCTGTCTTGCATATTCAAATGCAGCGCGAACGATACGCTCTGTACCAGGGTTTGTTGTAACTTTAAAATCAACAGCGAGCTTCTCTGGAATCTCGTAGCCACGGCTACCGAGTACATATTCACCCTCTGTATTTTCTCTGTAGAATATCCAATCAATGCCCTCTGATGGAACAGAAACTGGACGAACATTGGCATAGAGGTCGAGCTCACGGCGCATAGCAACGTTTGCGCTCTCCATTGTGCCACCTGTTGGAGTAGTTGTAGGTCCCTTGAGGATTACTGGGCAAGTTTTGAGCTCGGCCAGTACATCATCAGGAATGGCTTTGCCACAAGCAAGACGATTCTCAATTGTGAGGCCATCAATCTCAACGAATTTGATCTTGCCAGATGCAACATCATCCTCGAGAAGGAAACGGAGGAGGCGCTCAGCTTCATGTGTGATAATAGGGCCGATGCCGTCGCCACCGCAGATACCAATTCTAATCTCTGGGAGTTTGGAGAAATCAACTTTATCCTTGTCATTCTCCATGCGCTCTACGCGAGCGAGCTGCTCATTCAAAATTGTTCTAAATTGCTCGCAAGCTTCATTTATATAATTATCGTAGCTCATATTAAGTCTCCTAATTATTTCTGCTTAGTGTACTGGAGAAGGTCTCCAGCCTTGAGAATCTCTTTCTGTCTCTCGGTAAATACGCCAACGAGTGGAATCTCGATGCCCTTGGTTTCATCAAATAGGATGAAGTTGCCGGAATCGAGAGAGGAGAATACCTCTTTTAGTACGAGAGCGTCACCCTGGTCAATCTTGCCATAGTCGTCAGGGTTCTGGAATGTGAGTGGCATGATACCAGCGTTGATGAGGTTCGCAGCGTGGATACGAGCAAAGCTCTTGGTGATAACTGCCTTAATTCCGAGATAGAGTGGAACGAGTGCTGCGTGCTCACGTGATGAGCCCTGGCCATAGTTCGCACCACCGATGATGAATCCCTTGCCAGCTGCTTTGCAGTTCTCTGCAAAATGCTCGTCACACTGACGGAAACAGAACTGGGAGAGGAATGGAATATTAGAACGATAAGGGAGAATTTTAGCACCAGCTGGCATGATATGGTCGGTTGTGATATTGTCGCCAACCTTGAGAATAGCTGGAGCTGCAATCTCGTCTGTCAATACGTTTGAATCTGGGAATGGCTTGATATTAGGGCCATAGATAACCTCGACACTTGTTGCCTCATCAGGTGTTGCTGGAAGCTCAACCATGTTGTCGTTGATGAGGAAGTGGTCAGGCATGAGTATAGAGAGAGGAGCACCGAGTGTGCGTGGGTCAGTGAGGTAACCATTGATTGCTGATGCGGCAGCAACCTCTGGGCTGACGAGGTAGATACCTGCGTCTGCTGTACCGGAGCGTCCCTCAAAGTTACGATTGAATGTACGAAGTGAGATGCCAGCGCTGCTTGGTGACTGTCCCATTCCGATGCAAGGACCGCAAGCGGATTCGAGAACACGCGCACCGGCGTCAATTATATCTGTGAGTGCACCACATGTTGCAAGCATGGATAGTACCTGCTTGGAACCCGGTGCGATTGCAAGGCTAACATTTGGTGCAACTTTCTTGCCCTTTAAAATTGCAGCAACTTTCAGCATATCAGAGAGGGAAGAGTTGGTGCAGGAACCGATACATACCTGGTCAACCTTGATCTGGCCAATTTCAGAAACCTTGCGAACGTTATCTGGCATATGAGGCATTGCAGCGAGAGGCTCGAGTTCTGAGAGATTGATTTCAATAATCTCATCATAAACTGCATCAGCATCTGCGCTGAGTTCTCTCCAGTCAGAGCCACGGCCCTGAGCTTCGAGGAATGCCTTAGTAATCTCATCAGATGGGAATATGGATGTTGTAGCACCGAGCTCAGCACCCATGTTGGTGATTGTTGCACGCTCAGGTACGGAGAGTGTCTTGACACCAGGTCCCTGGTACTCAACAATCTTGCCAACGCCGCCCTTGACGCTCATAATTCTGAGCACCTCAAGGATTACGTCCTTGGCAGCAACATATGGTTGAAGTTCACCGGTGAGGTTTACCTTAACCATCTTAGGCATTGTGATGTAGTACTCACCACCGCCCATGGCAACGGCGACGTCTAGGCCACCAGCGCCCATGGCGAGCATGCCGATACCACCGCCAGTTGGCGTGTGGCTATCTGAGCCGATAAGCGTTTTGCCTGGAACGCCAAAACGCTCGAGATGCACCTGGTGGCAAATGCCGTTGCCAGGGCGAGAAAAACGAACGCCGCGCTTCTTGCATACGCTTTGGATAAAGCGATGGTCGTCGGCGTTCTCAAAACCTGTCTGAAGTGTATTGTGATCAATGTATGCAACAGAGAGCTCTGTCTTGACGCGGTCGATGCCCATGGCTTCGAGCTCAAGATAGGCCATTGTGCCTGTTGCATCCTGTGTAAGAGTTTGGTCTATGCGGATGCCAATTTCATTTCCTACTACCATCTCACCGCATACGAGATGGTCAGCGATAATCTTTTGACTAAGTGTCTGTCCCACGATAGTTCTCCTTTTATAATTATGAGTTTTTTTAACAAACATTGTTAAATATTATAACAATATGGATATATATGTCAAATTATTTTATTACACTATATATTGCGTTTTTCGCACCAATTTGGTATAATATTTTGCGTATATCTTGTACTTTAAGGAGAAATTCCATGGAATTTTTAAAAGCTATAATTTTAGGTGCGGTGCAGGGAATTACAGAGTTCCTACCAATATCCAGTAGCGGACATCTTTCAATACTTCAGCACTTCATGAATATCAATGGTGAGGGATCACTTGCACTGTCAGTATTCCTACATATTGGAACACTAATAGCTGTAATTGCAGTTTATTACAAGACCTTCTGGGATATGATTCTCGAGATGGGTCGCACAATCAAGGATCTCTTCACAGGAAATATCAAGAAAGGCGAAGTATCTGAGAACAGGCATTTGCTCTATATGTTCGTCATCACTTGTATTCCACTATTCATCATTCTCTTTCCAATAGGAAATGATATGAAAGTCAAGGATATAGCAGAGATGTTAGCAGGGGACAATGACATAATTGTCGAGGGTGTAATGCTTCTCATTACAGCCGCGCTTTTACTTCTCGGCACCAAGGTATCTAGAACCAAGAAAGACATAAGAAACAGAGTTGAGATAAAGGATGCAATCTTAGTAGGCTTTGTTCAGTGCCTCTCAGCAATCTTCCCAGGACTCTCACGTTCTGGTTCTACAATCTCAGCTGGTATGCTATCAGGTGTAGAAAAGAATTATATGGTTCGTTACTCATTTGTACTCGGCACACCTGCAGTTATCGCTGCAACGGCGCTTGAGTTCAAAGGCTTGCTCGAGGGTGGAACAATCGCCATCGATGTACTTCCAATAATTGTCGGCATAATCGTCGCAGCGGTTGTCGGAGTTGCAAGTATCAAGCTTCTTGAGAAGCTCGTTCGTACAGATAAATTCATCGTATTCGGTTATTATTGTCTCATCGTCGGTGCGATTGTAACAGTAATCGGCATCGTAGAACATTTTTAAGGGGTGATTTTAGTTGGCTACACAGAAGAAATCTACAACTACTAAGAAAAAGCCTAGCAGTCAGCAGAGAAAACCGGCTGCTAAAAACACTCAAAATGGAAAAATGTATATAGAGAGATCTCGCAAGGAAAATACCAATCGCCAGATCACTGCGATTATACTTTTCGCAGTCGCAGCATTTATCCTTTGCGTGACTCTAATTCCTGGTGGAAATGTCTGGGCATTTCTTCAGAGTTTGTTCTTTGGACTCTTTGGCGTATGTGCTTTCGTATGGCCATTTATCCTAATTTATCTCGCAGTTATGATGTCCCTCGACAAGCCGATGGGCAATGTGAGATTTGTAGTTATAATGTCATCGATTTTCGTAATCTTTATCTGCGCAGCAGTACATGTATTTGCTGACCAGTATGGTGTATTCATTTGGTCAGATTTCTGGGGCGGAATTAAAGATGCCTATGCCGCTGGAAAGGCATCCGGAAATGGTGGCGCATTTGGCGCCATAATCGGTGGCTTGTTACTATGGCTTTTCGGCTCAAAAGTACCAGCTGCAATCACAATAGTAATCCTTTGTTTCGTATTCCTAATGGTAATCTCTGGCACTACTCTCGTAGGCCTCTTTGATACTGTTAAGAAGCCTGTTCAGAAGGGCGGCCAGATGATGGCTGACCAGTATGAAACAGTCAAGCGTCAGGCAGAGGAACGCAAGGAACAAAAGAAGCAATTCAATCTCGATGTAGACCTCGGACCAGAATATGTCCCAGATCCAGAATATGACGACACAGATGCCGCTACTAAGCCTCGCAAGAAGGCCAAGAAAGAGGCAGAAGTGATAGATATCAAGAAAGAACCAGAGCCAGAGAAACCAGTTGATTTATCCACTACTGAGGAGAAACCATCTGTTCTTCTTGACGATATCATCAAGAAGGCTGCGGCTCAGAACAAGCCGGCCGAGGAGGCTGAGCCTAATCCTGAGCTCGAAAAACCTACACTCGCAGCCCATGATGAGACAGAGGAAGTAACATATACATTCCCACCAATGTCATGTCTCTCAGCACCTAAACTCAACCTCTCTGGAAATGGCGAGGAAGAGATGAAAAATAACGCTGAGAAGCTCATTGATGTACTGAAAAGTTTCGGCGTAGAGACAACTCTTGTTGACATCTGCCGTGGACCTTCTGTTACACGTTACGAACTCGCTCCAGCACAGGGTGTACGTATCAGCAAGATAACAGGTCTTGCTGATGATATCGCTCTCAGCCTCGCTGCAACAAGCATCCGTATCGAGGCCCCAATTCCTGGCAAAGCAGCAGTTGGTATCGAGATTCCAAACACAGGTCGTGACGCAATCACACTCCGTGAGATTCTCGAGTCCAAGGAGTACAAGGATCAGGTTAAGAAGAGCAAACTCACTGTTGCCCTCGGCCGTGGCATAACAGGTGATATCTGCACAATGGACATCTCCAAGATGCCACATATCCTCGTTGCAGGTACAACCGGTTCTGGTAAATCAGTATGTATGAATGCTATGATTCTCAGCCTTCTTTACAACTGCACACCGGACGAAGTTAAGCTCGTAATGATAGACCCGAAAGCAGTTGAACTCACAGGATATAATGGCATTCCACATATGCTCATCCCTGTAGTTTCAGACCCTAAGAAAGCATCTGGCGCACTCGCTTGGGCTGTTCGCGAGATGCTCAATAGATACAAGTCATTCTCAGAAAATAATGTTCGAGATATCAAGGGATATAACGAACTTTCAGCAATGGATCCTGAGAAGAATCCAATGCCACATATCGTAATTTTCATCGATGAGTTTGCAGACCTCATGATGGCAGCTGCCAAGGACGTTGAGGACTCAGTTTGTCGTCTCGCTCAGATGGCTCGTGCTGCTGGTATGCACCTTGTAATCGCTACCCAGTCACCACGTGTAGATGTAATCACTGGCCTCATCAAGGCCAACATTCCAAGCCGTCTTGCACTCAAGGTTTCCAACGGTACAGACTCTCGAATCATCCTAGATATGATGGGCGCTGAGAAACTTCTCGGCAACGGAGATATGCTCTTCAATCCAGTTGGTGCATCCAACCCAATTCGTATCCAAGGCTGCTTCGTACCAGACAATGAAATTGCCAATGTAATTGACTTTGTCAAGACTCAGGGCGAGGCAAATTATAACGACGCTGTAATCGATGAGATTGATAAGCATGCTGCCGCAACTGACGGCCAGAAGAAGTCAAGCATTGATGCACCAGCAGGTGAGGACGATGGCGATGCACTTCTTCCACAAGCAATCGAAGCTGTAGTCAATGCCGGACAGGCATCAACTACACTCATCCAGCGTAAACTCAAGGTCGGATATGCTCGTGCAGCCCGCATTATTGATGAGCTTGAGGAACGCGGCATAGTAGGCCCATTCGAAGGCTCCAAACCACGTTCTGTTCTCATCACCAAGACCCAATGGCTCGAGATGAATGCACTCGCACAAGACACCGCACCATCACCAGTAGAAGAGGAAATAGATTAATGTTTCTTCCAATTAACAAAAAGGAAATGAATAACCTCGGATGGGAGAGCGTCGACTTCGTTTACGTAAGTGGCGACGCATATGTTGACCATCCGAGTTTTGGCGCGGCCATTATTACTCGCGTGCTTGAAAATGCGGGTTATAAGGTGGCCTTCTTGTCGCAACCAAATTGGCGTACAACAGATGACTTTACCCAGTTTGGTGAGCCGCGTCTCGGTTTCCTTGTATCGGCCGGGAACATTGACTCCATGGTTGCTCACTATACGGCTGCCAAGAAGCCACGTTCAGATGACGCATATACGCCAGGTGGCAAGCACGGCAAACGTCCTGACCGCGCCGTTACAGTATATTGCAACAAGATCCGTGAAGCATATCCAGATGTTACTATCGTTATTGGAGGACTAGAAGCCTCTCTAAGACGTTTCGCGCACTACGATTATTGGGATGATGAAATCAAGCCTTCCATCCTTGTTGACAGTAAGGCAGATATCCTAAGCTATGGAATGGGTGAGAAGTCCATTCTTGAAATAGCAAAACATCTAGAAAACAATGAACCATTGAATGATATTAGAGGCACCTGTTATCTGACAGAACCTTGCAATACACCACTTGAGGGTAAGGAGTGCCCTAGCCTCGATAATGTGAGACAGAATAAGAAAGAATATGCTGTCTCTGTTAGAATTCAGCAGGATGAGCAGGACCATATAAGAGGCAAACTTATCAAGCAACGTCAAGGGGATATGATGCTCGTACAGAATCCTCCAATGCCACCACTGACAACAGAGGAATTTGATGCGATTTATGAACTTCCTTTTGAGCGAACATATCATCCAAGTTATCAGCATGTCCCAGGTATAGATGAAGTAAAGTTTTCTATCACACATAATCGTGGATGTTTTGGTGGATGTAATTTCTGTTCAATTCAGTTCCACCAGGGCAGATATATGACCAAGAGAAGCAAGGAGTCTCTGATAAAAGAGGCAACATTGCTTACCAAGGATCCAGATTTCAAGGGATACATTCATGATGTTGGTGGCCCAACAGCAAACTTTAGAAATCCTAGTTGTGAGAAGCAGAAAACAGAGGGCCTATGTAAGGGTAAAAAGTGCCTAGCACCTGAGCCTTGCAAGAATCTTGTTGCTGACCACACAGAGTATGTAGAGATACTCAGAGAAATGAGAGAAATCCCAGGTATCAAGAAAGTATTTATTCGTTCGGGAATACGTTATGATTATCTCCTTGAGGATAGCGATGAGACTTTCTTCCAAGAACTTGTAAAGTATCATGTAAGTGGTCAACTGAAAGTTGCACCAGAGCATTGCTCCGAGGCCGTTCTTGACCTTATGGGCAAGCAGCATATTGATACATATGAGAAATTTTCTAAGCGTTATTTCCAGTTGACTAATACTGTTGGAAAAGAACAATATCTTGTTCCATATCTTATGTCATCTCATCCAGGCTCAACTCTTGATGATGCAATAGAATTGGCACTGTTTCTAAAGCAACGCAAGATAAGACCGGAACAGGTACAGGACTTCTATCCAACACCTGGTACGATATCAACCTGTATGTTCTATACAGGACTGGACCCATATACAATGCAGAATGTATATGTGGCTCGTAATCCACATGAAAAAGCACTTCAACGTGCACTTCTTCAGTATTACAATCCAAGGAATGCAGACCTTGTTGTAGAAGCGCTGACCAAGGCACATCGCACAGACCTTATTCCTGTTTTAACAAACCGCCCTAAGCCACAGAATAGGACGGTTCAAAATGAGAGGAATAGACAAAAGAAACCAAGGAATAAAAAAAGATAGACTGAAACCAATCGCCGCGATAGTCTGTATTATCCTAACACTGGCAATTACTTACATACCATTCTTGCCAGACTGGGATGATATTTATGTGGCGGTTGGACTTCGGTCAGAATATCGGGAAAAGCTAGACTTTAATCCACAACCGCTCACCGTGTCCTTCATTGATGTAGGGCAGGGTGATTCTATTTTTATATGGACAAAGGACAAGTGTGCATTGATAGACACAGGTCCAGCGGGAAGCGGTAGGAAAATAGTGAATTACATAAGACAGTTTGGAATAAGTAAACTTGACTATCTAATCATCACACATCCGCATGATGACCATATGGGCGCGCTAAGTGAGATAGAAAAACAAATAGATATAGATACTGAACTTACAGCTCTAACGATGTTGGAACTGAGTGAGGGTATTACTCTAACTTGCCTTGGCCCACTGTATGAGAGCGATAATGAAAACAATATGTCACTTGTTATGATGCTAAATTACGGGGAGAATAGAATTCTTTTGATGGGTGACGCGGAGGAGGAAGAGGAACTGAGCCTGCTTCGGACTTATCAAGACTTGCATGCCGACGTGATTAAGGTCGGGCATCATGGCTCCAGTTCCTCAACCACACCGGAGCTCCTCCGCGCAGTGCAGCCGATGTATGCCGTCATATCGGTCGGAGCGGGCAATGACTATGGCCATCCAAATGCAAGGACTATGGAGACCTTGCAAAACATTCCAACCTACCGCACCGACCTCCAAGGCACCATCGCCGTCACATCAGATGGAAAAACCTTAACTTTTCATACCTATCGGTAAAAAACTGGAATATTCTGGTTCACAGATAGAAACGGAATTCAATAATTATTATTGCATTTATATATAACGCGTGATATAATTGTCGAGCAATTCGCACGCGGGGCGTGAAACACGGTTGTTCGACGTCGTCAAGCAATCGGCGTTGTTACGTTGTTTCAGACAGCGACCTGCGGAGGATACAAACTTATTTTTAGGAGGACATGCACATGTCAGTAATTTCAATGAAACAATTGCTTGAAGCAGGTGTTCACTTTGGACACCAGACAAGAAGATGGAACCCTAAGATGGCTGAGTACATCTTCACAGAGAGAAACGGTATTTACATCATCGACCTTCAGAAGACAGTTAAGAAGCTCGAAGAAGCATACGATGTAGTTCGTGACATCTCTGCAGAAGGCGGAGACATTCTCTTCGTTGGTACTAAGAAGCAGGCTCAGGATTCTGTTAAGGAAGAAGCTATCCGTTGCGGTATGCCATTCGTAAATGCACGTTGGCTCGGCGGTATGCTCACAAACTTTAAGACAATTCAGAGAAGAATTAAGAGACTTGAACAGCTTCGCACAATGCGTGAAGACGGCACATTCGATCTTCTTCCTAAGAAGGAAGTAGCAAAGCTCGAGCTCGAGATTGAAAAGCTTGAGAAGTTCATGGGTGGTATCACAGAGATGAAGAAGCAGCCAGCTGCTATGTTCATCGTTGACCCACGCAAGGAGAGAATCGCTGTTGCTGAGGCTCACAAGCTCGGTATTCCAATCATTGCTATCGTTGATACAAACTGTGACCCAGACGAAGTTGACTATGTAATTCCTGGTAACGATGACGCTATCCGCGCTGTACGCCTTATCGCTGGCGCTATGGCTGACGCAGTTATCGAGGGCCGTCAGGGAACAGATGCTCCTGTTGCAGCAGAAGAAGCTCCAGCAGAAGAAGCAGCAGAGGAGGAATAATCATGGCATTTACAGCTCAGGACGTTAAGGCTCTTCGTGAGCAGACAGGCGTTGGTATGATGGAGTGCAAGAAGGCACTCGTTGAGTCTGACGGCGACATGGAAAAGGCTATTGAATATCTCCGTGAGAGAGGCCTCGCTGCAGCAACTAAGAAGGCAGGCAGAACAGCTGCTGATGGCGTTGTTCTTGCATATACAGATGACGCTAAGAAAGTTAGCGTTCTCGTAGAAGTTAACTCAGAGACAGACTTCGTTGGTAAGAACGAGAAGTTCCAGGGCTTCGTACTTGACGTTGCTAAGACAATCGTTGAGAAGAACCCAGCTGACGTTGAGGATCTCCTCGGTGTTAACCTCGTTGGTACAGACAGAACAGTTCAGGAGAACCTTCAGGACCTCATCCTTTCAATCGGTGAGAACATGAAGATTCGCCGTTTCGAGAGAGCAGAAGGTACAATCTGCACATACATCCACGCTGGTGGTTCAGTAGGTGTTATGGTTCGTTTGGATACAGACGACGCTACAGCTGCTAAGCCAGAGCTTGCAGAGATGGGTAAGAACGTCGCAATGCAGATCGCAGCTATGAGCCCAGAGTATCTTGCAAAAGAGGATATCTCTGCTGATGAGCTTGCTAAGATGAAGACAATAATCATCGAGAGCTCACTCAACAAGCCAGATACACTTCCTAAGCCAATCCTTACAAGCGTTGTTGAGAAGACAATCGCTGCAGGTGCTTGGGACGATGCTACTAAGGCTACATATGAAGAGCAGAAGAACAACAAGTTCCTCTTCAACTTCCTTTCAGACGAAGCAGTTGCAGCTCTTGCAGCAACAGCAGTTGCTAACAAGGAAGAGTATGTTGCAAATCCAATCTTCTCTAAGGCATCAGAAGGCCGTATCAACAAGCAGCTCAAGGAAATCTGCTTGCTTGAGCAGGAATTCGTTCGTGGCGACCTCTTTGAAGGTAGCGTAAAGGGTTACGTTGACTCAGTTGCTAAGAAGCTTGGCGCTGATGTTAAGGTTATCGGTTTCACACGCTACGTTAAGGGCGAAGGCATCGAGAAGAAGGAAGAGAATTTCGCAGCAGAAATCGCTTCAATGGTTAAATAATTGAAACTAAAATTAAAAGGCCGAGCCAAACGCTCGGCCTTTTTTAGAAGGTGGACCTATGGTAACTAATATAATTTGGACAGTACTCCAGAGCCTTGCAACACTATTTCTAATAGGCTCAGTTGCATCACTTAATATTGTTCCTGCAAAATGGATAGTACCAGTAAGTGTACTTCTTATCTTAATCTCAGCTCTTATTTCTATCAGACTATTCAAGGCTAAGAAGAGAATTGGTAGGGATATTGCGATTGCATTAGCATTCCTAATTTTTGTTAATGCAACTGGCGCATCTGTTGCACTGACTAAGCTTCACACATCAGTTAATAAGATGGTAAATCAATCCAATATTGGCCCAGTAATAACTAATGCTGTATCTAAGGATGAATCATTTATTGTATATATACAGATTAAGGGTACTGAGCCTAGTGAGCAGGATATAGAGACTGCCAAGAAGGCACAGGAAGCAGCAAAATATGCAGGCGAGAAGGAAAACGATGATAGCATTGTTGATCTCTCACAATTCGCTAATATGTTTGCTGTCGTAAATCCTAAGACCAATACAATACTAACGGTTAATACAGTTCTTGGCCTCAAGAAGCAGGATGACAAAGCAGCTGTAGAGAAACTCGAAGAGTTATATGGTATCAAGTTTAATAACTTCATTAAACTTGATGATTCATTCATTGAACAGGCCATGGAAGCTGCAATGGAAGATATTAATTTTGAAGAGGTTACTTCCGAGACAACAAGTCAGGAATTTGTTGAAATGATTTCCAAGGGCGTATGGAATAATGCCGGTCCACTTATCGCTGCATTTGAGAAATCATTTGCCACAGACCTTTCGTTCAAAAATTTAACTGGAGTTGCTAAAAACAGCATAGCTGCTGGTAAAAAGCCTAGAATTGAGAACTGTATGGTCGTTTTAGGCCTTAAAAATTCTGATGAGCAATTGACGAAAGTTTCACAACTGATTACTATGGTTATGGATGGTAGGGAAATTACCAGTTCGGATATACCTAAGCAATAAGGAGATATGTACTAATGGATTTTAAAAAAGTATTGTCAGACAAGAGAATTCCAGTGGCAACACCAGATGATATCTGTGATGAAAACGGAAAATGCTACTTTGGAACATTCGATACAGAGTTCAAGCAGATGAACTTCATGAACGTTCATAAGCAGAGCCCATTCCTTCCAGATTCTCTTAATAAGTTCCGTTATACTTGTTGGGAAGCAGTAGAGGTAACACTCCCTGATATTATTCTTCTCACAGCAGTTTGTAACATGGGCATCTTCGGAACAAGCCTTACAATTGTTTATGATAAGAAGACAAGAAAGAAGATTGCTTGTCAGGAAATGATGCTTCCACAGCAGGCAGTTATGGCTCCAACAATTATCAATGGTGATACATGCTATTCACAGAGCATTATTAACAGAGTTAATATCAAGAACAACTTTGAAAATGGCAAGGCATATGTTAAGGGCCGCACAATCAAGAGCGGTTGCAAGATTAAGTACAATCTTGAACTTACACGTGTTTCCAAGCCATCAGTTGTTATGATTCCATTTGGCAAGAACAAGCCACTTTACAGCCAGAAGGATCTCTTCCATTCAGAGGGATATGTAATCGTAAATGGCAAGAAGTACAAGACAGACAAGGATTCAACAGCTATTATCGATGACCATCGTGGTTATTACCCATACAAGATGCACTATGATTGGGTAACAACAATGGGTACTAACACAGTAAATGGCAAGAAGGAATTCTTTGGTTTCAACCTTACAAGAAACCAGTCAATCAACCAGGATGATTACAATGAGAACCTTATCTGGTTCGAGGGAAGCACATCAAGAATCACACCTGTTTACTTCCATTATGACAAGCCAGATTGCTGCCACGTATATGATGACCATGGCATGGTAGATCTCTACTATGATATCGGCGACAAGCATCCAATGATTATGCATCTCGGTATCATCGATGAGGACTATACAATCACATTTGGTGAGCTTCGTGGCTTCATCAGAGATGAGGATGGCAACGAGTACAAGCTTGATGGCATGACAGCTATCGGTGAGGACAAGAGCCTCCGCATCTAAGCAAAAGATAAAATCAACAAACAATCAAAATAAAGAAAAAAGAGGATGTCATGAGACATCCTCTTTTTTAGTTTCAACAAGTAATCCATCCATAGCACCTGTTAAACAGAAGCCAAGGATTATGTAGAAGTAGGTTGCAGTATAGAATATTGTATTTCCGAAGAATGCAGATATTAGATATGCAACAACAGCGAAAGCAGCACCTCTTGCAAGTGGAGTTATTGTCTTGCGTGCTTTTACAAGCTTCGTTGCTCCGACAACGAATATTGACAGGAATAGAAGTAGACCAGGAATTCCTGTATAAGCTGCTTGCTGTAAGTAAATATTGTGCGTTGTATATTCTGTGATTGATTGTAGGCCATGTCCTACAAGTGGTTTCTCTTTTATTCTTTCAATTGTCTTCATCCAACGCTCGCCACGGTTAGAGCCAATGCCTTCCAGTTCGGAATCATCCATCTCAATAACTGTTGAGATATCTGAGAACATATCTGCGAAATTGGTAACAATTGAATCGGACATAAATGTTGAGACAATAGAAATGGCAACAAATATTCCAAGAATTATAAGTGGCCATTTCTTTTCTTCTTTATTAATAAATGACCAGATTACAGCAAAGATAAATGTAAGAAGGACTGCGAGATAAGCGCCCATTGTGTTATTGAGGATAAGTGTCCATAAATTGATTACATAGACAAATCCATAGAACATTTTCTCTACCCAGTCAGAACGGTATGAGAGAAGATAGGCACTAACTACAATTATTAGCGTTAGATAATATCCATAGTGGTTAGTGTTATAGAATACAGCCTCGTAGTGGAATGTGTTCGTAAGTGAATTTACAAATAGACTGTATGCTGCGTCGTTATCAAGTATGCACATCATTGCCATAAATGTTGAAATAGCAAGGAATGCCCAGATAACTATCATTGTGAGATGCTTGTTTCTTGCGACTGTCAGTCCTGCAAGAATCATACCGCCGTAGCACAGATATACGAGTAGGCAGTCCATCTGAACTAGCTGTCCACTAATTGCAAGCTTTTGGTCTTCGGCAAAGCAGAATGTGTTGATCGTACACCAGATGATGAATGCTAGCATAGCCCATATAGGCGCGAGCGCAGCCATCTTCTCCTTGCCGGACATCTTGGACAATATTGCGCGGCGAATTAAGTAAATCAGTCCGGCAAGCAGCCCGACTGCGCCCGCAATCATCATAAATCCGAGCCATCCGTAGTATGTTGTAAGCATAGATTTATATGCAGCAAAAGGTGATATGCCCTGAGTCTTGAAATTCCTGTACATTACCATAATTGGCGCAAGAATCCAAGCGAGCAAGGACAGTGTGCATATGAAACTTAATATGTTGTCGATAGTAAATACTTTTTTCATATTACAAAATACACTCCGATTAATATTGCAAGCATTACTAAATTAGCAATAGTAAATACAATTATATATTTTCCTTTTACTTTATCCACTTGGTGGGCAAGTATGTTGTATGAGATAAGATTGGCCATGGATGCGATTAGTGTACCTAGTCCGCCAAGGTTTAGACCAACAAGTAGCATAGGGTAGTTGCTTGTAAATCCACATAGCATAACGCAAGCAGGTACGTTAGAAATCACTTGGCTTGCGATGATTGAACACCACAGTTCGTTGCCGGTTACAATTCCATTAATAAGTGATACAAATGATGGAATATTGCTGAGATTTCCAATCAAAATATAGAATGCAACGAATGTGAGTAGGAGACAGTAGTCAACGCCAGACAATGTCTCACGAACAATCATACCAATTGGCTTTTTCTCTATTTCCACGCTGCCAACTCGGCCGGAGATTTCTCTTTTTGGTACTGCAAGGCTTGCAATTACTAGTATAACAAGTGACACAATCCAATAAGGGAAAATCACAGTAAAGAAGTCCATGACAGACATACCAGACACAGTGAATATCTGTATATTCTGAGGACTGCCAATCGGCATAATCATTGAACCGAGGTTGGCAGCAATTGTCTGTAGTGTCACAGTCCATATTATTAAATCTTGTAATCCAGCCACCATAAGTGACCCAATAGCAAATGGGACAAATGTGATCAGCGCAATATCATTAGTGATAAATATTGAACAGAAAAAGCATGCCAAAACGAGCGCTAATACGAGCGTCTTGCTGCTGTTCACCATCAGCAGTATGCGTTGCACCAGATAGTCAAATATGCCTATCGTGTGCAGCAACTGCACCACTATCATCATTGCCAGTAATATCCCCAGTGTCTTCCAATTTATATACCCCAGGTATGCCACCGATGGCCTCACCCAGCAGCAAGACACTCCCGCTATTACCGCTGCCACACATAGCACAGGTTCACTTTTCACAAACTTTAAAATCTTACTCATAGACCAATTCTAACACGAAATATTGCCATTTGCACTCATTAAGTGTATAATACTATTAGCAAAATTAAGGGGATGCCAATTATGTTAAAAGATAAAAAAGGTTTTACACTCATTGAGCTTGTAATTGTAATCGTTATTATTGCTATTCTTGCAGCAGTTCTTGTTCCTAGTATCACTGCTTGGGTAGATAAGTCTAAGATTGCAACTCTCAAGGGTGAAGCAGATAGCGTTAAGACAGCAGTTATGGGCCAGCTTGTAGAAACATATGGTAAGGATAAGAGCCTCGCTGGTGTATCTTATACAGCATTTGCCGATAATACAGAGTTCTGGCAGGCGGCTTCTGATAACGCCAATACAACTCTTCAAGCACAGTCAGGATCGGAGCCAAAAAACAACGGTGATGTAACATTCTCAGTAGACCCAAATGGAATAACACATTTTACATATTATTCTAAGGGCCATATAGCTACATATAATGGAACAACTTGGGAATACGAATAATTAATAATAACCGGTTTACCCATGGTAGACCGGTTAATTTTTTGGGAGAACGCTATGATAAAGCATATTGATAAAAGCAAATTGGTTTGGTTATCTGCAACTGTAATTATGCTATGGTGCGCAATTCCCTTACTAATAATGCTTTTAAATCTAATTAACGTAAATCCTCTTGTCGTATATACCATTTGGATAAATGCTGTCTATACAATTGGTGCTGTTGGAATTTGTATTGCAATATTATACTGTTACAAGGAAAAGGATATTTTTGCATCTATATCAATAAATAAACTTTTATATTCTTTTTTGCCACTTGTTTTGCTTTTATTGTTTTTGATATGGTGCCTAATCTGTTGCTCTCTAGCCGAAGACAAATTTATGGCGTTTTATGGAAGAGCACCTATGATGGATAGCTTTTTTACATATTTCTTATATGCTGGATTCTTGTTATCTGGTTTGATTGTGGCTAACGATAGAAAACTTGTTAAGATAATTGCAAAGTTTTTTTTGTTAGTATCAACGCTTATGGCTGGAATTACAATATTGGATAATTCTTTTACAGAAAAAGTTAATGTAAATGATTTTTATACAAATACATTTCATTATCAGTCGGTTTTTTATAACACAAACCATTATGGGTATTATTTGGTAATCGTAATCTTAGTCGCTTATTTTCTATATGAAAATGAGTCAAATAAGCTTAAAGAAGGACTATATGTTTTATGTGGAGCATTAAACATCGAACTTTTGATATTTAACAATTCATTAGGATCTTATTTGGCTGTTCTTTTAACGTTAATTTTCGTGATTGTATGGAAATTTATTAATAGTGAGAATCAAAAAAACAAAGCTATTTCATTTTTCCTGGTATTCCTATTGATATCAGCATTGTCTATCTTTTATTCAAATAATTTATTGGCTAGTTTTGTTGGAATGTTCGGCGACGTAAGCCTACTTATTGGTTCAGTTAGTGATGATTCTCTAAACATAGACATGGTAGGAAGTTCAAGAGGACTGCTTTGGAAAAATGCTTTAGAAAATATTAAGTTAAGCCCTATGTTTGGATGCGGATTAGAAAATTTTGGAAAAATAGTAATTGATGAAACTTCACCGCTTAATCACCCGCACAATGTGTTTTTACAAATTGCACTATTTACTGGAATTCCTGGTCTTTTAATTTACTTTTCTACATACGTGGTTGGTGTAATTCGATTGCTTCAGAATAGAAAACAACTATCTAAACACGTAGAAGCTGCAGCTTTTGTTGTAATTGGATATTTGATTTCATTATTCTTTGGGGTTCCTAAATTTTATACATCTCCATACTTTATTGTTGTACTAGGCGTTTGCATGTCAGAATGTTTGGCAGATATAAACAAAAAGGCTGCAGAATACTAATAGTTTTTGCCAATAGTTGCTAAAAAAATGTATTTTTTGTTCAAAATTTGTTAAAAATTCCCCAAAAAATGCTTGAAAAATATAAAATACTGTTGTAATATGTATTTGTGCCAAATTGAATTTGGACAAAACAAGGACTTTAGCTTGTGAGGCACAACGCAAGCTTTTATAAAAAGGCATTGTTTAAATTCGTTAAAATTTTTATTTTTGAAGGGAGTACATACTCTTATGAAGAAGTTAAACAACAAAGGTTTCACACTTATTGAAATCGTAATCGTAATCGTTATCATTGCTATTCTTGCAGCTATGCTCGTTCCATCACTTACAGCTTGGATTGACAACGCTAACAAGAAGACATTCCTTGAAGCAGCTAACACAATCAAGACATCTACACTTGCTTACATCACAGAGAAGTATGCAACAGATGGCGCTGACATCAAGGCAGCTTCTGATATTTCTGATTGGACATCTATTTCTGATTCTGCAAACTGCAAGATTCCTGATGACTATCAGGTAGCATTTACTGCTTCTGGAAACAAAGTTTCTTCATTTACTGTTAGTAACACAAAGTATAGCGTTACTTTTAATGGTACAACAGGCAAGTGGGGCGAAGTTGGTCCTGCTTCTAACTAATTAGTCTTTATTTGTTAATTTCTAATTGAACATTTAGAGCCTCAGGCTATTGTGCCAAACAGCCTGAGGCTCGTTTTGAAAGAAGAGGGCGGGGCGTAAGCCCAGCCCTATTCGACTTTTTATAGGGCAATGCTTTGCCGTCAAAAGGAGAATTTACAATGCCAGTACAAGTCGCAGTAGTTCTATTCTATATAATCATTTTCATGTTTGGTGCATGCATCGGTAGTTTTTATAACGTAATTACCATGCGTGTTCCTATTCATGAGACTTTTGTTAAGGGTAGATCTCATTGTCCTAAGTGTCAGCATGAGCTGAAAGCTTGGGATCTTGTGCCATTTTTTAGTTGGATATTTTTACGCGGCAAATGTCGCTATTGCCATGAAAAGATTTCCTTCAGGTATCCTCTTATGGAACTTGTTGGAGGTCTTACTGCGCTGTTTTCAGTGTGGCAACTAGGATACACAGTTAACGCTCTGTTGCTGTTCTATATTATCTCTGTTTTAGTTACTTTGTCTGTAATTGACCAGGCAACTATGGAGATACCTAATGGCTTCCACATTGCAATTTTAATCGCAGCTATTGTAAGTATTTGGTTTGATCCTACATTTGGAGTGAACTCTGTAACACTGGTTTCACGTGCTATAGGATTCTTCTGTATCAGCGTACCTATGTACTTGCTCGCCGTTTTAACAGGCGGTTTTGGCGGTGGCGATGTCAAACTTATGGCAGTTGCTGGACTCCTTCTCGGTTGGAAAGGGGTTATTTGCGCATTTTTTGTTGGAATTTTTTCTGCAGCTTTCTATTGCATTTATATACTAATATATGCAATAATAGTAATTGTGAAAAAAGAGGCACCTTCTTTCAAGGAGGGGATGAATGCTGCAATGAAGATGCCATTCGCGTTTGGCCCATACCTCAGTGTGGGTATTGTTGTGTCGTATCTATGGTCCGACGCACTTATTTCGTTTTATTTGGGGATGTTCTTGAAGTAAGCAAACATTTCAGAATGTCCTACAGCACGTTCACGTGTCCTATGCTGGGCACTGTGAAATGTTTGCTTGATTGCGGTGGAGCTATGCCCGCCGTTATTTGAGCATCTCGCAAAATTTCTTTTGCGTGTTTTTTTATACGCGCGCGTGCATAATATATAATGCACATAAAATTTTTTAGTAAAGGAGTGGTAATGTGCCTGTATACTCATACAATGCCGTAACTTTGGACGGAACTAAAAAGAGCGGTACACTTGAGGCAGACAACCCTCAGAGACTTGCTGAACGTCTCAGAGACCAAGGTCTCTACGTTTCAGACTACAAGGTCAAGGGTGGCGCAACAACTCTTACTAAGTCCAAGCTTAAATCAACAGACCTCTCAGACATGTGTCGTCAGATTGGTACAATGGTTGGCTCTGGTGTCGTAATTGTAAGAGCGGTTGATATCATCCGTAACCGTGACGGTATTGATCCTAAAATCAAATCCGTTTACGATGAACTCTATAATTCATTAAAAGCTGGTCTTTCACTTTCCGAGGCCATGGAAGAGCAAAAGGGTGTATTCCCAGTAATGCTTGTTAACATGATCAAGGCCGGTGAAGCATCAGGTACTATGGACCAGACTCTTATGAGAATGGCTGAGCACTATGACAAGGAAGAGAGACTTAACTCCCAGATTAAGAGTGCTACAAACTATCCTAAGATTTTGGGTGTAATTATCGTAATCGTAATTATCATCCTCTTCTCTGTAGTACTTCCAACATTCTTTGAGACTTACGAGTCTATGGATATGGAACTTCCAACAATCACTAAGATAATGGTTGGCTTGTCTAACTTCATTACCAAGAAGTGGTTCATTTACGTTCCAGTAGTTGCTGCAATAGTAATTGCTTGGAAGCTTGCTAATAAGAATTCAGAATTCGTTCTCAAGAAGCATGAGATGATGCTCCATCTTCCTAAGATTGGTCCTCTTCTCAAGATTATCTACACAGCACGTTTCTGCAGAACAATTTCTTCACTCTATGCATCAGGTATCCCACTTGTTGACTGTTTGACAATCGCTGGTGGTACAGTTGGTAACACATATATTGAGAAGCAACTTGTTGATCTCGTAAAAGAGGTTAAGGGTGGCGCAACAGTATCTGAAGTTATCAGTAAGGTTGAAGGATTTGACTCTAAGCTTGCTGCTACAATCCTCATCGGTGAGGAAACAGGTAAGCTTGATGAAATGCTTCTTTCAACAGCTGATTCATTTGATTATGAGTCAGAGCAGGCAACAGGTCGTCTTACAGCTCTTATCGAGCCTGTAATGCTTGTTGTAATGGCTGTTGTAGTTGGTGGCGTTCTTATCGGCGTTATTATTCCTATGTACGGTATGTACGACGGAATCGAAGCTACAAGTGGCGTATAAAATTAAGGAGGGTAAAAAGTAAGATATGATTACTTCCGTTTATATTTCAAACGAAAAGATTCAAGTCCTTACTGGTGAATTCAATGCTAAAAAGGGTTCACTTGATGTTAAGGCTTGCATGTATGTAACTCTTCCTGATAAGGCAATCGTTAATGGTGTTATCTCTAACGAACTTGGCGTAAAGGAATCAATTCAGAAACTCTGGGACAAGTACAATCTCCCTAAGAAGGATGTCAGCCTCGTAATCGACTCAGGCACAATCCTCAACAAGAAGATGGTTTGCCCAATACTTCCTAAGAGCTCACTTCCTACAATCGTTCAGGATGAGTTCAGAGATGTAGAAGGATTTGCTAACTTCCTCTTCGATTACACAGTACTCGAAGATGGTAAGAACGGTGAGCCAATGCTCTTCGCAAACGCAGTTTCTAAGGAACTCGTTTCTTCTTACATCCGTGTATTCAAGGGTGTAGACATTACACTTTCTAGAATCAATACAGGTATCAATGCTGAAATTGGTCTTATCAAGGCTAACCCAGCAACAGCTCATGAGAATCAGATCGTTGTATCACTTGATCCTACAAGTCTTACATCTGTTCTCTATATTGACGGTAACTATAGCTTCGCTAGCCGTAGCCGTCTTCTTGAGGAGAGAGGCACAGAGGCTTCTCGTATGGAAATTGTTCGTGCACTTTCATCACTTATTCAGTTTGCTCGTTCTGAGAACTCTCAGAAACCAGTTAAGGCTGTTTATGTATGTGGCATGATTGATAAAGAGGCAGATCTTTGTCCTAAACTTTCTGCAATGCTCGGTTGTCCTGTAACAACACTTCCAGCTTGCGACAATATCACATGTACCAAGGATAAGCAGAAGGCAGCTTACTTGATGGCTGACTATTTGTTCCCACTTGGCAATATGCTTTCTTGAAAGGAGTGCGTGAATAATGGCTTTATTAAATAAGAAACCAGCTGAAGAGGCTCAGGCTCCAGTAGCTGATGCTCCAGTTGCAGCAGAAGCAGCTCCTGTACAGCAAAAGGCTAAGAAAGAAAAGAAGGCTAAGGTTCAGTATCTTGAGCCTAACCAGATGAACTTTATTACACAGTATGAACTCGTTGTAGAAGGCAAGAAGTCAAACGTTGACCTCAACAAGATTCTCAAGCCACTCATCGCAGTAGCAGCTGTAGTACTTATCGCTTTTGTTCTCCTTGAAGTATTACTTCTCGGTATGAAGGCTAAGACTAAGTCACTTGAAAAGTATATTAACAATCCTGACAACGTTGCAGCATATAATGAGGCATCTGCTGTTAAGGAAGAGACAGATAGAGTTAACACTCAGAAGGCTAATATCGAATCATGCATTAAGGCTATTGATTCTTATCCAAACGTTGGCAACAAGTTCTTCCAGTCTATTGCTAATACAGCAACTAAGAATGGTGTAACTGTTGAAAGTTATGGATATGCTAATGAGACAGGTTATCTCACACTTACATGTACATCAAAGTCAATTTCACCAGCAACAACTGGTATTTCACAGTTTGTAAGAGATCTTGTTAAACTCGGCTTGTTCGACAGTGTTGAGTATGATAGATTCTCAGGCACAAACGAAGGTGGATACTCATTTGATGTTTCTTGCGTATGCATCGGTGATAAAGACGCAGTAGTTGAAGCTCCAGCTCCAGCAGAAGAAGCACCTGCTGAAGAAGCAGCTGAATAAGAAAGGGGAGATTTACAATGACAGAAAAAGATAGAAACACTATAATCATCGCTGTAGTTGCTCTCCTTATTTTCGGTATTGCTTTCCTTGGTATCAGACCAGCAGTTACTGGCATTCAGGAGACTAAGGCTAAGAATGCAGAGCTCTCAGCACAGAAGAAGACAATGCAGTCAGAAATTGCTGCACTTCCACAGTACAAGACAAACCTTGAAACAGCTAAGACAAACTACAATGCAACAGCTGCTCGTGTATATGGTGATTTCACAAATGATAAGATTCATGATGCAGTAGTAGCATTCGTATCAAGCTGTGGTCTTTCAACAACATCATTTACTGTTAACTCAGTAGAACCAGGCTCTGTTCAGGGATATTCAATCGCTGACGGCGTTGGTGTTGGTGGAGTTACTGATGGTACAGTTAAACTTGCTAATGTTACAATCAATGTTTATGGTACATCCGCTAACATGATTAAGTTGATTGATAAGTTCAATACAACAGAGGGTATGTATCTTGATACAGTTAGCTTCGCAAATTCAGCTGAAGCAACATCAACATCTATAACATTTAACATGGTACTTTCAGACACATTCGCTTAATCCTTAAGTAAAACGAAATTAGGGGAGAAGGCCTAGTTATGGCCTTCTCCCCAAAAGTGAGTTTTAGGGCTGATTTTACGCATGAGTGAATTTGTGAATAATTTATATTTTTGTTAATAAATTGTTTACAAATTCACTCAACCGGTATATAATGATTGTGTAAGGTCAGAGGACTATGCACTACATGTGTTTGAGTGCGTGATACAAAATCGATGTTTTGTTTCATGTGCCTTACAAATTTCGGAGTTTGTAAGACACAATTTAGACAAATTTTGTTAAAAATTATTTTAAAGGTCGGTCAGGCCCTCTTACTCCCAAAATTTAGGAGGTTCCACATTATGAAGGTAATTAATAATAAAAAAGGATCTGCAATGTTATGGGCAATCCTTTTGGTGGTTATCTTAACAATTCTTCTCGGAGCGATTACCACTTCATCATATGCTTACTTCAATTACACGATTCGTTCTGTTAAGAAGCAGCAGGCATATTTCACTGCACGTTCTGCAATGAGCGCTTTGCTCGAGCAATATACAACAATTGACCTCGATCATAAGCAGGATGCAGGTTCAAACGTATATTCTTATGATGAGGAGAATAACCCACTCATCCCTCTCAAGGGTGAAGAAATCAAAGTACTTGATTTTGGATTTGATGAGGATCAGATGGGTTCTGCAACAGGTACTATCAAGGCCAATCCTAAGGATCCTGATATGATCGATGTTGTTATCGTTGCAAAATTCCGTGATACAGAATACACAATGAAATCAACAGTAGGTCGTCAGCCTATTTACTTCGGTGGCGTTGCTATTAAGAATATGGCCCTCGGTGTTGGAAGTAGCTTCGAACTTGATCCTGGAACCGACTTCTATTACTACACATACAAGAATCAAGAAGAAATGGGTAATAAGAAGGCTAACACCTTCGATACAGCTAAAATTTGTGTAAGTGGTTCTACAATCACTATCCACGGCAATGTAATTACTCAGGGTGATGCCAAGCTTGATAGACATATCACAGCAGCAGGTTATCACTTCAAGACACCTGTTGAGTTCACACTCAAGACTGATGGTCACTCAAGAAAGATTTGGAACTCAGAACAGTACATCATCTCCAACAGAACTTTCCCACTTGATGATAAACTCGCTGAGCATCCACTTACAGTTAGAAAGCTTATTACAGAGCCAGGTAACTGTTCGTTCTATACAGCTAATAACTCTAAGACAAATAAAAATAATGCTTTTGGTAGAAACGTACCAACTGCTATCAGCAACATTCTCAACAATTTGCTAAATCCAACATTCTTTGGTGTAACAATCAATCTTGCTGATCTTCTCAATGTTGGTATCGGAAAAGAAGTATTTAACTTGCTCGGTGATAACAATATTGAAAATCTCGCTGTTATTGACTCAAACAACAATGGCCTCGCTACAAGATACATTGAAATTGTTTCATTTGCCAACATATTATCCGAAAGTATGAATGATATTTCTAAGACACTTAAGAACCTTCCTATTATCGGACCAGTTTTAAAGAATGTAATTGATGATTTGTCAGAAGCAGTAAACAAGAATGGTTTAACTGTAATGGATATTTCATATATTGATTTCGATTCAAGAAATACAGGAAACTTTGGTGACTCAAATGTTGTTCCAGTTACATATTTAAATGTAGGCGGAAATGCTCTTGAGACTGGCGGAATAGACGTACGTATTAAGTATGGTACAAATCCTGGTTCACAGGCAACGATCAACCAAATTGGTGACTCAATCAGGGAAGGCATTGATAATCTTGCATCAAGATGGCTCAAGATTGTAAAGAATACATCTTATGTAAATGTTTATCTAGGAGAGAATGCTACTCTTGAACTTGGCGTAGAAAATCCTAAGATTAGCATGCTTGCTAACGAACCAGCTAAGACAGAGGCTAACCAGGTTTACTTCATGTCGGTATATGGCCAGCCAGGTTCTAAGGTAGTTCTAAATGATAAAGTTCACGTATTTGGTGAAATCATGTGTGACAATATTGAAATCAATGGTGATGTAGCTATTACATATGCATCATCCAATGGTTCTCAGGTAGCTAAGCAGAAGGTTGCTGAATTCTGGACAGTTGTTAACTATTCTGACTAAGGAGGAATGCTTTTATGAAGAATTTAAATAATAAAGGTATGACCTTAGTCGAAATGATTATAGGCGTACTGATTTTAGGTATTGCAGGTACAATGCTCGCATCTAGTATGGCAGCATCAACCAGGCTTATAAATCGAGCATCAATTTTTAAGTATGTAAGTTCTGCTGCAGCATCTTCTATCGAACTTGCAGAAGCACAAGAGTGTGCAGACAAGAATTATACAATTGATCTTAATGACTATAATGATTCAACTGCAGCCAAGAAAATCACAATTAAGTGTGAAAAATATGGTAGCAGCGGAAATAAAACAGATGATTTAACATTCAATATTGATGGTTCACTTATTGAGTCATCAGAAACAGATACAACCAATCTACATTATAGAGAGTTCTTGCCAACAAACTTTGCTTTTGTTGTTGATGCAGAACCAGAAGAAAGTAAATAAGGAGGTACTAAGATGAATATATTTAATTTCAGACAAAACAAGCTCGGTATGACACTTGTTGAAATGGTTGTTTCTCTTGTCATTCTTGGTATCCTTATGACATCTACAATGGGAATGGTTATTTCATCAAGTAACATCTTTATTTCAACAAGTAAAGCTGCTCTTGATAAGCAGGTTGGTAATAGTACATTTGATATCTTGCAAAAGATGATTATGTATACAACTCACCTAGAAATCACTAATGAGCCAAGTGATTCCCTAGATCAGGGATTCTCAATCAATATAAAAGATGAGGATAACCAGAGCGGTTACCTCTACTACAAGCGTGAGAAGGCAGAGAGTGCCGTTGCTATGTACGACAATAGTTTCTACGGAAATCGTACAATTCAGTATCAGCTAACACCTGTCGGCAAGGATGGAAAGCATGTTGATCTCAAGGTAACAGTTTTCCGTGAAGGAAAAGCAGTATATGTTAGAGAACAGGTTATCCGCTGTGTCAATCTTGCACTTGTTGGTGGCGCAAATGGAAATGCTGTTTACAAAAGCGCAGACGCACCAACCATCAACCCATATATCTCTTTCTCGGTTGATGAGATGCTCTTCGCTGGTGGTAAATCAGCATGGACAATTGAGTACAAAGTAAACTCATATCTCGCAAAATATAATGCTATTTTAAGAGATTATTATAATCATCTTTTAATAGCAGTTAACCCAGTAAACAATCTCTATGACCAGTATAAAAATCAGGGCAAGAACAGCCATCTTAGAAAAGCAGTTCTTGAAAACGCTGTTCAGAACCGCAATAAGGCAATCTATGGCGAGATACTTGATTCTGATATTAGCAAAGCAATAAACCTCTCATCTAATGGTACACTACCAGCTGGTGTCAAATGGGATAAGGGTTCCGATCCTTCACAATGGAATAATATCCGTGCATATTATCAGAAGCAGATCTATGATCTCCTTAATTTCACACCTTCTACAATCCAGGATGAAAATGACGTTTATTATGGTGTAATTGCAAGTAAGGAAGAGTTATATACAGGCTTCCTTCTCACATATTATAGTGATAAAGACGAGCATAAGAAGGTAACTAAGGATTCATTCCCATCTTTCGAGGATCCATCAGACTTCTTTGGCGGCACAACTATTGAAAAGTTTGCTGTCCCATCATCAAGCAATGGTCAAGACAAGATGGTAATCCTTGCATATTTTGTAGATGATTCAAACGACTTCTCTACAACAGGTAACATCCTTCGTCCATCCACATACAAGGATCCATATTACAAGAAAGAGACTAAGACCGGCAACAACCAACTTATGGTAACAACTGGCCTCGGTGATGAAATCGGTAAAGGTGCTTCAACTCGTATAGCTAATAACGGCCTTAAAGTATATGGCACAGGCCTAAACATGGCTGGTAGAGTTGATGATTATAAGATTCAAGAAAATTACAATGAAACTGTAATTGATATATCCAAGAAATATGTTGCCAAAACAGGCTTCACGCTAAACAATCTTGGAAGCAGCCTTTCTAATACATCCTCTTCTAAAACAGAATATTATACAGACTTGAATGATGATAAGATTTATGGTACTACACACTATTATCCTAAACATTCAACTACAGTAACTAAGACTACAGCTACTGCAAGTTATGACAAATTTACTCTTACAGAACTTGGCAATCTTATTACAGTAAATAGTGAAAAAGATTCTTGCTCCATCGATTTATATGATGCTACCAGCGTTACATATTACGATTATAAGAATGGTGAAAGAACACATGCAGGTATCGGTAAAACATCATCTATTTGGGACAAAGGTTCCCATATGTATGGCTTAATTACAGAGACTATGCCTGAGCAAAAAACAATAACATTTACTAGCGGAGCATTCAGTCAAGCACAAGAAAATGCATACAATTCATGGAACCTCAAGTCGGTTGAACTTATTAACAAACTAAACGCAAAACCAATTACTGAGGTTGCTGATAAGACATCCACTAAGACTGTTTATACATCTACAAGAGATAATGGCACTGATCCAGAATCTTGTACAAGAATCGTATTTAAGCCTAAGACTTCAGTTAATAATGGTAATATCAAAGAAGGTTGGTATTACTATGTAGAAAAAGAAGATAAAGAAAACGGAAAACAGGCATATTATTTCTTCTATCTCTCAGCGAAGTCATTCACAGCAGAAATTGGTGATCCTAATGATCCTAATACATCATATGATCCAAACTATGTTGTAAACAAGGACAAGATTGCTGTAACAGCTTCTTCTATGCGTGACGATGAAAGCGGTAGTGAGATTCAGTTGTTCTCCAAGAACTGGGAACTTAAATATGTCAGCTACGATAGAGCAGATTATGTGGCAACAGATGAAGGTACTGGTAAGACTGTTAAGGTTGATGTTGATTATTACACAATTCTCTGCCATCAGTACACAGACTGGTTCATTTATACAGTTGACTGGAACACATGGTATGGTAAGAATGAACAGACTGGTATTATCAACAAATTGATTAATGCAATCACACGTATTTTTGCTGGTGATAAGACTATCAATGAAATTTCTCCATCTAATTCCAAGTATTCACTTGGATGTTATGGTCAGATTTCAGCAACAGCACTTGATACTGACCTTCGTTCATTCAACATGGCTTGGGCTGTATACAACCCACAAAAGGGCACATGGTACTACATCCCACCAGAGTCTTCTAGACTCTCTACAACACTTTCCAAGCTTAATGGTTATGACTTCAAGGATACAGCAACTCCACTTGATTTGACCTCCTGGGCAAGCTCAACAGCATTGCAATATGATATTGGCCAGAGACAAATCGCGAAGTCAGGACTTCTTGGTATTGACCAGACCAGTGATGTTCCATGGACATCACTTCCAGGTAACACCGAGAAGGCAAGCTAACTTGAATTAATATTGAAATTATTTATTCAAGCATAAGAAACACTATAAACAGCAAAAGACCAGAGGAGAAATCCTCTGGTCTTTTTTCTTATTTATTTAAAACTATGTTTTAAAACTTATTGCGGATGTCTTATTACTCGAATGTTACTTCAACCTGGTTACCAGTTGGAAGTCCTACCCACAATACGTCCTGTGTTGTGTCTACAAGTCCAAAGAGACCTGAGCTTGACATCTTTCTCTGATCAATATCAGATACGAGAGCGGAAGATGATCTCCAGCTACCTGCTCTGAGGTCAACATCAAGTGGAACTGGTTGGTCCTTATTAGATGACCAAGAAATGTTACTTGTTGCATTAGAGAGACGTGTAGAAGCTGCTGGTACATAATACCATGTGCCACGCTTAGGGTTGTATACGGTCCAAGCCATGTTATAAGATCTTGTCTCACCATTGAACTTGGTTGTTGTATACTTACCCTTGTTACCAAGTGACTGTACAGCATTGTCTCCACTAATTGAGTTGATATCGTTAGAAAGTGTCTTACCGCGGAATATCCAGTTAAGGATATCGAGCGTACCCTTCATAATCTTGTTTACAAGTCCATCTGGGCTAGATACGAACCATGTGTTCCAGTCAACACCATATACAACGTAGTCTGTGTACTGATGAACCTGAACGCTATCAAGGGTAGTCTGCTTAGAAGAACTACCACCTTGCTCCATCATACCGTATCTTGCCTGAGCATAAGCAATACTATCAACTCTGTAACTGTTATTAGTACTTACTATTACACGTGCATTACCCGCATAGCTTGCTGCTCTATCTGCAATTGACTTATCTTTAGTTGTTGTCTGTCCATAAATATTTTTTGTAGTTGTTGAGTTGTAAGAAGAGATTTGATTCTGAGCTGCAACAGCAATCTTTCCTGGATTGAGCTCGGACTCATCAGCCTTAAGGAAGAAGAAGTGATACTGATCACCATTCTTGACGTAATACCAACCTTCTGTCATATCAACAAGAGGATAAATATAGAGGGCACGCTTATTATTGGTTGTATTTACATAGAGATAATAGTTCTTACCATCATTTGTAATCTGAGTTGCGCCTGTATCCTTGATGATCTGCTGTGCTGTTGCTTCCGCACCTGTATAACCTCTAGGTTGTGTCATAGAGGCATTAGATTCTTGATATACACCAAGATTGTGATTTGCCTCGGCTGGTGCAGAATTCTGCTTATAGTAATAATGATAATAAAAAGAAACTGTTGCTGTATCAATTGTCTTATAAGCGTACTCATCTTTATTAGCAACTGTTGGTACTGACTCATCAATTGTCTTCATATACTTCTTTAGAGCATCAGTAAACTTAGAAGATATTGTGGAAATGCTTGTGTTAGAAGCGTTATAAGCGACCCATGTGCTACCCATATATCCTTCTGCCATGTCGCCAGAATATGTATATACTGTTAGAGGCTTAGAAGAGAATAGTGTTGTAAAGTTCTCGGCAATATTATCACGATAGTAAGCCATGATTACCATCTGATTTTCCTTGCCACGAGTCTTACTTGTATTCTTGATGTAACTTGCCATAGAAGTTCCAGCGAAGAATGAGTTAGGATCTGTAAATTGAGGATATTCAGCCTTAGTTACCTTACCATCCTTGTTAGCATCATAATATGTAAGAAGGAATCCAGCATAGAGCTCTTCCTTAGTAGCAACAACGCCATTGAATGGGTTGTCATCAGCATTAGAGCCTGTTATAGCTGCTGCAGGTACGAACTTTAACAAATCCTTGATTCTCTCTTGATAATGCTGACGGAGATTGAGATACTCAGTTGGATCGTCGCCCTCCCAAGTCATATTATCTGAACCGTTACCGAAGATTGCAATATCTCTAAGATTGATAAGTTCTGCATACTCTGCGTTTGGAAGACGTTTACCTTCCTTGTTTTCAGTAGAACCAATCTTATCATTTACATATCCATAGAGAGCCTGAAGTTTACTTGTATATTCGTTCTGAATACGGTTGTATTTTGCAACATATTCAGAGATCTTATACTCAAGTGAATATGCATTCTTACCACCAGACATAAGCTGCTCATCTACTGAGAAAGCGATGAACTGGTTGGTTGAACCAGGAGTTGAATTATCCTTGATATAGTTAGCATCGTCACCAACTGAAACAAGCGCAAGGTTCATGCACTTGATGATACGACTAAGCTCATAGCGCTTCTGGCCATCACGATAAACAGATACTGTAAGCTTGATATGCTTATGCTGACTTCCAGCTTCTTCAAGTTTATAAGATATAGTTCTACGTGAATAGAAGCCTTCATCATAGAGATTGATAGGCTCATCGCCTTCTTTGCTCTTATAAAGTAGCGTGCCTGATGATGTATCATTATCAGTTACGTTAAGGGATACGCTCTGTCCACCAGCCTGACTATTAGCTGGAACTTTATCTGCATCATAGATTGTCATATGTGTTGTGTACTTGATAATTGATGACAATGTTTCGAAAACATATCCACCAATCTGTCTATCAAGTGCTGAATTACTTGATGATACAAAGATATTACTTGAAGAAATGATAATTCCCATTGTAGACGTTGTAAGAATACTAAGTATTACAAGGGAGATGACCATTTCTACGAATGTCATACCGAGTTTATTTTCTCTAATGTTAAACATAAATTACTCGTCCTTTCTATATAATACTTAATAATTATTTGTTTTCAACAGGAGTAGCAGGAACATTAAAACTGAAGTTGTCTGGATAGAACTCTCTATATGTGAGGCCTGTTCCAGAATCATTCGCAGAAGCATACTGGCCATCTTGCTTGACAACTCCTTCTTTGCTACCTTTTTTATATGTCATTTTTATATCTTCAGTTGCATCTACACAATCATAAGTTACAGATACCTGAGAATCATCTGATTCTACAGCCTCTTCTACTTCGAGGCTAGATGATGTTGTAACACTTGCATTTCTAAAAAGTGTTGCTCTATTAGTCATATTAGCAGCACCTGCAAATCCTGATGCGAGCATCATAACAACAATTGCAAGAATAAGAACTGAAACTATAACTTCAACAAGGGTCATACCCGAATTATTCTTGAGGAGCTTCATCAGTTACAACCTCCTTGTCTGTGTAGTTACTTACTGCCCAATACTCAGCAATCTTTTGCTTTGCAATCTGTGAACCACTGGTTGATGTATAAACCATATTAACGTCACCGTTAATCTGGAGGTCATCACAGATGATTTCACCGAGTACTGTAACACCATCGTTAAGGATTACATGTGTATCCTCTCCACCATAGATACTGTAGAGGAATACTAATTTTTCTGGAGAATTTTCACGCTTATTATCTCCGTTATATCCAAGTTCTATTGTTGATTTCTCTTCAAGATAAATAACCATATAACTTGGCTTTTGATCGATAGCGAAGATTCTGTTAATCAAATTAGATACGCCATTCTGGATATACTGAGTAATCTTATTGATAGTTGAACGTTTATTAGGTGCTGAGCCATATCTTACACGAACTGTAAGGCCCTTCTTAGTACCACCACGAACGAACATGTATGTAAGAGGGATAACCTCGTCTGAACGGTTACGTTCATCTGTTGATGAATAATCAATATATGATACATCAAGTGTGTCATATTGAATTGCATCAAACTGTGAAAGGAGGTTATCAATTGTTGACCAAACGAATCCAGCAAGTGGGTTAAATGCACTATTAGCCTTAGCATCAGCAACGAGATTATCGATTGTTGTTGAAAGTGAGAGAATCTCGATGTACTGAATATTCATAGCATCTCTCTCAGAGTTTGTAAGTTTCAATTGCTCATCAGCAATATCATTTGCGAAGTTACCGAGACCGATAGCTGCAATAATCTGATCAAGAATAGATGCTCTATCATTAAGAGACATTCTACCGAATACATGTGGCTGACCATTACTATTACAATAGTATGGATGTGTATCAAAGATACGGCTAAGTGTACCAACTACACTTGATGTGTATTCGATATTTTCCTCATCATCGACCTCGAGAGTCTTGTTGGAAATAATGTATTCATTAGGGTTCCAAATCTTTCTTGAGTGACGGCCGTCAGCAACAAAGTTTACTTTCTTGCTAAACTTATGACCAGCAACTGTTGTACCAGCAGGGATTGTTGCATCACCCTTGGATACGAAGTTACCATTGATTGTAAGCTTGTAACCGCCCTTATTAATATCAGAAGAACTTGGATCAAACTTAGAAGTGTTATTCCAATAGAAGTCACTGCCTGCGCCAAGTGTGAGGTTACCATTAAGTGTGAGGTTCTTAACAGCAATACCAGCGAAATAGAGTGGCTGACGTACAACTGTAGCCTTCATATGGTAATCTTCACCAGCATAAGTAGATGTAACGCTAATTGTTACTTCATCATCCTCATTACGGGTGATATCAGCCTTGGCTGTACCCATTTTGCTATCAAAACCAAAGTCAGTAATTTCTACTTTTCCGTTAGGCTCTGGCATGATTGGGATATCAGCATCTACATAGGATCCTGTCTTATCCTTAACCTGCTCAGCAGATGTGAACTCCTCAAGTACGGCAGATACAGCGGAACGTGCTGTGAAATATGCCTGCTGCTTCTTAACTGTATACATTGTGTAGTTAAAGTAAGCATAAGTTGAGGAAAGGATAGCGCCAAGAAGGATGGTAATGATAATGGATGTTAAGATTACCCAGAGTAGAGCTGCACCTTTCTTGTTACTTATCAATTTCATAATTTGTTAACCTCCTGATTTGGGGTTTTTGTTAACGTTTCGTAAACTTTTTGTTGACCAATTGAGAAAGTTTTTCTTTCTCAATGCCGATTTTTGATACAAAACATCGATTTTGTACAATAAATAGGGGGCTCGTAGGGAGGAGGTTCACTGTTTGTTCATAGTCTTACAAAATGTATAAAATGTTAAGAAACTTTTAACGTTTAATAATTTGGAACAGTTATTTTTAGGGGTAGAATTGACAAAGATTTTCTATATTAGTAAAATTAATGTGAGATATTATTTATAAATGTAATTTTTGGTTATTATTGATAACTTTTACTTGCTAAATTTGTAAACTTTGAGGAGGTGAGCAGATGCATTTAAGTTATGGTACTAAGCGTGTTCTTGATATTCTAAATACAATCATTGACTGGTTCCTCGCAATAATTCTGCTCATCAACTTGTATAATTTGGCGATGAGAAATATAAGGCATATCGAGATGCCGATGCTCGGCGGATGGGGATACGCGGTAGTCGTATCCGGTTCGATGGAGCCGGCCATATCGGTAAACGACGTGGTCTTTATCAAGGCGCAGCCGTCATATGGCCGGGGTGATGTGATCACCTTCATCGACCAGGATTCGCCGAGCAAGGCCCTTGTAACTCATAGAATCGCCCGCGTGGAAAAGGACGGGTTCGTTACCAAGGGCGATGCCAACAATACAGAGGACCATGGATTTGTAAAACTTTCTGATGTACAGGGCAAGGTAAAATATGTACTCCCATATGTTGGTGCAACATTACTTATTGCGCAGACACCGAGAGGCGTATTGTTACTCATACTTCTTGCACTTTTGTTTATCGAACTTCCATATCGTATTAGGACAAGATATAAGAAAGCTTCTCCTGAGCGAATCGAAGAGATAAAGGATAAACTTACAGGTGGTAAGGAAGTTAAGAAATTCACACCTGACCTCTATATGGAGGAAAATGACGGAACATATAAGGCTCCTGAGAAGACCAAGAAACAAAAGGACTTTGAGAAGGAACTTGATCGTCGCTGGCACAAGAAGATGAAGTATAAAGTATATGTACCGGACGAGAAACACTGGGATATATCCTTGGATGATTACAATAAGAAGAATTAATTACATATTATTTGTTGACATTGCCTACTTGGAGTGATAGAATTTGTGCATAATATTTAATAATAATATTAAAGGCGATGACGAAGACGGTTTTGAGGATTGCTTACAGAGAGCTGACGGTTGCTGCAAGTCAGTAGCGAGAATCAAGGGACCTATCACTTCAACAGCTGAATGCCTGAACGGATATCTCAGTAGGGTGTTACGTGAAAGCTACGTTAGTGCGAAGGGATTGTTAGATCCTAGAGGGGTACGAGTGTAACTCGTGCAATTTGAGTGGTACCGCGGATTTTATTCGTCTCAAAGTAACGGGAGTTACTTTGAGATTTTTTGTTTTAGGAGGCATTTGTTTTGGCTACTAATACTAAGCAGGAAATATTGGAAATAGTTGAGCGTATCAAGGCGATGCGCGACATTTGTGGTTTTACTACCGCGGAAATGGCTGAGAAAACCGAACTGACTGAGGAAAAGTATATTGAGTACGAGTCAGGCACGGTTGATTTGCCATTTACGTTTGTGCACAAATGCGCGCTTGCATTCAATATTGGTATCGCCGACTTGCTTGAGGGCCAGAGCGCACGTCTGTCAACTTATACAGTTACAAGACGTAACGCGGGTCTTGTAACTGCAAAAGAGGACGGCATTACAATCCAGAACCTCGCTGCAATGTTCAAGGACAAGCTTGCAGATCCATATTTCTGTGTATATGAATATGATGAGAGCTTGCAGGACAAGCCAATGAAGCTTGTTGAACATGCAGGCCATGAATTTAACTTTGTAATCAAGGGTGCGCTCCGAGTACAAGTCGGCGAGCACATTGAAACACTTCATTCAGGTGATTCAATTTATTTCAAATCATCAATACCTCATGGTGAACTTGCTGTTGAGGGTTCTCCTTGTAAATTCCTTTCAATCGTCCTAAATGGTGAGGCTGACAAGGAAGAGGCATTCAAGGAGCAGAGCATCCGCCGTGCAAAGCAGTCATCTAAGATTGTTGCTGAGAAGTTCATCGAGACTGTTGAGGACGAGAATGGTACTCTCCAGAAGATTGAGTTCCATGATGAAGATAAATTTAATTTCGCATTTGATATTATCGATGAGATTGCAGAGAAGAGACCTGAGAAGGTTGCTATGATCCATCTTGATAAAAATAAGAATGAGACCAAGTTCACATTCCGTGACCTCCGTCTCATGTCTTCCCAGGCTGCTAACTATTTCACTTCTCTTGGTATCAAGAAGGGTGACAAGGTAATGCTTGTTCTAAAGCGCCACTATGAGTTCTGGATTGCAGTACTTGGTCTCCACAAGATTGGTGCCATCGTAATTCCAGCAACACATCAGTTAAAGGACCATGACTTTGAATATAGATTTAATGCAGCAGGGGTCAAGGCTATCGTCTGCACCGCAGATGATATGACACCTGAGCATGTAGAGTCAGCTGCCAAGAATTCTCCAACACTGGAGTACAAGATCTTGGTAGGTGACCACAGAGAAGGCTGGCATAACTTTGACGACGAATATAAACTATTCAGCCGTAGATTTGTCCGCACAGCAGATTCTCCTTGTGGCAATGACCCTATGATTATGTTCTTCACATCAGGAACATCGGGCTATCCTAAGATGGCTCTTCACTCATACAAGTATCCACTTGGACATTTCCACACTGCAAAATATTGGCACTGTGTAAGATCCAGTGGCGTGCATCTTACAATTTCAGACACAGGCTGGGCCAAGTCCCTATGGGGCAAGCTCTATGGCCAGTGGCTGTATGAGGGCGCAATTTTCGTATATGACTTTGATAGATTTGACGCAGCAGAGATTCTTCCTCTGTTTGCTAAGTATCAGATAACAACATTCTGCGCACCTCCAACTATGTACCGCTTGCTTATCAAGCAGGACCTCTCCAAGTATGACCTCTCATCAATTGAGCATGCTACAATTGCTGGTGAGGCACTTAACCCGGAGGTATTCTACCAGTTCAAGAAGGCAACAGGCCTCGAGCTCATGGAAGGTTTCGGCCAGACAGAGACAACACTTACAATTGCCAACCTCGTTGGTATGTCACCAAAGCCTGGTTCAATGGGCAAGCCTGTACCACTATATGATATTCATCTACTTGATCCAGACGGCAAAGAAGTTGGCGTCGGTGAGAATGGTGAAATCTGTATCAAGACTTCTAAGAATGTTCCTTGTGGCTTGTTCCTCGGATATTACCATGACGATGAGAAGACCAAGGAAGTATGGCACAATGGTTATTATCACACAGGCGATGTCGCTTGGCGTGATGAGGATGGTTACTATTGGTATGTATCCCGTGTTGACGATGTAATCAAGTCATCCGGATACAGAATTGGACCATTCGAAATAGAGAATGTAATTATGGAACTTCCATATGTTCTCGAGTGCGGCGTATCCGCAGCACCGGATGAAGTTCGTGGCCAGGTAGTTAAGGCCTCAATCGTTCTGGTTGACGGCACAGAGCCAAGCGACGAGCTCAAGAAGGAAATTCAGAATTATGTTAAGCAGAAGACAGCTCCATATAAGTATCCACGAATTGTTGAGTTCAAGAAGGAACTTCCTAAGACAATAAGTGGTAAGATTATCAGAAAAGAGCTGTAATATGAAGAGAGTGACACTGTTCGCAGGGCATTACGGCAGCGGCAAGACAAATGTCGCCATAAATTATGCCTTGCGTATAAAAGAGATGGGTGAGAATGTCACGATCGCAGATCTTGACATAGTAAACCCATATTTTAGGACCAAGGACAGTATGGCAGATCTTGACGCTGCCGGTATACCGCTCATCTGCTCGGAATATGCGGGGTCCAACGTCGACTTCCCAGCCTTGCCTGGCGACGTTTATTCTCTGTTTGACAACAGAGAACAATACGCCGTCCTAGACATAGGAGGCGACGACCGTGGCGCATATGCCCTCGGCAGATATCGCGAGGCTATACTCAAAGAAGACAACTTTGATATGCTCTTGGTTATCAATAAGTACAGACCTCTGACCAAGACTCCAGAACTCTGTTATCAGGTGGTAAAGGAGATAGAGGAGGCCGCTGGAATTCCATTTACAGGAATTGTAAATAATTCCAATATTGGAGACGAGACCACATGGGATGATGTTGTGAAATCATTCCCATATGCAGAGGAAGTAAGTAGGCTGACAGGCCTTCCAATTGTCATGACGACAGTCAAGGCAGGACTTCCTGGCATAGAGGGCGACGTCGTACAAATCAAACTACAGAAAAAGATCTTCGAGGAGGATTGACATATGGCAAAACTTGAATTTAAAACAGACGTATGTAAGGGCTGTGGCCTATGTGTTGAAGCTTGTCCTAAGGGCATCATTGCTCTTGATGAGGAAAAACTCAATGCCAAGGGTCATCATCCTGCAACATGCGTAGACATCGACGCATGCGTTGGTTGCGCATCCTGCGCAATCATGTGTCCAGATTGTGTAATTACAGTAGAGAGGTGATAAGAAGTGGCAGATAAGGTTTTAATGAAAGGTAACGAAGCAATAGCTGAGGCAGCTATCAAGGCTGGTTGCAGACATTACTTTGGTTACCCAATCACACCACAAACCGAAGTTGCAGCTTATATGTCTAAGCGTATGCCTAAGATCGGTGGCACATTCCTTCAGGCAGAGTCTGAGATTGCAGCTATCAACATGGTAATTGGTGTATCATCAACAGGTAAGAGAGTTATGACTTCCTCTTCATCACCTGGAATTTCACTAAAGTCAGAGGGTATCTCATACCTTGCAGGTTGTGACCTTCCAGCACTTGTTGTAAACGTACAGCGTGGCGGCCCTGGCCTCGGTGGCATTCAGCCATCTCAGTCAGACTATTGGCAGTCAACCAAGGGCGGCGGACACGGCGACTATCATAATATCGTACTTGCACCTGCATCTGTTCAGGAGATGGCAAGCCTTACAATCAAGGGTTTTGAACTCGCTGATAAGTATGGCATGGTAGCAATGATTTTAGCTGACGGTACAATGGGCCAGATGATGGAACCAGTTGCTATCGACGACATCGAAATCAAGACAGTAGATAAGCCATGGGCACTTACAGGCACAGGTTGCAAGCGCCCACACAATATCGTAAACTCACTTTACTTACAGCCAGATAAGCTCGAGATTAAGAACTTTGAGCGTTACGAGAAGTACAAGGCTATTGAGGAAAATGAGACAATGTATGAGGAGTATCTCATGGATGACGCAGAGGTATGCGTTGTTGCATTTGGTATCTCTGCACGTGTTGCCAAGAATGCAATCAACGCAGCACGCGAGCAGGGTATCAAGGTAGGTATGATTAGACCTATCACACTCTGGCCATTCCCTAAGGCTCCACTCTTTGCAGCAGCAAATAAGTGCAAGGCTTTCGTAACAGTTGAGATGAATATGGGCCAGATGATTGACGACGTACGTCTTGCAATCGAGTGCAAGCGCCCAGTACTTCTCTGCAACCGTGTTGGTGGTATGATCCCAACACCAGAGGAAGTTGAAGCCAAGATTGTCGAAGCAACTAATATAGGAGGTGCAAACTAATGGCAGTAGTATTTGATAAGACAAAAGTACTCACAGATGCACCACTTCACTATTGTCCTGGTTGCACACATGGTATTATTCATAGACTTGTTGCAGAAGTTATTGAAGAACTCGGAGTAGAGGGTGACACAATCGGTGTTGCATCAGTAGGTTGTTCAGTTATGGCATATGACTATTTCAACCTTGACTTCGTACAGGCTGCGCACGGCCGTGCACCAGCCGTTGCAACAGGCGTTAAGCGTTCAGACCCTAGCAAGGTAGTATTCACATATCAGGGCGACGGCGACCTCGCTGCTATCGGTACTGCAGAGACAGTACATGCTGCAGCTCGTCGCGAGAACATCACCGTCATCTTCGTAAACAATGCTATTTACGGTATGACCGGTGGACAGATGGCGCCAACAACGCTACCTGGCATGGTAACACAGACCTCACCATACGGCCGTAATGTTGAGGCCGTAGGTTATCCTATCAAGGTCTGTGAGCTTCTTTCAAACGTTGATGGCGCAGCATATCTCGAACGTGTTGCAGTTAACAACGTAGCAAATGTTCGTAAGGCTAAGGCAGCTATCAAGCATGCCTTCCAGAACCAGATTGAAGGCAAGGGCTTCTCACTTGTTGAGATAGTTTCTACTTGTCCAACAAACTGGGGCAAGTCACCAGTAGATGCACTTAAATTTGTAGAGACTGATATGCTCCCATATTATCCTCTCGGTGTATATAAAGATATCTATGCAGAGGAGGACAAATAAATGAGCACACTTAAAATTCTCTATGCTGGCTTTGGTGGCCAGGGAATCCTTTTCTCAGGAAAATTCCTCGCATATGAGGGACTTATCGCTGGTAAGCACGTATCATGGCTCCCATCATATGGTCCAGAGATGCGTGGCGGTACAGCAAACTGCTCAGTTATCATTTCAGATGAGGAGGTAGGTTCTCCAATCGTTGACAAGCCAGACGTGCTTGTAGTTATGAACCTTCCATCTCTTGATAAGTATGAGAGCGAAGTTGTACCAGGCGGTAAAATCTTTGTTGATTCAACACTTATCGAGCGCAAAATCACACGTACAGATGTAGATGTTTTCTACATTCCTGCAACAGGTATTGCAAACGAGAAGAAGATTCCAACACTTGCCAACATGATTATCACTGGCAAGATGCTCAAGGAAATTGGCATTTCACTTGAAAATATTGACGTAGTACTTAGCAAGATTGTATCTGCTCGTCATCAGGACCTTCTTGAGGTTAACAAGGATGCAATCAAGACAGGCTATGAATTCTAATAAGGAGAGATAGAAAATGGATATTAGAATTGAACTTACAAACTCACCTAAGGCAAAACCTGCTGATGAAAGCAAGCTTGGTTTTGGCCAGATCTTCTCAGATCACATGTTCATCTGTGATTATGACAATGGTCAGTGGCACGATGCCCGCATCGTACCATTTGAGAACCTCAGTTATAGCCCAGCAACAGCAGTTTTCCACTATGGTTGCGAAATATTTGAAGGCCTCAAGGCATATAGAACAGTTTCAGGCAACATTCAGCTCTTCCGTCCAATCGAGAACGTAAAGAGAATGAATGATTCAGCAGAGCGTCTCTGCCTTCCACAGATGGCTGAGAACGATATGCTTGATGCAATCAAGAAGTTCGTTGAGGTTGAAAAGGATTGGGTTCCACATTCAGAGGGAACATCACTTTACATCCGCCCATTCCTTCTTGGCGTAGATGAGACACTTGGTGTACATACAATCAAGAAGGCACAGTTCATCATCATCGGTTCTCCATCTGGCAGCTATTATCCAGAGGGAATCAACCCAGTTAAGATTATGATCGAGACTGAGGATGTACGTGCAGTACGTGGTGGTACTGGTTATGCTAAGTGCGGCGGTAACTATGCTGCATCAACACGTGCTGGTCACAAGGCAGAACTCCAGGGTTACTCACAGGTACTCTGGCTTGACGGTGTTGAGCAGAAGTACATTGAGGAAGTTGGCGCTATGAACGTAATGTTCAAGATTGACGGCACAGTAGTAACACCTAAGCTCCTCGGTTCAGTACTTCCAGGTATCACAAGAAAGTCATGCATCGCACTCCTCCAGGATAAGGGTATCCCAGTAGAGGAGAGAAAGATCTCTGCAGACGAGCTCTTTGATGCTCTCCGTGCTGGCAAGCTTGAAGAAGCTTGGGGTACAGGCACAGCAGCAGTAGTATCACCAATCGGTGAGCTCTCATACAAGGGCGAGAAGTATACAATCAACAACTTTGAAATCGGTCCAACAACACAGTGGCTTTATGACACACTCACAGGCATGCAGTGGGGCAAGATCGAGGATACTAAGGACTGGATTGTAAAAATCGACTAAGACAAAATAAGGGGAATATTTATGAACGATAGGTACAGAAGGGACCACGAACTCCCATACATCTCTACCCTAGGTCCATGTTTAGATTTCTTTAAATGCAAATTTTGGCTACGTCACTTAAATAAGAGTTTGCCATTCAATCTACCGAAAGAATGGCTAATCTTCAAAATAATTGGCATCAAGTTTGGAAAGAACTGCATTGTAGACTTCCCATTCAAGTGTGCAATAGGCAAGAATATTGAAATAGGAGACAACCTCTATTGCAATACTGGCTGCACATTTGAAGATGAAGGCAAGATCACAATTGGCAACGATGTATTCATCGGACCTAATACGACTCTCTGCACTGCAGGTCATCCAATCCATCACTTGGCCCGTAACACCAGATATGAGTACGGCATCCCAATCACCATCGGCAACAACGTATGGCTTGGCGCAAACGTACTCGTCCTACCTGGCGTTACAATTGGCGACAACACCGTAATTGGTGGTGGTTCTGTCGTTACCAAAGACATCCCATCCGGCGTCGTCGCTGTCGGCAACCCATGCCGTGTTCTTCGCACCATCGAAGACTCTGAAATCGAATACTTCTTCAAAGACAGAAAGTTCGATGAAGAAGCCTTAAAAATGGTTAAAAAACAAAAATAAAAAAAGACACAAGCATCCCGCTAGGGATGCTTGTCCTTTTTTTAGTACATATAATGTTGTATAATATAGTCAATTAACAAGGGAGGGAACTAACATGCAAGAAATTAAGTGCCCAAAATGTGGAGAAGTGTTTCAGATTGATGAGTCATCTTATGCTGCAATAGTAAAGCAGGTAAGAGATGCAGAATTTGAAAAGGATAAAGCAACTGCAATCAAGCTTGCTCAGAGTGAGAATGATATAGAGATAGAGAGACTAAAGAACGAGATTGCAATGCTTCGCAAGGACAAGGATCTCGCAATTCGTGAGGCTGTATCAGACAAGGAACTTGAGATACAGAAACTTCAAAATGAAATAGAGAATGCTGAGACCAAGTCTACACTGAATGAAAAGAACCTTAGAGAATCATATGAAATGAAACTCCAAGAGAAAGATACACAGATTGATTATTATAAGGATCTCAAGACCAAGATGTCTACCAAGATGATAGGTGAGACACTTGAGCAACATTGTGAGAATTCATTCAATCAGCTTCGTGCTACTGGCTTCCAGAGAGCATACTTTGAGAAGGACAATGATGCAAGTGAAGGTAGTAAGGGAGATTATATTTTCCGTGACTATGATGAGAATGGTAACGAGTATATCTCCATCATGTTTGAGATGAAGAATGAAGCAGATACAACCGCTACCAAGCACAAGAATGAGCATTTCTTTGAAAAACTCGACAAGGACAGAAAACAAAAGAACTGCGAATACGCAGTTCTCGTTTCACTCCTTGAGTCAGACAGTGAGCTCTACAACACTGGTATCGTAGATGTATCTCACAAGTATGACAAGATGTATGTAATTCGTCCTCAGTTCTTTATCCCGATGATAACCCTTCTTAGAAACGCAGCAATAAACTCACTTGAGTACAAGAAAGAACTTATTGCAATTAGAAACCAAGAAATAGATATCACTCATTTTGAGGAAAATATTGAGGAATTTAAAGCTGGCTTTGCTCGTAATTATGAGCTCGCAAGCAGACAGTTTTCATCTGCAATAGATGAGATAGACAAGTCAATAGACCACCTTAATAAAATCAAGGATTATCTCACCAAGTCAGAGAATAATCTCCGTCTTGCCAATAATAAAGCAGATGATCTCTCAATCAAGAAACTAACACATAATAGTCCAACTGTTGCCGCTATGTTTGATGAGAAGAAATAAGATTATTTCTTACGAGTTTTCATAAATACGAATATTCCACCTGCAACCAATATAACTCCACCAGCAACTATTGAAATAATAGCACCTGTTGAGAGTCCACTAGACTGAGAAGTTTCAATTCCAGACTCAATATCTGTCTGTACAGGAGCAGGGGGAGCCTTTAAGATATTTTGGCAATAAGGACAGAGACCTGTTCCACGGCAGAAGGTGCAACCTATATGACCACTAGCGAGGCACTTGGAACATTTAATGTATCCAATTCCTTTACAGTCCTCGCATTGTTTAGCGCCCTGGCCACCGCATTCTGTACACAGAGCATGTCCAGTTCTAGCACACAGTGCACAACCAGCACCAGAACAGTGTGAACAAGGTTTTAGGCCACTTCCATTGCATGTTTTACAAGTGTTACTTTTTTTATCAATAAATCCTAGTCCTGCACACTTTTCACAGCGCAGGAATCCATCGCGGCAGTTAGCATTAGAGCAAGGGAAACAGCCTGTTCCGCTGCAGTGAGTACACTGCAACCAGCCTTGACCCTCGCAACCGTCGCATTCTGCTCCGACTACGCCGCCGCATTCTTGGCACTTGCCCGAACCGCCACATTTATCACATGTGCCCTCGGCCAGTGCCACGCAATTCATAGCGACAAGCATAACCAAGGTAAGCACAATAGCAACTAAAACTTTAAAACGAGAAAACATAGTATCACCTCAATATCTAAATTATAAACTAAGGAGGCCCATATGTCACTATTTCATAATAATACGAACCAAGACGACAAAATGCGTGACAAGGATGGCAACATAGAACACCTCTTCGATGGTCATCCACTCTTCGATGAAGATGACGACTACATCGATGAACTATCCCTCCTAGATGCAATATTTGAAGATTAGTCCATTTAATGGGACATCAAAAGTAGTAATATACAGACAAGAGGAAGTCAGGACTCTTACTAAATCCTTTTTTCTTTTTGTTTTGTTGTTTTTGACGTTTTGTTTTGTTATTTTTCATTTTTTACTTCTTTCTACAAAAAGCAACCGCTTGAGCTGACTCTCAAGCGGTTGTTTTTTTCCTGTTGTACTAAAATAGAAATAAATATATATTATAAGTAAGCGTATACTCAAAATTCAAATTGGAGAATATATGTATGAATGAATATCAGAGAGCGGCACAAATCATAGATAATTTTTATAACTCTAACATTGAAAAAGTTAATAGTATTAAAACTAATTCTGATGAAATTAATTTAAATCTGATTAAAGACTTTCAAAAGAAATATTCTGCAAAATGGTTAAAGTCAGTATCAAAAGAAAACGTAATAAGGGATATATTTGCTTTAGATCCTAATCCATTTGGTGAAAATAGTTTGATTTATTTACTAAAATCAGAAGGCGAATTTTCAAAGTATGCACATTTTGGCCATGTTAGTTCACAATATGTGAATCACTTTCCTATTTATAGAAGCGGAAACTCTTGGAAGATAGGACGTGGCTTTGCAAACTCTGGCACAGTTGTTACTGAAAAAGAAGCTAAGGAACTAGTTTTTAAATTAAAAGAAACTATTGCTGATACCTTGATTGAATTAGGTGATACTATTGATTCAATTGAACAATATCAATATCTAACCAATGAAATAGTAAACAAGTGCGGATATAACCCTCAGGCTTGGCTACATAAATATCTGCATATGCTTTATCCAACAGCTTTTTCGGATTTTCATACAAAAGATTATAAAGTGAAAGTGCTTGAAATCTTTGATATTAAGCCTATTTCTAAAGCAAACCAATTTGATTTAGCATATCAGATTGCTCAAATTTTCAAATATTCCAATATTGATTATTATTACACATTTGCATGTACATTTTATGCAATCCCAGGCTTCTTAGATTATGCTAAAAATAGTGATGAAAACCTTCTGGAGAAATTAAAAAAGCTTTTGAAAGGTTATGATGTGCTTGATCTTACTCCAATCATTAAGAAGATTGAAAAAGATATAGAGGATATGCATCTCGTTGGAGAAACAAAAGAAGCATTAGTAAAAACAAGAGTAAATCAAGGCATATTTAGGGACCTACTATTAAATAGATATGACCACTGTTGTTTGTGTGGTGTATCTAATCCTGAATTTTTAGTTGCAAGCCATATTAAACCATGGGCTAAAAGTGAGGATGGTGAAAAATTAGAAACCGATAATGGTTTTCTTTTGTGTCCACATCATGATAAACTTTTCGATAGAGGTTATATTTCATTTGATGATAATGGAAACATTATGATTTCAAATAGATTAAGCCGTGATGAATGTTTATTTATGAATGTAACTGAAAATATGCATATAGATTTAACTGAAAAAAACAAGTACTTTTTAGATTATCATAGAAAACATATTTTTAAATAATGAGGTAGAATTATGGACTTAAGTATTTTAATGAAGGGTAAAAAAGCTTGGGAGCAATTCAAGACGTCCCATCCTCAGTTTCCTAAATTCTTAGATTATGTGAAGGCTAAAGGTCTTCCAGAAGGAACAGAAGTAAATATTACTGTTACTTATCCAGACGGACAGAATGTAAAGTCTTCAATAAAAGTTAAACCAGAGGACCTCGCTCTTATAGAGATGGCACAGGGCTTTATGAAATAATTAGGTGATCACATGGCAGATTTCGATATAGGCAAGTCAATAGAACACAATGTAATATTATCCGCACAAACTGGAATGAGTGCCGATGAACTCACTAAAATAGATATGCAGCGAAGTATCATGGGCATAGAGAATTCAGATGATCCAATAGCCAACATAGGCAATAATGCCATTCTTGGCAAGGACCTCTATAACATTGATGTAATAGACACTATTAATAACAAGTGAGAGTAATATGATTGGCATTCCCAAGAGAATAATAGCTTTTCTAAATCAAGAAACTAAAAAGTATGAAGTGCTTTTCAATCCTGAAATAGATCATACCAATGGAATAATTATATAAAACAAAAACTCGCAACTTAATGTTGCGAGTCCTTTTTTACATTATAGCACATATGAAAAGAAATTTGAAAAGGTCAATTGAGAATTGACCTTTTTATTTCTTTCTTGAAATATAATGAGGTCACAAAATAATTAAGGAGTGACCATAATGAATAAAACAATAGTAGTTAAGGGAATAGGCAAGGCATCAACACGACCTGATACCGTGATGATTTCAATGTACCTAGAAACAACAGATTTTGATTATCAAAAAGCAATGGAAAAAGCATCTGATAGTATTGATAAAATTACTAAGTGCTTGGGAAAAGTTGGAATTGATATGAAAGATCTCAAGACTACTGCTTTCAATGTGCAAACACTTTATAATAGCCATAGGAGAAAAGATGGATCATATTATGAAGAATTCAAGGGATATGAAGTGAATCATAACTTACAATTGTTATTTGATTTTGATACTAAGTTGTTGTCCCTAGTGCTTGGAGCAATTGGCGGATGTGAGGTTCATCCTAGATTTAATATTCAATTCACAGTTCGAGATTCAGCTGCAATCAATGAGGAAATGCTTCGTTCGGCTACAGCAAATGCTAGACGAAAGGCAGAAATACTATGTGAAGCATCTGGTAAAAAACTTGGAGAACTCATATCAATTGATTATGATTGGGGAGAATTTGATATATATTCAAATACAAGATATATTATGGAAGACAGATGTATGCTTGGTAATGCAGAAATGAGTGCAATGGAAATCGAACCAGAAGATATTGAAACAAGTGATACCGTTACATTTGTATGGGAGATAGATTAGTTTTTGACCAAATGATTACTTTTTAGTATTATTAGTGAGAGGTGAGTAGATGGCTTTTCGTATTATTAGAGATGATATTACAAGAGTTAAAGCAGATGCTATTGTAAATACAGCTAATCCTAAACCAGTAATAGGTGGCGGTACTGATACTGCAGTTTATGAAGCAGCTGGTAAGGAGCAACTTCTCGCTGCGAGAAAAGTAATTGGCAATATTGATCCGGGTGATGCTGTTGAGACACCAGCATTTAACTTAAAAGCTAAGTATATTATTCATACCGTCGGACCAATTTGGAATGGTGGCAAAAGCAATGAATTTGACATCCTTAAAAACGCTTACAAAAATTCAATGGAACTTGCCAAAAGACTTAATTGCAAATCAATAGCATTCCCACTCATGGCAACTGGTTCCAATGGATTCCCAAAGGACAAGGCTCTTCAGATTGCCCTCTCTACAATTCAAGAATTCCTTATTGATAACGAAATGAAGGTAATCCTTGTTGTATTTGATCAAAAGGCATTTGTCCTCTCAGGTAAACTTACCAACAAAATCAAAGCATACATTGATGAGAACTATGTTGGCCAGGCTAACGAAAGAGAATACAAGTATCGCAATAGGTTATTCGCTACTGCAAGATATCAGGAAATAGAAGAAGAGTATAAGGATGCTGTTTGCTTTTCTCAAGAAGAACCAGTTAAACTTGCTTCTATTGCAATTGAACCAATAGACAAGACTTTCCAAGAGAAGTTATTTGAAATAATTGATGCAAGAGGTATCCAAGGTCCTGACGTATACAAAAACTATGTTTCAAAACAGGTATATTCCAAACTTCAATCGGACAAAAACTATCAACCTAGTAAAACAACAGCACTTGCCCTTTGCTTGTCACTTCACCTAAGTGTTGAAAAGACAGAGGAACTCCTAAAAAGTGCTGGATATGTCCTAAGCCCAAGCAGCCTTTCAGATATGATTATCAAAGCGTGTATTATCAATAAAGAATATGACCTCATTCAAATCGATCTCTACCTCTTTGAAAATGGTTGCCAGCCATTCAACAAAGGTTAAAACAAAAAAATAAAAACAAACACAAAACAATCAAAAACGTCTCCTGGCGATTGACCAAGGAGACGTTTTTATTTCGTACAATAGAGTCAACAAATAAACAAAGGAGGGCTCGTAATGTACGGAGCAATAATAGGAGACATAGTAGGAAGCAGATTTGAATTTGACAGAGGTGGAAAGAAAAAGGATTTTAGACTTTTCACAAAGTACAACCATTTTACTGATGATACTGTAATGACAGTTGCAGTAGCAGATGCACTTCTCTATTCAGGTAAAGATGCTGACAACGAAACGATTAAAAAGAATGTCATTAGCTCAATGGTCCACTGGGCCAAGAAGTATCCAAACGCTGGCTACGGTGGCCGCTTCTATACATGGCTTTTCCATACTAAGGAAAGAAAGCCATATGGAAGCTATGGCAACGGTTCAGCCATGCGCGTATCTGCTGCCGGCTGGTTGTATGACTCACTTGAGAGAACAACAGAAGTTGCCAGAGCCACAGCTGAGGTCACACACAATCATCCAGAAGGAATAAAAGGTGCGACCTGTACAGCTGAGGTAATCTTCCTCGCAAGGACAGGACTCGACAAAGAAAACATCAGAGAATATGTCAAAGAACACTATGACTACGACCTTAACACAACAGTGGACGAACTACGCACTAAACATGAGCACATAGAGTCATGCCAAGACAGCATGCCAAAAGCGCTCGTCAGCTTCTTTGAAGGCGACAGCTACGAGGACGTTGTCCGCAATGCTGTCTCACTTGGTGGCGACACTGACACGCTCGCTGCCATCGCTGGCGCAATGGCGGAGGCCTACTATGGCATACCGGTTGAACTGGTTGCACAGTCAGCGGATTATATCCCCGCTGACCTTCAAAAAGTCATCAACCGTCTTTACGGTCTCAACGAAGAAACAGAGAGCCCATACAGGGACAACATATACATCAAACAAGC
>JAZUJK010000026.1:0-26516 GCA_045642705.1 Acutalibacteraceae bacterium
CTTGTTGATGAGAAGGATAGAGATAAGAAGTGCAAGGATAGCGTATGTCTCAACCATAGCTGCGAAGATGATACCCTTACCGTTCTGATCAGGCTTCTTTGCTACGAGTGAGCAACCAGCAGCTGCAACGCGGCCCTGTGACTTACCTGAGAAGTAACCAACGATAGCGATTGGAAGAGATGCGAAAAGAAGACCTGCGCCCTGAACGAATGTAAGGTCAGGTGAGATGTTGTTAAGTACCATGATAGCAGCAAGGAGACCATAGAGTCCCTGTGTACCTGGAAGGATTTCAAGAATAAGAACTTTACCGAACAAACCTGGATCTTCTGAAACAACGCCGGCAGCGGCTTCACCTACGATACCTACGCCCTTAGCTGAACCCATACCTGCGATAATTGCTGCAAGAGCAGCTCCTAAAACTGCGAGTGCCTGTGGACCAAATGCTTCTACTATAGCAAACATAATTAATTTTCCTCCTTGAATTTAAATGACTGTGATTTTACTGACAAAGGCTCGAATGTACGTCCGCCGCCTTCGTAGAATTTTGCAAATAACTCAACATACTGAAGTCTGTTGGTATGAACGTAAGTACCAATCAAGTTGATAGCCATGTTTACAACGTGACCGAACAAGAAGATTATTACGAACATGATTGGATTGCCAGGCATTGCTGCGAGTTGGTTAATAACTGAAGCGATGATACCTGTGCAGAGACCAAGTGCCAAAAGACGTGCGTATGAAAGAATATCACCTAGTGTTCCAGATGCAGCATTATAAAGTGCATATAAGCCTGATCCGAAACCACCGATAATTTTTCCGATTGGTTTCTTATCTTTGATTCCAATGATAACAGGTCCAATGATAACGCCTACAGCACCAGCTGCAAGAACGATATAAAGTGGACTTGAGCATGTATCAAAGAAATTAACAAGACCTCTTGCGACAGCCTGCATTGCACCATGTGTAATGGTTGGGTCCTGTGCATACTCACGGAGTGCTGGACCAGAAATCTGGCTATCGATAAGTGGTAAGAAGCCAACCATAATTAAGAACAATGGAATGTTCTCAACTATTGCTTCCAACTTGTTGCCGTGTCTCCACATGTTGTACAAGTTGATAAAAATACCAAATGAAAGGTGAATAATACCAATCATTAAACAAATCATAAGGAATACTGTAGTTGAAGCACCAGTTTCCATGGCTTCAAAGAAAGCAACCTTAGACATTGGGTTTGCTCCGCCGGCCTTAAGACCGTTAGCAAGGTAAGCTGGAAGATCTCCGAACCAACCATTAAGAACAATACCCCAGAAAGTAGTACCAATACCACAGAGCAAACCGTAGTTAACAGTTGCAGCCTTTGCTGGCTCAAGTCTGAACTTGAACTTAACAACAAGACATGCGATAACCATCAAAATACCGTAGCCTGCATCACCGAGCATGATACCAAACAAGAAATAATAGAAAATAGCCATTAACTTGTTAGGGTCGATGTCGTGATGTGTTGGCAATGCGTACATCTTAGTAATAGACTCCATTGTCTGACCAATCTTACCATTGTCGAGAAGAACAGGAACGTCCTCTGTCTCTGGATCTGGATCAGTGATGGAGATTGCGACATCAAAGAGACTTTCGAGTTTCTTGGTAAGTCCCTCTACGTAAATTTCTGGTATATAACCAGTGAGTACGAAAATGTTGTCGCTCATCGAGATTTTGTCGAGTGCTTGATATTTTTCTGCTCTGAGAGTGAAATAATCAACAACAAATTCCATGTCGCCACGGAACTCGGCGTATGTCTTGATATTTTCTTCATTCTCAGCGATTTTCTCATTGCACTTTTCAATTTGTGCTTCCAAGCGCTTAATACGAACCTGTGGCTCGTGCTTGGTAGGATCCGATGGTGCTACGAAACCAATGGAACGTAGTGCCTGCTCGAAATCCTGAGCATTCTCTTTATGGCAAATAGCTACAAGACAAGTCTGATTCTTATCAGCCAGAACTGTCTCAACCTTGAAGTCTACCTCTGGTACAGCCGCTGCGAGTTTCGCATTGATTTCCTCTTCTGTGATAGGCTCACCTATACTTCCGATAAAGCAGGAAGTAAACTGTGTACCCTTGTAAGAAGATGGGATATCAAGGTTGGCCCAAGGCATAACCTGGTCGATAGCAGTCTGAGAACGGATAATCTCAGTTCTAGCTTCTTGTATCTCTTTGTAAAGCGCATTTACTGCGTAGCATTTACTTAGTGTTGCATCTGCATCCTGAGCCTTAGCAAAGTATTCACTGATTGTAAGGTCTGGACGTGGTGCGAATGAGTCAAGCAATCCGCCCTTCTTAGGTGCATAAGTGTCGAGGACACTGAGAGCACTTTCAGCCGCGGTCTTGAATTTTACAAACTGGTTAACTGATGCTGTAGTTGAGAGCTTGTAAAATGAGTTCTCCTCCTCTTGGCAGTCAAGAACTTGTACGCATCCGCTCTGCTGGATAAGGTCTAAGATAGCCTTACTATCGCCGAGCATTGCGAGAAGTTCCATACGCTTCATCTTCAAAATCGCCATTCAAGAAACACCTCCTTATTAAATTTGTTTCCATAACAAATTCATTATGGAATAATGTGCTTGATTACTGCTGCGATAGATTCATCCATCTTCTCATCACTCTTTTTGAGAAGTGCATCTTTCTTCTGCGCAGCAAGCGATCTTGCATCGGCGTAAATTTCATCTGCCTTCTTTTGTGCCGTTGCAATAATCTGCTCTTTCTCTTTTGCTGCAGCAACCTTACCGGCTTCAGCAGTAGCTTTTGCTTCTGCTTCTGCAGCTTTGACTATGTCAGCAGCCTTAGCTCTTGCAGCAGCTTCCTTGTCAGCAGCAGTTTTCTCTGCATCAAGGACCTGGTTAATCATTTCTGAAGCCATTTTCCCAAATCACCCTTTCTTGTGTAACGGTTTAATGCTATGCGCATATTAATAACGATATTTTACATATTAATACGCGTACGTGCACGTGTTAACTTTTATATTATAACAAGGGTAAATTCCATTTTCAACTAAATGAACGAGAAAAATGTCTGTATAATTTGTTAACTTTTTAACGTAATTATAAGCACCAATTTTTGCCCCTATATCCCCTCAATTTTTGGTAGTTTTGAAATGGTATTTTTCGTTGCCGAAAATATACTGTTATGTTAGAATATTTTTGTAATTACTTTAAATTTAACATTGGGGGGCTTTACTATGTTATCAGAGGAAATTTCTTTCGACCTACCTGAGAGCTCAGAATATACCACTATTCCTGTCGGAAAGCTCGGTATTATCGCACTTCCAGGCTGCGAAGAACTTGCTGAGAAAGTAAACTATTACATCTCAAAGTGGCGTGCTGAGAACAATACTTTGAAGAATTCTGCACTTAAAATCGAGGGCTATGCCAAAGACTCTTATATCATCGATACTAAGTGCGCACGCTTCGGCTCTGGCGAAGGCAAAGCCGTAATCAACGGCACGGTCCGCGGTTACGACATCTTCATCATCATGGATCCGTTCAACTATGGCGTAACTTACAAGATGTACGGCATGGAAGTTCCAATGAGTCCAGATGATCACTTCTCCAATTTGAAGAGAATTATCTCAGCAATCGGCGGTAAAGCTCACAGAATCACTGTAGTTATGCCTATGCTCTACGAAGGACGCCAGCACAAGCGCTCATCACGTGAGTCTCTCGACTGTGCAATGGCTCTCCAGGAGCTCGTAGCTATGGGCGTTGACAGTGTTCTTACCTTTGACGCACACGACCCTCGTGTACAGAACTCTATTCCTCTTAATGGTTTTGAAAACATCTCCCCAATTTATCAAATGATCAAGGCGCTTATCCGTACATCACCTGATATCAACTTCAGCCCTGAGAACATCATGATTGTATCCCCTGATGAAGGCGGTATGGGACGTGCAATTCACTATGCAACAGTCCTCGGTATCGAAATCGGAATGTTCTACAAGCGTCGTGACTACTCTAGAATCGTAGATGGCCGTAACCCAATCCTTGCTCATGAGTTCCTCGGTTCCAATATCGAAGGAAAAGATGTCATCGTTGTTGACGATATGATCTCATCTGGCGAATCAATGCTCGAAGTAGCAGCCAAGCTCAAGGGCCTCGGTGCTAACCGCATCTATGTATGCACATGCTTCGGACTATTCTGCAACGGTCTTGAGATTTTCGATGAAGCTTATAAGAGTGGCAACATCGAGAGAATTCTTACAACTAACCTCGTTTACAGAACACCTGAGCTCGCAAGTCGCGAGTGGTATACAGAGGTTGATATGTCCAAGTATCTTGCAATTCTCATTGATACAATCAACCACGACATCTCAATCTCCAACCTCCTCGACCCTATGGACAAGATTCAGACACTCCTCGACAAGCATACAGAGAACCTCTCAAAAGCCAAGGGCGCTCAGATGGAACTGGATATGTAAGATACGCATAAGATAAAAAGAAACCCACTTAATCGGAATGATTAAGTGGGTTGTTTTTATGCGTAGTCATGCTATTTTATCATATCCAGGAATGTCGCCTCGTCTATGACGGTGACCCCGAGCGCCTCGGCTTTCGCAAGCTTGGAGCCGGCCTCTGCTCCGGCGAGAACATAGTCCGTCTTCTTGGAGACGGAGCCGGATACTTTGCCGCCATATTGTTCAATAATAGCGCCTGCTTCCTGGCGAGTATATGTTGGAAGAGTACCGGTGAGAACGAAAGTCTTGCCGGCGAAACGGTCATCAATGACCTGTTTCTGGCTCTCCATATTTACGCCATGGAAGCGGAGTCTCTCAATCATATGCTCCGTCTCTGGCTTGCTGAAAAATTCAACAACTGACTCGCCCATAATGCGGCCAAATCCCTCTATCTCGAGCACGTCTATAACTGATGCACCGAGGATTGCATCCATGGTGCCAAAGTGCTCAGATAGGAGTTTTGCTGCCTTTTCACCAACATGGCGAATGCCAAAAGCAGAGATGAGTTTTGAGAGATCATTGCTCTTGGATTTTTCAATTGCTTCAATGAGATTAAGAGCTGATTTCTCACCCATTCTATCGAGGCTTGCAATATCACTTGGCTGCAAATCATAGATATCTGCAACCGTGTGAACAAGGCCCTCATTTACGAGAAGTTCAACGACAGAATCACCCAGTCCCTCAATGTCCATTGCAGGCTTGGAACAGAAGTGAATCAGGTTACGAAGGAGCTGTGCTGGGCACTCGGGATTGGTGCATCGAATAGCTGCTTCGTCCTCTTCCCTATATACGAGAGCGCCACATGATGGGCACACATTTGGAATAAAATATGGTTCTGTATTGCTCTCATGTTTTACAACAGATACAACCTCTGGAATGATATCTCCAGCCTTGCGAATCTTGATTGTATCGCCGATATGGATTCCCTTTTCTGTTATGAAATCCTGGTTGTGTAAAGTCGCTTTTGCAATTGTTGAACCAGCTACGAAAACAGGCTCAAATTCCGCAACAGGAGTAAGAACACCAGTTCTGCCAACCTGGATAGAAATGTCAATAATCTTGGTCTCTTTCTCCTCTGGCGGATACTTATATGCAATTGCCCATTTAGGGAATTTGGATGTTGAACCAAGTTCCTCACGATAGGCAAAATCGTTAACTTTTATTACTGCGCCATCGATGTCAAAAGGCAATGTATAGCGGATTTCTCCTATGCGAGAAATCTCATCCTCAGCGGCCTTGATATCTGCGCAAGGTGTGTAAAATGGAACAGTTTTGAAACCTAGTTCGCTCAGATAATCAAGTGATTCCTTGTGCTCAGTTGCATCATAGTCTCCATCGATTTGCTGGATGTTGAAAATGAATATATCAAGGGCGCGGCTCGCCGTAATTTTAGGGTCCTTTTGGCGAAGTGAACCGGCCGCAGCATTACGAGGATTCTTGAAAGGTTTCTCGTCATTTAGTTCCTGTTTTGCAACAAGTTGTAGGAAGACATCACGCGGCATATATACTTCGCCACGTACCTCGATAAATGGCACCTTTTCGTTTAGTGTCATCGGTATTGATTTGATGGTTCTAAGGTTCTCTGTAATATCCTCACCTACGTCTCCGTCGCCTCTCGTCGAGCCGCGTGTAAAGACGCCATTTACATACTCAAGAGAAACGGACAAACCGTCAATTTTAGGCTCTACTACGTAGTTTTTACCACTTGTTCTAGCACCGAAATCATCGAGTTCAGCGAATGAGAATGCATCCTGGAGACTCTCCATTCTAACTGTATGAGTAACAGGTGTAAATAGACTGGTTTTAGCCCTGCCTCCGACCTTTTGTGTCGGTGAATCAGGGGTAATGAGATCAGGATATTTCGCCTCAATAGCCTTTAACTCATTTTGAAGCGCATCATACTCAAAATCTTCAATTTCTGGGTCATCATTGTTATAATAGCGGTCACTGTGATAAGCCAGGGTTTTACGCAGATATTCTGCACGTGCCCGGGCTTCATCTTTCTCGCTATTCATAAATGTTGAAAAGTCGATTTGTTCACTCATTTTCTCACCAAAAACTTGTAATAATTTATACCTAATTTTACCATAATATTTGACTTTTATAAATGCTAATATTAGAATTAAATCAAGAAATTTAAACACATTTAGGAGTTTTTCATATGACAGAACAAGAATATAATCCTGATATAATTTCCGTATCAGATGACGACGGCAACGAGCATATGTTTGAAGAGCTCGATCGCATCGAAACTGACGATGGTAAGCGCTATGTAGCACTTCTCCCTGTTTATGATGAGGCTGAGGAAGTCCTCGATGGAGACGACGAACTATTCGTTCTCGAAGTAGTTGAGGATGAGGATGGAGAGACATATCTCCAGCAGATTGAGAGTGAGGAAGACCTCCTTGAAATCGGTGACATTATGTTCGAGCGTATCAAGAAAAAGTATCCTTTCCTTGTTGGCGAGGACGAAGAATAGTTTAAAGCCTGCCGGGTGCGATTCTCTTAGAACACTAACCCAACACTTTTTAAAACGGGAGCTTTACTCGAATGTGGAGTGCAGACCTCCCCAGCAATGGGACGTTGGTAGCACGGTAGCAAACGGAGGCACCCACCTGCTTTTGACTGCAGGTTACTGATCCTAAGACCCCGGCTCGGCGGGTGTTATGTTATTAAAAAAAGACAGCCAATCATCGGCTGTCTTTTTTATTTAAATAATGAATTTCCATTGCTGTCGACAGCCACGATAAGTGGCATATCTACGATGTTTATGCGCTTGACTGACTCGCAGCCGAGCTCGGGGAATGCGATGACATCGAGTGAGTCTACGCAGCGCGCATAGAGGGCTCCAGCGCCTCCTATTGCGACAAAGTAGACCGCAGAATTACGAACGATGGCGTCGACAACTTCATCACTGCGGACACCCTTTCCGATCATAGCGGAGAGGCCGAGATCTAGGAGCCTCGGCGTATAAGGGTCCATTCTACCGGAGGTAGTTGGACCTGCGCTACCGATTGGAAGGCCATCTGGCGTAGGCGTTGGGCCGCAGTAATAGATACATGCGCCATCGATATTAAAAGGCAACTCCTCGCCATTGTCGAGGAGTGTCATAAATTTCTTGTGTGCGGCATCACGCGCGGTATAAACCGTGCCCGAGAGAAGTACTCGATCACCAATTTTTAGTTCTCTTGCCCTTTCTCGGAGCTCGCTTGTATCAAGACGTATATCAGCCATAATTACTTCTTCTTACTGGATATATATGTCTTGCCACCTTTTTTAGTGACAACTGGTTTCTTGGATGTTACAACATGCTTCTGTGGAGCAGGAGCTGGTTCAGGATCGTTCTTATGCATATTTCCAACACTTGCATAAGGCATCTCGAAGTCAGGCTCAACTGAGAGGTCCTCAAAAGTCATGCGAGTATTAACAGATGGATTGTTATTATTGACAATCTCTGGCACTGGCATGCGGTCACTTGCGAAATGCTTAACATCCTGAATATATGGCTCTTCCTCTGGCTCAGTTCTCATAACTGAAGCCTTTTCAAGAGTCTCATTGAATATTTCAATCTTGGAACGGAGCATAGCATTCTCCTTTTGGAGCGCATTCTGCTTGGCCGAAACATCTTGAATCTGACGCTTCAGTCCCTCGTTCTCGAGCTCGATTTTTTCAATGTAATCCATTGTAGTTTTCTTGTCGAAACCAAAGAGTTTGGTCTTAAGTACAATATCACTGTCTTGTCTACTCATATAATTCCCCTAATAAAAGTTTTATTTAGAAATTACGCAATCTGCCCATTCAAGGATATCTGCCATAACAGCATCCTTATCAAATTCATTGAGAATTTCATGACGGTCACCGTCATAGAAAATGCATGTAACTGGGCGCTTGCCCTTAGCATAGTTCTTCTTAGTTGTGATAACGCCCTTAGTATACTCGCCTACTGGATCATCTGCACCAGCAACAAGGAGTATAGGGAGTTTCGCTGGAGTGTTATCATAGCACTCTTTTGTATTGATAAACTTGAGCAATGTGAGCATATCACGGAAGCCCTGATAACTAAATACGAAGCCACAGAGTGGATCTGCAATATACTTGTCAACAATTGCTGTATCCTTAGTGAGCCAATCGAAAGCTGTGCGCTTGTCTGTCTTATTGTTATAAGCACCAAAAGCGAGATTGTTGATGAGATTACCAGGAGCCTTGACGCCCTTAATTTTGCCCATCAGAGTTGCAATAGCGATAGCGATTGGAGCTGCAGGATTAGGACCACCTGTACCACAGATGATAAGACCGTCAATTCCCTCTCCATAGAGAGCGCCATAGCGTCTTGCGACAAATGAACCCATGGAATGACCAAAGAAGATTACTGGCTTTCCTGGATATTCTGACTTGGCAATGGCAGTGAGTGCTGCGCAGTCATCTGCGAATACTGCTCCCTCTGCATTGTCCTGACCAAAGTAACCAGCAATATACTTGTCATTTATTGAAGCACCATGACCGATATGATCATGTGCATAAACAGCATAGCCAGCCTGTGCTAGGAACTCTGCAAAACCTACATAACGCTCAATATGTTCTGCCATTCCGTGTGTAATCTGAAAGATAGCTTTGATATCGCCATCTGGAATCCACTTTGCTGCATGGATTTCAATATCTCCAGTTGATGATGTAAATGTGAAATCTGTTCTTTTAATGCTCATAATAAAAATTGCCTCCTAGACATTAAAAAACTAACATTAACCATTTTATATTCTTTTAAATAGAAAAACAAGGAAGTTTTTCTAAGTGTTGCGCAGATAAACTTCGCGGAGGCCTTCTAGTAGAAGCTCTTCGTTCACTATTATCTTGTGTCGACAATTCTTGACAACAACACGGCAGAGGCCGCCTGTTGCGACAAATGTCTTGATTTCTTTGCCGAGCTCTGCTTCCATCCTGTCGCACAGGCCGTCGAGCATGTCTGCCGTACCGAGGACGAGCCCCGCACGGATACATTCTGGAGTATTCGTGCCAATGACCTTGCGTGGCGTGCTGATTGCGATAGATGAGAGCTGAGATGCGCCATTTGCAAGCGCATCAAGAGATATCTGAACACCAGGCGCAATCGCACCGCCAAGGAACGCTCCGTCCTCGTCAAGAATTGTCACCTTAGTGGCAGTTCCGAGGTCCAGAATAACGCATGGTAGTTCATATTGTTTAAGTGCACCGACAGCAGTCGCTGCGAGGTCCGCACCGAGTTCTGCCGGATTATCCAGTTTTATATTTAGTCCGGTCTTGACACCAGGTCCCAAAATGATTGGTTTACAACCTGTGACCATGGTCACGCCTTTCGACAGTGCGCGCGTAATCTCAGGTACAACGGAGCTGATAACAGCTCCGCTGAAACAATTAATGTCAATTCCGTTGATGCTTAAAATACTTGTAACGTCAATAGCGAACCGATCCTCAGTAAGGGTACGATCGGTTGCAAGTCGGGACACGAGCATTAGGTCCTCGCCCTTATAGACACCGATAGCAATGTGCGTGTTTCCCGCATCGATAACAAGAAGCATTTTGTCATCTCCCTTGGGATATTTAATTAAAGTTGCTTACCGCAGTTTGTGCAGAATTTAGCACCAGGAGTGATAGCTGTTCCACACTGTGGGCAGAAGCCGCCAGCTGCTGGAGCAGGCTTTGCCTTGCCACAATTTGTGCAGAAGTTACCGCTGTTGTCGGCACCGCATTCACACTTCCAAGCGCCAGCTGCAGGTGCAGCAGGTGCAGGATTCTGGTTAGTCATCTGGCCGAGACCAGCGCCACCGATTGCACCCATGCCAAGGCCTACGCCCATAACGCCTGCTGTGCCGCCGTTTTCTCCAGCAGCCTTAACGCCTTCTGCCATTGTCTTCTGAACGTCATAATTTGCAGCGTTTGTATTGGCACCCATATTGAATGCTCTCTGCATCTCTTTGATAGCTTCCTTATCCTCATCTGATGGAACGAAAGCACCATTTACTGTGAATGTTACAACCTCAAAGCCACGTGTACCTGCCCACTCCTGGCTGAGATTTGTATTGATAAGGCTTGCAACCTCAGCGCTGTGAGCACCGATTGCTGTATAAGCAACAGGAGCTGTTGTACCGAGTGTAGAAATTGCAACGCCAATCTTGTCAAGAATACCTGACTTTAAGTTAGAGATAATCTCTGCATCCTCAATAGAGATAGCAACAGGTGCATCTGTGCCAACATACTGAGCACCGATATTCTGATAGAACTTGAGTGGATCAGAAACCTTGAGTGTTACCTGTCCATTGCCCTTGATTGTGATGTCGAGCTGCTCACCCATAGCACCTGTGTGATGGAAAGCGATATCTCCGCAACCCCATTTTACAGGAGCAGCGATAAGTTCACAGAGGTTGATGAAATAAACTCTCTGGCTTGTGAAGCGCTGTCCGCCTGCTTCAAACTGCTGAAGAATCTCCTTGCCAATGCCCTTTAGTGCATCGCCAAAAGTCTGTCCCTCACCAGGGATGAAAGAAGGAGCTGTCTCTGATGTATATGTATAGCGTCCTGGCTCTGCGCAGAACTCTACAATCTGTCCGTTTTCAACGAAGATCATTGCCTGACCTTCCTGAATGTCAATGCCTGAGCCAGATGAGATAAGATTGTCATCAGCCTTGGTATTCTTACCACCAGCTGTGATGATCTTCTCTGCGCTCTTCATGATGATGCCGTTTGACATATCACCGCTCTGGAAGTATTCCTTCCATGCTGCAGATGCGGCTGCACCAGCGATACCCTGTACGCCAGCATCTCCTACTGTGTTAAGTGCTGAAGCTGCGAGTTTTAAAAGTCCCATAATATAAGTCTCCTTTTCTGTTTACTATTAAAATCCGTGGCCACCGCCACCGTGTGATACGCCTCCACCGCTCATGTGTGAAGAGCCTCCACCGCCTGATGATTCTTGCTTATAGAAATCATGTATTACCTCTGTTCTAACGCCCAGCGGTATTACATTCTTTTTCTTAACTGCTAGGCCTCCACCCATATATGTTTCAGCGGATGGTGCCCTATTATTCTTGTTGTGTACAAGTAGTAAAACTACTACCACAAAAACGGTTGCAACAGCTGATACGATAAGTGATTCCATAGTTGGAATAAGAGGATTCTTCTCAACTGCAATAACTCCTATATCATTGCCATAGTCAAATGGCACATATGAGTCTCCGCTGTATGCATAGAGACAACGTTCAAGTGTCTCTGTGAAAAATCCCATATGATTTCCAGATGATACATAGGAATAAGTGGCATCGAGAATACTATCAATCTCTTCATCATCTATCTCTGCTATGCAAACGCCCTCTGTATTAATAAATACCTGGCGATTGTCATAGTCGATTGCGATAAGAAGTCCATTCTCGCCACCATGTGCTATATAGAAATCATAGAAATCATCCGTAAATGTTTCTGTTGATTTGCCTAGTGCATCAGGAAATACAAGGAAATGAATTCCGATACAATAATTGCTACTCTGCAAAGATGCGATTCTAGAGAGTTCAGCCTCTTCGCTGTCATCAAGATAATCGCCGAGGTCATATACATCCGGATAAGCAGGATTTATAGTCTGTCCATATCTATCAGTGAGATAGTCATATGAATATGTCTCAGCGAAAGCCATGACTGAGAAGCCAAGTAGCATTGCAACTGTAAGGATAAGTACGATTAATCTTCTAAATTTCATAGTCGCACCCCCTACATAAACAACCTGACAACAATTGCCAGGAGCTGGGTGCCAAGGAAGGTTCCAGCACCAGCTCCAATAAGTTTCAAAGCACTTATTGGGAGCTTACCTGCCACCTTACCTGTCTCACCATTTACTGCTATCTGATAGTCCTTGCCGCCATATGTGACATTGAACATCCAGATTGGAAGCATTGCATACTTCGTAATCTTGTTCTTTAAATTGGATGCATAGGATACAACCATTTTAGTCTCATAAGGTCCAGCCTCTAGCGCAGCCTCTGTTTCGATAGCATTCTTGGAACGCTCCATAACACGGCCCAGAGTTTCATCTGCATTCTCATCATATTCCTCAGCATAGAAGCCAGCCATATAAGCCGGGCTAAAATCTGAGAGTTTAGTATAATCAAAAGGCTCGATTGCTGCCATGAGGTTATTATCGAGATTCTTGAGTCCATCTGCTGGTATACTCTTGAAATCACCCTCAACATTCATGTTTACATCAAACATATGGTGCTCAATAACCTTGTCATCACCGCGTCTGTGTGAGAAGAGATTCTCACCATGTACGACGAGGGTTGCATCCTCAGAGTAGGAATGTAGCCAAAATGGAGCATAGATTCCCTTCTGCTTCTTGAGCTGACTGCTACTGCGAAACTTGCTCGGCGAGAGAATTCCATGGCCAACATAATTCTTATAAATTCGCTTGGCCTCGTCTTCTGTTATAGCAAAAGGAATGATATATTCCGGTGCAAAGTTACCGACCATCTTGTCTGTCAGGGAGATTGCTCTTCCACAGAAAGCACAGGTCGTAGCGACCGTGCTCCTCGAGGTGATTACCTCCGCACCGCAGTTTTTACACGAATATACAACGAGGTCAGATGTGTCAATCTTGGTCGAGTCATCTGATGCTCGATCCTGACTCGTTGTCTCGCGTGAAACCTGCTCAGTACCCGTCGGAGCAGGAGCACTTGCGCTCTCCCCGAGAGCATCCAGCTCCTCCGGCTGAAATTCCTTTTCACAATATTCACATTTCAGGGCATTTGCTGCGGCGTCCCAATAGAGTTCTGCTGAACAATTGGGACAGTTGTACTTTTTCAAGTTGACACGCCCCTTTCCCACATAAAACAATAGAAATATTTTATCATTTATTTTTAATTAATACAATTCTAATATGGAAAACATAAAAAATAGTTGCAAATTGCTTATTTTCTGGTATATAATGCAAAAGTAACAAATCGGTTACAAATTGTTACAGAAACTTATAGGCGGTGTTTTTATCGGCATTTTAAATGTAAGGCTTGCTGCGACCGCGCTATCCCTCATCACAATGATGAATGCTTATACAAGCTTTTCAGCGCAAGAGGCTCCAGCACCTGAAACAGTGGTAAAGAAGGACATTCCTTCCATATCACAGGCTATTGAAAAAACGGCTGCAACTAAGGACAAAATAAATCCTAACAATGTGGTTAAATATGGTACACGTGAAGAGGCTCTTCTCAATTCTGTAGAGCTTCATCCTATGACTACTGGTGAGGAATACGTGGATAAAGAGGTTGAGAGAATCCTCTCTCTTACAACTAATAGTTCAATGTCGAACTATGAGAAAGTCTGCTCAATCTATCAATATATCCACCAAAATTTCTTCTACCAGACATCTTTTATTGCCCCTACCACGAAATACAAGTCATATTATGACCGTCAGATGGTTGGACGCACAGAAGGATTTTTAAAGACAGGTCATGGCACTTGTACAGAGTACTCAGCATGCTTTATGACCCTCACCCGTGCACTTGGTTTCGAGTCCTACTGTATAGGCGGTGCATTTAGCGGTTCAGGTCAGCACACATGGGCAATCATTGTTATCGATGGTGAGAAGTACATCTTTGATCCTGAGATTGATAGTGTAGTTGCCAAGCGCATGTATGGTGGCACTCTCCATTTCAACTATTTCTGCCTCTCAGAGGACGATGAGTTCTGGGCAAAGTATTACCCGAACAATGTTGAAAAGGATATCAAATCCTTCAAGGAATACAAAATAGCAGAATAAAGAAAGGCTTCAGTCAAGCGACTGAAGCCTTATTTTTTATTCTGCTGTCATGATACGGATGTAGCGCTTAAAGAAAGCGACACCCTCGCCCAGTGACTTCACTGGGATGCGCTCATCCGTGGAGTGAGCTGACATCATAATATCAACCGATACATCATATGGACTGAAGCGATATACATTTTCACATATATCCTGATAGTGATAAGAATCTGTTCCACCCATTACAAGGAATGGTGTAACAATTGAGCGCTTATCCGACTCCTCCATCAATTTCTTGATGGTCTTAAAAGCACGTGAATCCGATGGTGAAAGAGGTTTAGGCTCGCGTCCCTCGAGGCGCTCTACCTCTACATTCTTGCCACCCATGTACCTATCAATCTTGGCCTCGATATCGCTGAGTGTTGTGCCCTGAACGAGACGGAAATTGATGGTTGCGGATGCGCGCTGTGGAAGGACATTTGATGCAGGAGAACCCTCACACATTGTAACTGCTTGACATGTACGAATAAATGTTGCGCCCTGTGGAATCTTGGTCATTGCAAATGTGATAACAGGTTTCAGTGCTGGTACAACTTTTGCAAGAAGTGACAATGGGAATGTGAGGCGCTCGCATACTGATACGATAAGCTCGAGGAAATAGTCAGGCATCTCTGCTGGGAATGGATGCTTCTCGAGATTCTGAATCTTGACTGCGAGTTCACCGATTGCAGAATGATCTGGTGGTGCAGCGGAGTGACCGCCACGTCCCTTGACTGTTACTTTGTAATCAGCATAGCCCTTCTCGCCTATACCTACGCCAACGAGCACCATGTCGAGAATTCCTGGAACCTTGAATGGGAACATTGCGCCGCCCTCATCAATTACTGAATCAAAGCGTATTCCCTTGTCCTGTAACCAAGCGACAATATTCTTGGCACCACTGTTCTTCTCAGACATAATCTCCTCATTGTGGCCAAAGCAGAGATATACCGAGCGACGAGGAGTAAAGCCCTCCTCGAGAAGTGTCTCAACGCTCTCCATGACAGCTATAAGCTGGTTCTTCATATCTATGGCTCCACGGCCCCAGATATACTCGCCATCGTTATAGCCTTCCCATGCAGGATGAGTCCAGTCACCCTCGGTACCCTCGGTTACAGGAACAACGTCCTGATGGGCAAGGAAGGCTATTGGAGCGAGGTTTTTATCCGTGCCTTCCCAGATATATACGAGGTCGGCACGAGCGATAACCTCGCGCTTTAATGTCTTATGTACGAGTGGGAATTTCTCGCTTAAAAATTTATGAAATTCATCAAATGTGGACCAGTCGATTTCATCCTCATCGACCTTGGCAATGGTCCTTATCTGGATGGCCTGTGTCAGCTTGTCAGCGACACGTGCGAGGTCAACCATTTCCTGTCTAATTTCTGTCTTCATGATAAGACTCCTTAGAAGTTTATTTTCATACCGTCATAGGCCGCAACAGCACCAATTTCACGCACAATTTTCTCTGTTTTTTTAGGCCCCGGCATAGATTTTCTAGAGAAATGAGATGCCACAATAATTCCATTCTCTGTCAGCATTCCATTCTCTTTAATTTCTCTAATCTGTTTATCAACCATGTCCACGCTGTTGTGGCCAAAGCCTTCTGTATTAGGCATTTTGCCCTCTGTGCAGTCGAGAATCATGATATCAAATTTATGCTTTTTTAGTTCTTCCCAGGTGGACGAAATAAATGGTCCACTGTCCAGTCCATAGAAGATTTTCTTGCCATCCCCTGTCTCAATTATGAAGTTATAAGTTGAGCCATGATTGGCAAGAACTGAGGTGACTGTATAGTCACCAAATTTCACTGCTGTATGAAGCGGTAAGTCAATATGAGAGAACGGAAGATGTCTAATTTTTAGATAGATAGAATCCTCACAACCAACAGTAATATTCCTTGGTAATTTCTCAATATTTTCAATATTAAAATGATCTGGATGTCCATGTGAAATCAGGACATGTGTCACATTATCATATAGATGTGGCATGCCATTTTTATCGGCAAAATCATATATATGTGGGCCACAGTCGATTAGCAAATCACCATTGAGAAGCAAGGCGCAATTGCGTCTGAAATAGAGCTTATATAGCCTTGCATTATAGGTCCAATCTGCTGCACCTGAGCCCAGAAACAAGAGTTCGTTATCTTTCAAATATCTCTCTCCTAATACAGCGTAATGGATATTATAGAATATTTTGGCATTAAAAAACAGTCCCAGTTTCAAATTAGAAACCGGGACTGTAAAAATTTAATTATTTATCGAGGTCGATAACTTCGTAATCCTTAGTACCAAGGCCAAATTCTGCGCCGTACTCTGTCTGGCGAAGACCACCACGATTGGTGATTCTCTTAACAAGATCTGCGCCGCCAGCATCCTTCTGAGCCCAGATAACATCGAGACATGCCTGGTCACAAGCAACTGGATCAGCTGATGCGAAGATACCATAGTCAGACATCTTAGGTGCTGCTGGGAATGGGAAGCAGTCACAGTCAACTGAGAGATTATTCATAACATTGATGCAGATGACATTCTCTCTGCCGAAATAATCAAATACAGCTGATGTAGCCTCTACCATTGACTCCTGGAATTTCTTGTCTCCGCCTGGGAGAATGAACTTACCATCACCAAGCCAGCCTGTGAAACGGAAGTCTGTCTTGGATGCAGAATGGATACGAGCCTTACCACGAGGTGATGCGAAACCGATTGAGCCATTCTTGATAGCTCCGCCGTAACCAGCCATTGGATGTCCCTTGAAGTGTGACAAGAGGATACATGACTGATAATTCTGAATGCCAGCACCAACGAGGTCAGCCTTGAGATGCTTACCATTTGTTACAGGGATTTCAATCTCGCCCTTGCTGTCAAGAAGATCTACGCCACCAGCTCTGTTATAGCCGTGCTTCTGGATCATCATCTTGTGTGTTACATCGAACTGACGAGCGCCTTCATAAGCTGTGTTATTCTCAACGAGCTTACCGCCTACCTTCTTTACGAGTGGGTAGATAAGTTCAGGCTGAAGTGAGTTAGGGTTAAAGATTTCACCCGTTGAAATCTTAACTGCGCACTTGCCCTTTGGTGTCCAGCCAAGAGCCTCATAAATCTTGATGAGAGACTGAGGTGTAATCTCTCTTGTAAAGTAAACTTTGCTTGCCATAATAAAATCTCCTCTTTTAAAATGCTATGGACATTTTACTCCGTTTGTCCCTACAAATGGCCTTTGAGAAAGATAATGATTACGAAAGTTTTTCTTTGCAAAAGAACAAAAGACCGAGCAAAAATGCTCGGTCTTTCTATGGCGGAGAGCAAGGGATTCGAACCCTCGAGATAGCTTTAACCATCTACACGATTTCCAGTCGTGCTCCTTAGGCCAGCTCGGACAACTCTCCACAGCGCTTGTCTATTATACTTTCTAAAACGAAATAAATCAATGTTATTTTTATATTGCAGTAAACTACTATAAATGGTATAATTTTAATAACTTTATTTAAAAAATATACTATAGATAGGTGTGTTGAAAATGAAATGTCCATTCTGTGGATTCGAAGAAAGTAAAGTTATCGACTCTAGACCAACAGACGAAGGCGAAAGAATCCGCCGTCGCCGCGAGTGCATCAAGTGTGCTAAGCGTTTCACAACATATGAGATCATCGAGAGTGTACCTCTTATCGTTGTAAAGAAGGACAAGTCACGCGAGCAGTTCGATCGCAACAAGCTCATGGCTGGTATCCTCCGCGCTTGTGAGAAGCGTCCTGTTTCTCTCCAGACAATTGAAGAGGCTGTAAATGATATCGAGTCTCAGCTTCAGAACTCACTCGACCGTGAGGTTACATCTGACCGCATCGGTGCGCTCTGCATGGAGCATCTCAAGGACATCGACGAAGTTGCCTATGTACGTTTCGCATCTGTATATAGACAGTTCAAGGATGTTTCAACATTCGTAGAAGAAGTATCTAAACTCTTGCAGGAGAAATAATGATAAAGAATGAATTTTGGCGTTCCTATGCCATCTTATTTGGTGGCGGCGCCGGACTCTCATTGCTGCTCGCACTCGGCGATACACTCGAGGGCGCACTGGCAAATGGGATTTATGGCGTTGCGCTAAAAGTGGCATTGGTTGTAGTTCTATACATTCTGCTTTGGAAATTTGACAAGCAAAAAATTGAGCCTCGCAGTGCGAATCTCGTTATGCTTGCCACTATAGTTCCAGTTGTCTTCAATGTATTTTGCTACCACGGACCACTCGACCTCAAAATTCCATACAAGTCCCTAATACTACTTGCAGTTTCAGTTGTAGCAACTGTCTTGGCGGAGGAACTCTTCTTCCGCAGAATTGGAGTTATGTTATTTAGGAAGACCCCAGATCACAAGATTACTATCACTGAGGCTACGAGCCTTGTTGGCGCATATACAATTATGGGATTGTTCCAGGGATTCGGTTTGAATATTGTGATGTCTTTCGCAATTGCCGTGTTAACGCTCGCTCTCTATCTCCTGACAGACAGTATTGATTTACCACTCACATTTCATCTACTTATTTCACTTACAACACAGCTTTATATAACATTTTCTTCTGCGCCTTCCAGCACTGTAGGCACAGCATTCCCAGCCCTATACTTAGGACTCGCAGCACTCATATTCCTAATTGGATATGGAGTTATTAGAGACTATCAATTGCTTGATAGTCAGTCGGAGGCTCATTATGGCTGATTTTCACAAGACAACAAGAGAATATCATCCTGAAAATACAATCATTGACGTGCGTGGCACGAAAATCGGCGACGGTAATCTCGCAATAATCGCAGGTCCTTGCGCTATCGAGTCAGAGGACCAGATTATGCGTATCGCCGGAGCCGTAAAAGACGCGGGAGCAACTATGCTCCGCGGTGGCGCATTCAAGCCACGCACCTCACCATATACATTCCAGGGACTGGAAGCCGAGGGCATAAGATATCTCATTGACGCCGGCAAGGAGTATGGACTCCCTACCGTATCAGAGATCACTGATGCTTCTCAGCTCCCACTTTTTGATGATATTGATATCATCCAAGTTGGTGCCAAGAATATGCAGAACTTTGGCTTGCTTCACGTGCTTGGCAAGGTAGACAAGCCAATTCTCTTAAAGCGTGGCTTTGGCACAACTTATGAGGAGGTACTCTCCTCTGCTGAACATATCATGGCAGCAGGCAATGAGAGAGTAATCCTCTGCGAACGCGGAATTAGAACATTTGAGACATATACAAGATTTACATTTGATGTCTCATCTATCCCATCACTCAAGACGCTTACACATCTTCCTGTAATTGCGGATCCATCTCATCCAGCAGGCAGATATGAACTTATAGAGCCGCTCTCACTTGCAGCTGTTGCAGCAGGTGCAGACGGACTGATTATTGAAGTACATGACAGGCCAGAGGATGCCCTCTGCGACAGCAGCCAGGCACTAAAGCCAGAAAAGTTCCAATCAATAGTTGTAAAAGCAAAAGAGGTGCACAAGGCAATTGGCTAGTGTAGTTAAAATTCATGCGGAAAATCCATACCAGTCCCACATTGGTCTCGGACTACTAAAGTCCTGTGGAGATATTATCTCCGCAGTTCATCCACTATGCAAAATTGCACTTATTTCAGATACGAATACATCCCCTCTCTATGCGGATGATGTTATACGCTCACTAAAGACAGTGGGCTATGATGTAGTTCAATATGTCATCCCATCTGGCGAGGGTAACAAGAATATAAACACATATTATACCGTTCTCGAATTTCTAGCTGATAACGAGATTACACGCTCTGATATGCTCGTCTCACTCGGAGGCGGAGTTGTCGGAGACCTCACAGGTTTCGCCGCTGCGACATATATGCGTGGCATCCCATATGCGCACATCGCAACGAGCCTCCTCTCCATGGTTGACTCATCAATCGGTGGCAAGACAGGACTTAATTTGCAGTCAGGCAAGAACCTATGCGGTGCATTCTATGATCCTATCGCTGTAATCTGCAGCATAGAGACTCTCGAGACATTGCCAAGAGCAAACTTTGAAGATGGAATTGGCGAAGTATTCAAATATGCTCTTCTCGGCAATGAAAGAATTCTAAAAGTATTACAGGGCGTTGCGGAGAACTACGACCCTGCTTCACTCTATTTTAATTTACGTCCACATATCGAGGAAATTATCGAAGAATCTATTTTGACCAAGGTTTCATTTGTTGTCTCTGACCCACTTGATAAGGGCAGCCGTCACTATCTCAACCTCGGTCATACAATAGGTCATGCAATAGAACATAGCAGTCGCTATTCAATCTCCCATGGCAGAGCTGTATCTATCGGCATCTGCTCAATGGCACGCGCTGCTGAGGAACTCGGAATGAGCGAGGCTGGAACAGCCGATAAGATCATCTCACTCGCATCCTCTATCGGGCTTCCAACAACATGTCCTATCACTTCCAACAAAGACCTATACAATTCCATTCTCTCTGACAAGAAGAGAAATGGCATCTCTATTGATATCATCGTCCCAGTTTCTCTCGGCAAGTGCGAAATTAAAACTATTCCAATTCAGAATTTACAAGAGATACTTCGCCTTGGGGTGAAATAAATGATTTTAAAACTTACACCTTCTCGCCTATTGGGAGAAGTTGATGCTATAGATTCCAAGTCAGAGTTACACAGAATTCTTATCTGTGCTGCTCTCTCTGATGCTACGACAGTTATTGAGACAAGCATCAATCCTATCAATTTATCAAATGATGTCAAAGCAACAATTGATTGTCTAATCGCACTTGGTGCAGACATAGTATTTGGGGACAACAGTATCACTGTATCCCCTATAACAGCTGTACCAGAGCACCCAGTGCTCGATTGCAAGGAAAGTGGTTCAACGCTTCGCTTTCTAATGCCCGTTGCCACAGCGCTCGCTGACTGTGTCACATTTGATGGCAACGAGCGTTTGGCAGAGAGACCTATTGGCAGTCTCAAGACTGCAATGGAGGCGAATGGAGTCACTTTCTCATCTGATACACTTCCATTTACAACAAGCGGAAAACTCCGCTCTGGAATATATGAAGTTACAGGCGACCTCAGTTCGCAATATGTATCAGGCCTCTTGCTCACACTTCCTCTGCTTGACGCAGACAGCGAGATACGCCTGACCACTCCACTTCTCTCACGTGGATATGTGGAACTCACAATAGAGGCGCTCGCCGACTATGGCATAACAGTGGTAGAGCCAGAGATTGACGCATTTAAAATCTCGCCATTTGCAAGATATAAATCCCCTCGTAGCATCCGTGCTGAGGGCGATTGGTCAGGTGCAGCATTCTTTCATGTTGCGAATTTGCTCGGCAATGATATTACAATTGGCAATCTCAACATTAACTCTCTACAGAGGGACAGACACATTCTAAGTATTCTAGGAAAATATGGATATAGGAATGTTGATGCAGAGGATAAGGAAAATCTTCTCGGTGCCAAGACATATGAGATAGATCTCGGCAACACGCCAGACCTACTCCCTGCTCTATCTATTGCGGCCGCATTTGCGGATGGAACGACAGTATTTACCGGAGCTGCAAGGCTCCGTCTCAAGGAGAGCGACAGACTGATGTCTGTCTGTGCTCTCATAAATTCTCTCGGTGGCAAGGCCGAGGACACAGACGATGGTCTCATCGTCTATCCTCAGCCACTTACAGGTGGCACCGTAGAGACATATGGTGACCACCGTATCGCAATGGCGGCCACTATCGCATCAACGAGATGCGAGGAACCAGTAATAATTAATGAAGCTCGTGCAGTTGAGAAATCCTATCCAACTTTCTATCAAGACATAGAGTCACTGGGAGGCGTAATTGATGTCCTATAACATTCAATATTTTGGATCATCACATGGCCCAGAAGTAGGCCTCATAGCAGAGGGACTCCCAGCAGGTGAAGAGATTGATATGGCAGTGCTCGATGCCTTCCTTGCAAGGCGCCGTCCAGGACAGGGTCCAGATGTTACACAGAGGCGCGAGCCAGATATTCCAATCTTTAAAAGTGGAATAAAGGACAATAAAACTGATGGCAATCCTATTCATATCGTCATAGAAAATAAAGATATAGACGACAAGGATTATGAAGCCATAAGAGATATACCTCGCCCAGGACATGCCGACTATACAGCATATCTAAAATATGGCGAGATACCACTAGGCGGTGGACAGTTCTCCGCTCGGATGACAGCCCCCACTTGTGTACTCGGTGGCATATGTATGCAGATACTTGAGCGCCGAGGAATAGAGGTGCACGCCGATATCAAAGAAATCGGCGACATCGACAAGGCAAGAGCGGAAAAAGACTCAGTTGGAGGAATTATTACAGCCACAATAACCGGCGTGCCCGCAGGGATTGGTGGTCCGATGAGTCAAGGCATAGAGAGCCGTCTCTCCGCTGCCCTATTTGCAATTCCAGCCGTTAAGGGCGTGGAATTTGGCGATGGTTTCGCACTCGCCTCCATGACAGGCAGCGAGGCAAACGACGCCTATTATATCGATGACGGCAAGGTTGTTATGAGGACCAACCACTGCGGTGGTATCCTCGGCGGCATATCAAATGGAATGCCAATAGTGCTAAATGTCGCAATGAAACCTACACCATCAATTGGCAAGGTCCAAGATTCAATAAATCTCAGGACAATGACAGAGGCAAAACTTGAAATTTCTGGGCGCCACGACCCGACAGTAGTCATACGTGCACTACCTGTAATCGAGGCCGTATGTGCCATTACAATACTTGAAATGCTAGAGGAGGATAATTCAAATGGTTGAAAACTTAGATGAAATCCGCGAGCAAATGGACAAACTCGATACTGAAATACTTTCCAGATTTCTTGAACGTATGTTACTCTCCGAGCAGGTTGCAGAGTACAAGGTTGAGCGCAACATGCCTGTTGAGGACACATCTCGTGAACTCGAGATAATAAATTATGTATCAAATCAGAGTGGCGACTTCTCAACTTATGCAGTTGCACTCTTTAATTCAATACTTGAACTCTCCAAGGATCATCAGGAGCATTGGATCCGCGCATATCAAGAGGATCAGAAGCGCAAGGTTGTACAGATGCCAGGCGTATATGGTCTCCTTGGCGCTACTCTCTCCCACAGCTATTCTGAGGAGATTCACAAGGAACTTGGTCTCCGTGGCAAAGTAGCTTATGACTACAAGCTCCACGAGATTGACCCTGAACATCTCGAGGAGTTCCTCTCCCGTACAGATATCCAGGGTCTCAATGTTACTATGCCTTATAAGACAGCTGTTCTGGCCTTCTGCCAGGAGATTTCCGATGACGTACTTCGCATCGGTGCTGCCAATACAATCGTTATGAAGAAAGGCAAGCTCTGCGCATACAATACAGACATTGCCGGTTTCAAATATATGGTTTATAAATCAGGCATCGACGTTGCCGGCAAGAAGGCAATCATCCTCGGCAAGGGCGGCGCTTCCAAGGCTGCACGTTGTGCACTTGAGGATCTCGGTGCTAAAAATATTGTTGTTATCTCACGCGGTGAGCCTAATGACTTTGATACAATCAGTCTCCATTCCGATGCAGAGATTATTGTCAACACAACACCAGTTGGTATGTATCCAGAGACACTCGAGTCCCTGGTTTCACTCAAGGACTTCCCTCGTTGCTCAGGCGTTATCGATGTTGTATACAATCCACTTCGCACCGCCCTCCTACTCGAGGCTGAGAGACTCGGTATTCCGCATGTTGGCGGTCTCTCAATGCTCGTTGCACAGGCACGCGAGACATATAATATCTTCTTCAACCGCTCAATGATTGATGCAGTTGTTGATGATGTAATCGAGAAGTTCTACAAGGATAATCAGAACATCATCCTCACCGGTATGCCTGGTTGCGGCAAGACTACTATTGCCAAGGCAATCAGCGACATCACTGGCCGTGAGATGATAGATATAGACAAGGTTATTGAGCAGCAGGAGCACAGCAGTGTTGCCGAGATTATCACCAAGCGCGGTGAGGATGAATTCCGCCGCCTCGAGCACCTCGCAATACTTGAATCCTGCAAGCAGAGTGGCAAGGTTATCGCCCTCGGCGGTGGCGCTGTACTCGACCGTGACAACTATCCTGCACTTCATCAAAATGGTAAGATTTTCTATATCCGCCGTGAGGTTGATTTGCTTCCAACAGACGACCGTCCATTGTCCAAGAGTCCAGAGACTCTAAAGGAGATGCAAAAGATTAGACTTCCTCTATATCAGGAAATTGCTGATGTCGAAGTTGAAAACAATGGCGAGATAGAAGATGCCGTTAAGGCGGTCCTCAAAAATATCTAAAAACACTTGCAATTGTAATAATTTCTTATTAAAATAAAAGTATCTTAAAAAGGAGGTATGTTTCATGGCTTATAAAATTACTGACACATGCGTAGCTTGCGGTTCTTGCAAAGATGGTTGCCCTGTAGAAGCTATTTCTGAAGGCGATATCTATTCAATCGACGCTGCTACATGCATCGACTGTGGTTCTTGCGCTGACACTTGCCCAACAGGAGCAATCGTAGCTGGCTAATTGAACACTAGATTTAACGAGAGAAGGGCCTGGAAGCAATTCCAGGTCTTTTTTCTACCAAGAGGAGTAGCTATGCCAAAGTTAGATAATAAAAGTGAATATGTGGAAGACTTAGGCTCTGGCGTAAAACTTATCTGTTCCCCTATCCATGGGTTTGGAACGGATGCAATACTCCTTGCGAATTTTGCCTCCCCTAAGAGATCTGACAAATGTGTCGACCTCGGCACTGGTTGTGGAATCATTCCATTCATTTGGCTTCGTGATGGAGTAGAAAACGAAATCATCGGAGTGGACATCCAAGAAGCGGCCATTGACCAATTCAGCCGTTCTCTGGAACTCAATAACAATCCAAGCAACTTAAAGGGCCTCAAACTAGACCTTAGAGAAATTGGAAAAGATCTTCCAAAAGGATACTTTGATCTTGTTACGATGAACCCACCATACAAGCCTGCTGGCACAGGTATTCTCTCCAAAGCGACGCCTGAACAGATTGCTCGTCACGAGATAATGTGCACAATAGATGACGCCTCACGGGCTGCGAGTGAGCTTTTGCAGTTCGGCGGACGTTTTGTAATGTGCCATCGCCCAGAGCGCCTCGCTGACGTCATATCGGCAATGAGGGCGAATGGCATCGAACCGAAGCGCCTTCGTATGGTGCAAAAGCGACCAGACACGCAGCCGTGGTTATTCTTGATAGAGGGCAAGAAAGGCTCCAAACCTTTCATGGAAGTTATGCCGCCCCTTATCATCCAAGATGAAAACGGCAACGACTCAGAAGAATTAGTAAAAATTATTGGTGATTACAGAGATTAAGGAGAAAGACATGGCTGGAATACTATATGTTATGGGAACACCAATAGGTAACCTCTCTGACTTTTCCCCAAGAGCAATTGAGACAATGCAAAATTGTGACTTTATTGCTGCTGAGGACACAAGAGTAACCTTGAAGCTCCTTAACCACTTTGACATAAAAAAACCTCTCGTCTCCTATTACGAGCATAACAAATATGACCGTGAAGACGAGATACTAAATAAAATTATTAGCGGTGAAAACTGTGTCCTTGTATCGGATGCTGGAATGCCGGCAATTTCTGACCCTGGTATGGAACTTGTTAAGTCTTGCCATGCCCATGGTATCACTGTTCAATCAGTACCAGGTCCTACAGCATTTGCCACAGCGCTTGCAATATCAGGTATGGACAATGGACGTTTCACTTTTGAAGGTTTTCTCAGTGTAAATAAAAAGTCAAGACGTGAACACCTTGACGACATTCGCTGTGAGCGCCGTACAATGATTTTCTATGAGGCACCACACAAACTCTCAGCTACGCTCCGCGACCTCTATGAAACGCTCGGAGACCGCGAAATTGCGATTGTCAGAGAACTCACTAAAATTCACGAGGAAGTTATTAAAACCACCTTATCGGCTGCCGTAGAGGCTTACCCAGACAACAATCTCAAAGGTGAACTGGTTCTCATCATTGCAGGCGCGAAGGAAGAAGTAAAAGAAGAAGTCACATTAGAAGATGCAGTTAAACTAGCCCGTGACTATATAGACAAAGGAATGTCAACAAACGATGCTGCAAAAACTGCAGCAAAACAGACTGGCCTCAAAAAAGGCGACATTTACAAGGCACTTCAATAAGACAAAAATTAAAGGA